>DASXYE010000131.1:0-3244 GCA_036502695.1 Jatrophihabitantaceae bacterium
CCGACGTGGCCCTGCCCGGCCGCGGCGGCCCACGCGGCCGTCGCGGCATCGACGCCGGACCGCTGCAGGATGCCGGCCACCGAGTCGGCCGGCGGGATGCGCAGCGAGACGAGCCGGCACCGCGACCGGATCGTCACGGACACGTCGTCCGGATGGGTGGACGGCGCGCACAGCAGGAAGATCGTCCGCGCCGGCGGTTCCTCGACGGCCTTGAGCAGCGCGTTGGACGCCTGCTCGGTGAGCCGGTCGGAGTCCTCGATCAGCACGACCTGCCACCGTCCGAGCGCGGGCAGCCGGGCGGCCGTCGCGACGACCGAGCGCATGTCGGCCACCGAGATGGACAGCCCTTCCGGGACGACGGCGTGCACGTCGGGATGACTGCGGCTCAGCGTCGTGTGGCAGCCCGAGCAGTGCCCGCACCCCGGGCCATCGGGATCGACGCACTGCAGCGCGGCGGCCAGCGCCCGGGCGGCCACCGAGCGGCCCGACCCGGGCGGCCCGGTGAACAGCCAGGCGTGGGTCAGCGCTCCGGGCGACACCGGCCGGCCGTCGTGCAGATCGCGCGCCGCCTCGGCCGCCGAGCGCAGCACGGCCACCGCGGGTTCCTGCCCGACCAGCTCGTCCCAGACCGTCACTTCGTCCCCCGCCGGCGTCGTCCGTTGAGCAGCCGCTCGACCGCGTCGTGCACCTGGGCGGCCAGCTCGGCCGGCGGGCGGGAGGCGTCCAGCACCAGGTACCGCCGCGGCGCGGCCTCGGCCAGCCCCCGGAAGGCCTGGCGCACCCGCTCGTGGAAGTCCATCGACTCGCGTTCCAGCTTGTCGGCGGCGCCCCGCCCGCGGGCCCGGTTCAGACCCACCGCCGCCGGGACGTCGAGCAGCACCACCAGGTCGGGGGTGAGCCCGCCGGTGGCCCACCGCGAGATACGTCGCACGTCCTCAGTCTTCAGGTCACGTCCGACACCCTGATACGCCAGCGACGAGTCGACGTACCGGTCGGTGATCACGATCTCGCCGGAGTCCAGGGCCGGCTTGATCACGGTGTCGACGTGGTGCGCCCGGTCGGCGGCGAACAGCAGCGCCTCGGCCCGGGCGGTCAGCTGCTCGTCGTGGTGCAGCAACAGATCGCGGATCTTGGCGCCGGCCACCGTGGCGCCCGGCTCGTGCGTGACGTGCACCGTGTGGTTGTCGCGGGCCAGCGACTCGGCCAGCATCCGGGCCTGGGTGGACTTGCCGGATCCCTCGCCGCCCTCGAACGCGATGAGGACGCCGCCGGTGTGCATCCGCCGTCGAGCCGCCGAATCGCCCAGCAGCGCCGACTTGACGTCGGCCAGGATCGGCGCGTGCTGCCGGTCGTCCATCTGGCGGTACGCGAGCACTCCGGCGGCGATCGCGAACAGTCCACCGGCGACCAGCACGAACCGGGTGCCGTCGACCGTGATGTGGCCGCCGAGGACGGCGAACCGGTTGCGGCCGATCTGGGCCACGACGAACGGCACCGCCGCCAGAGTGAGGATGAGCACGACCCGGATGAGCGACTGCAGCAACGCGAAGATGCGACCGCGCATCTCGTCGTCGACGTCGGTGCCCATCAGCGTGGTGCCGGACAGGTAGGCCATGCCGGCCCCGAAGCCCACGCCGAGCACGAAGACCATCGCGAGGGCGACCTGCGGCATGACCGCGGTGATCACCAGGCAGATGCCGCCGAACACGATCGACAGTCCGAACAGGCGCCGCCGGGACAGTCCCCGGAAGATGCGCGGGCCGAACGCCATGCCCGAGCCGAGGCCGACGAACACCGATCCGAACAGCACACCGTAGGACGCGTTGCCGCCGCCGAGGCTGGTGACGAAGATCTTGCCGGCGCCGATGACGGCCCCGCCGGCCACGAAGGCACCGACCAGGCCCATGATGAGGCCGCCCACCAGCCGGGACGACCCGACGAACTTCGCGCCTTCGCGGATCAGCGCGAGCAAGCTGGGCTGCTCGTCGGCGGGACGGTTGCCCCGCTGCCCGCTGATCTCGCGGATGAAGAACACCACGATCGCGCCGAACAGGAACGTCCCCGCGTTGAAGTACAACGCCAGGTTCGTCGGCTGGGTCTTGAAGAAGGACAGGTGCCGGGCCAGCACGTTCGTGATCAGCGAGAGCACCGAGAACAGGGCCGCGCCGAGTACCGGGGTCAGCCCGAACGTCGTGATCAGGCTCAGCTGGTTGGCCGGCTCGATCTGATCGCGGCGCACCAAATTGGGCACGGAGGCGTCCTTGGCCGGTAACCAGAACAGGCCGATGCCCTCGATGAGGAAGCTCGCGACGTACAGCCACACCAGCGTGTTGTGCTGGCTGACGATCAGGTGGGCCAGCGGAATCGTCAAGAACAGCACGAACCGCACCGCGTCGCCGATCACCATCGTGCGGCGCCGGTCGAACCGGTCGACGAAGGCACCGGCCACCGGCCCGAGCACGATCGACGGCAACAGCTTGACGACCAACACGCCGCCCAGCGCGTAGTTCTGGGCCTGGTAGCCGTGGGCCAGCGAGGTGGCCAGCGCCGTGGTGGCCAGCAGTCCGAGCCAGTCGCCCAGGCTGGACAAGGCGGTGGCGTACCAGAGCCGCCGGAACGGCGCGACGCGCAGCACGCCGCGGATCGCCGAGACCGACGACACCGCCGGGCTGCCCTGACCGTCGGTCAAGGCCTGCGCATCGGACGGGGTGTCGGGGGCACCAGCGGGGGGGTCAGCGGGCGTGCCGGTAGGCCCGGCGTCCATGCCTGAACGGCCGGCCTCCGTCTCCGCGCTCGCGCGCTCGGCGCCGATGTGCACTCCTCGAGAATCCCGCACTCCCGTCGACAGCGTAGCTACGCTCCCGTACGGCCCCGTCTTGCGCCGGGCGGGTTCTCAGCTTCGCTACATGGACAACACGCGTTGTTCCCGAGTCGTTACCGAGCCGGCGTGCCGCGTGACATGGCCGCGGCGAGCAATTCCCGCAGCGAGGCGGCCAGCCGATCACGTTTCGGCGCGGACAACTGCCCGACCAATTCACGCTCCGATTCGACCAGCGCGGTCAGCGCGCCGTCGACCCGGCGCCGTCCGGCGGCGGTGAGGCGAACCCGGACGAGGCGGCCGTCGTCGTCGTCCGGCCGGCGGATCACCAGCTTGCGCGTGACGAGGCGATCGAGCCGGCTGGTCATGGTGCCCGACGTGACGTAGGTGGCGGCGCCCAGCTCGCCGGCCGTCATCTCGAACGGT
>DASXYE010000132.1:0-14348 GCA_036502695.1 Jatrophihabitantaceae bacterium
CCGGACGCCTCGCTGGTGGACATCAACCACAACGACCACCCGGAGAGCAGCTCCGGCGACGTGCTGACCGAGAGCGAGTCGCAGATCGTCGCCGGCATCGACGCCGCCGTGACCGTCTACCACGCCGACGTCCTCTCCGAGTCGTACGGCTATGGCCTGCGCCCCGGCAACTACGCCACGCACTACGCGGCCAACGACGCGGCGGTCGCGGCGGGCGTCACCGTCGTCGTCTCGTCCGGCGACAGCGGCGTGCAGGGCACGGTGTCCTCGCCGGCGTCCGATCCGCAGGTGATCGAGGTCGGCGCGACGAACACGTTGCGGCTCGAGGCCCAGGCCTTCGGCTACGCCGGCTGGGGGAACGACGACATCACCCCGTTGTCGTCGGGTGGGACGACCCCGAACAACAAGGTGCCCGACCTGGTGGCGCCGGGTTACAGCGGCCAGGCGGCGTGCAACCCGGCGGCGAGCAGCTGCCCGAGCAACACCAACACCGTGGCGTTCGGTGGCACCAGCCAGGCCTGCCCGCTCGTGTCCGGGGCGGTGGCCGACGTCATCCAGGCCTACCGCGACACGCACCACGGCGCGAGCCCGTCGCCGGCGCTGATCAAGCAGGTCCTGACCAGCACCGCCACCGACACCGGTGCGCCGGCCGACCAGCAGGGCGCCGGGCTGCTCAACATCTACGCCGCCGTGCAGGCCGCTCGGCAGCTGCCCGGCAGCACGCTGCACAGCCACGGCGACCCGTCCAAGCTGATCGCGTCGACGTCATCGGCCGACTCGTCGCAGCTCGCGGTCGTGGGCACCGGCGGGTCAACCGTCAACCAGACAGTGAGCCTGTACAACACCAGCTCGCACCCGACGCTGGCGACGGCCGGCTACCGGACGTTCACCGACCCGCAGCAGTTCGGCCGCACCGTCACCGAGAATGTGACCGCACCCGATCCCAGCCTGCCCGTACCGGCCAAGGGAGCGGACGCCGCGAAGGGCATCGACTTCACCGTGCCGGCCGGCCTCGCCCGGATGACCCCGGAGATGATCTGGCCGGACGCGACCAACGGCAACGTGCTGTCGTTCATCCTCACCGATCCGCGCGGCCGCCTGCGCCAGCAGTCCTACGACTACGGCACCGCGTCGACCAACCCGTCGCGGCCGGGCACCGTGCCGAACTTCCAACGGGTCGAGATCGCGCATCCGGAGCCGGGCCGCTGGCACGCCGAGATCGTCTGGGCCAATGGCCGGGCCCACCTGCAGGAGGCGCCGAACGTTCCGGGGACGTACCGGGGGACCGTGCAGTTCCGGACCCTCGGCCAGCGCACTCAAACCGTCTCGGCCGCCTGGCCGGTGATCATCCCCGGACACTCGAGTGCCCCGGTGACGCTGCACATCCCCATGCCGCAGGAGCCGGGTGATCACCCCGCGTCCGTGCAGTTCCTCGCTACCAACGGCGCGCGCACCTCGCTGCCGGTTGCGCGACGGACCGAGGTCGCGGCGAACGGTTCGTTCCAGGCCGACATCGTCGGCACGGTCGGGCGCGGCACCGGGCAGATCAGCACGTTCGTGTATCCGGTTGCGGCGGGACGAACCGGTCTCACCGTCAACCTGACCACCGCCGACGTCGCGGCGGACAACGGGTTCACCGCCTACCTGGTGCGACCGTCCGACGGCCTGCTGCAGACCTCGGCCGCGTTCGTCAACGGGGCGGCGACGCTGCACGTCGACAACCCGGGACCGGGACTCTGGGAGATCGACGTCAAGCTGAACCTCACGACGTCGGGCCAGGAGTTCCACCAGGTCGTGACCGGGCAGGTGGCGCCGGCCACCGCCTGAGGCGCGGCGGGATCTACAGCCGGGCTGAGCTAAGTCGTCGGGGCGGTGGCCGTTGCCAGCACCCGGCGGGTCAGGTCGAAGGTCGGCAGTATCCGCTGGGCTTCCTCCTGCAGGTCCTGCAGATCGGGGTCGTCGCCCGGATCGAGCGCGACCGCGTCCTCCCACAGCCGACGCTCGGCGGTGCGCCACTCGAACCGCTCGACGACGCGAACGTCGGCGAACCCGGCCTCGGTCAGGCGGGCCTGCGTGTCGGTCTGGAGGTGGCGCTCGCTGATCCGATCGTCACTGCGATCCCGGGCTTCCCAGGTCGTCAGCACGACGCGCCCGCCGGGAACGAGGACGCGTCGGACCTCCTCGAACGACTCGGCCTCCGGGGCGAACTGGATCGCATCGACGGCGACGATGGCATCGGCCGACGCGGTAGGCCGCCCGGTCGCCGCGAACGTACCGACCGAGAACTCGGCGGCGCCGCCCAACTGTTGCGCGTTCTCCGTTGCCTGCCGGATCGCTTCGGCGGAGATGTCCACGCCGTGCAGCCGGGCCCGCGTCCGGCGGGCGATCTCCAGGCCGTAGCCGCCGCGCCCGCAGGCGAGGTCCAGGAGCCGGTCACCGGGGTGAAGGCGCAAGGCGTCGACGACCTCGGCGATGCCGTCCCAGGTCAGCAGGCTGGTGGACTTCAGGTAGGGCGGCAGGCCGAGGTGGCGTTGAGGAAGCTCGTCGCGCGGTGCCCGGTCGCCGGCCATGTTCGAGTACCAGCGGTCCCAGCCCGCTGCCGGATCGGCCTCCGCGCCGTCCTCACCCACACCTGCACACTGCCACAACGCCCGCACACCGGGAATATGGCACGGCGGCGCGGTGTCACAACGCCATGGCCACCGTAGGAATCATCGGATCCGGCAACATCGGCACGGCGCTCGCCACCCAACTGCTGCGCGCCGGCCACCAAGTCGTCCTCGCCAACAGCCGCGGTCCCGCCTCGCTCACCGCGCTCGTCGCGCAGCTCGGCGAGGGTGCCGGCGCCGGTACGGTCGCCGAGGCCGCCGCCAACGAGATCGTCGCGATCGCCCTTCCGTGGACGGCGATCCCCGGCGCGGTGGCCGGCCTCGACTGGACCGGGCGCATCGTCGTCGACGCGACCAACCCCTTTGCCGGCCCGGATTTCCAGGTCGTCGACCTCGGCGGACGCGCGTCGGGTGAGGTCGTCGCCGGCCTCGTGCCCGGCGCCCACCTGGTGAAGATCGCGAACACTCTGGGCGCAGCGATTCTGGCCAGCGACCCCAACCAGGCCGGTGGCCGGCGGGTGCTCGTCTACTCCGGCGACGACGCCGAGGCGAAGCAGACCGTCGCCGCGCTCTTCGAGGCCGCGGGTTTCGCCACGATCGACCTCGGCGGTCTGGCCGATGGACGCCGGCAAGACGTTCCCGACGGCGCGTTCACCGGCCTCAACCTCGTCCGCCTGCCCTGAGCCGGCCGGGGTCGGGACGTTCGGCCGGCCCTTCTGAGACCGGACTCACGGTGAGCTCGGACTACGCCGGCTGGAAGATTCGGCCATCCACCGCGCCGCGAGCCGTGCGCGCGGCGACCAGTACCCAGGTGGCGACCAGGCCCGCGTAGCAGACCGTCGCGGCGACCCGGAACAGGTCGGCACCGGTATGGACGGCCAGCGCGCTGGTGCCGGTAACGCAGGTGCCGACCGGGAAGGTGAACGACCACCACGTCAGCGAGAAGGGCAGGTGATCGGCGGCGGTCCGGGCGGTGATCGCGCCGGCGAGTGCGGCCCACAGCAGCGCGAAACCCCAGACCGGAAGGCCATAGACGACGCCGAAGGCCTGCAGCGCGGTGGAGTACGGGGCAGGGATGGCCAGGTGCGCATTGCCGCCGAGCAGGTTCGCCGCGGTGATCGACTGGCCGAGCGGGCCGAGCACGATCCACAGCGTCGGCACCGTGCGGGCGGGACCGGTCTTGTAGACGGCCAGGCGATACCAGATCAAGGTGATCACCACGACGGACCCGAGCAGGCTCATCCCGAACATCGCGTAGCAGCAGGCCAGTAGCGTCAGGCGATCCTGGCCGGTCGGGGTGTACGGGATCAGCAGTGCGCCAGTCGCCGCGGACACCATCGGCGGCACGATCGGCATCAGCCAGCCGCCGAACGCGCTGTCCGGACCGGTGCGGTGGGTGGTGAACAGCAGGTAGGGAACGGTGACCGCGCAGACCAGTCCGGTGCCGGTCCCGGCGAACCACAACGCCCAGTCCACGTCGACGGCAGCCCGCAGCCCGATCCAGTCGCGGCCCAGCAGCAGCGTGCCGGCGCCGACGGTGAGCATGGCCATCGGCGGCGCCCCGTAGAAGTGCGCCATCACCGGGTCGTGCACGTGGCCGCGGGCGATGTGCGGATACCGGCGCCAATGCAAGGCCGTGAGCGCAGCGAACATGACCAACAAGCCGGCCGACACCGCCCAGATCACCGTGGCCGCGGTGTGCAAGCCCGGGAACTGCGTCGGCAAGGTCACCGCGGCCACCGCCACGATGCCGGTACCCATCACTGCCGCGAACCAGTTGGGGGTGAAGTTCGACAGCACTCGGCCGGGGCGGTTCACGGCGGGAAACGCCGTACCGAGCGCGGTCGGCCTGATCGTCGTGGTCATATCTGCAGGCTGCCAATCCCGAGCCGACACAGGTACCCTCCTTGTATTTGGCCGGTTACAAGGCACGCTTGTAACCGCAGCGGAAGGGCTGGCATGCGGCTGAGCAATCGCGTTCCCGAGCTGACCGCGCTGGACGTGCTGCTCGCGGTGGCGCGGGCCGGCAGCCTGAACGGTGCCGCGCCCGAGCTCGGCGTGAGCCAACAAGCCGTGTCGGCCCGGATCACGGCCATGGAGGCGCAGATCGGGATCCGGCTGCTCACCCGCTCGACGTCGGGTTCCACGCTCACCGCCGAGGGAACCGTCGTCGCCGAGTGGGCCACCCGCGTGCTGGATGCTGCCCAGGAGCTGGACGTCGGGCTCGCCGCCCTGCGCGCCGAGCACCGCGGTCGGCTGCGGGTGTCGGCCAGCCTCACCATCGCCGAGCACCTGCTGCCCGGCTGGCTGGTCTCCTTCCAAGCCGTGGCCAGCGCCCGTGGCGACGCCGCTGAGATCACCCTCACCGCCGCCAACAGCGGCGTCGTCAGCCAGCACGTCCGCGCCGATACGGCGGACCTCGGTTTCATCGAGTCGCCGACGGTCCCGCCCGGACTGCGCAGCCGGGTCGTCGCCCACGACGAACTCGTCCTCGTGGCCCCACCGGGTCACCCGCTCGCGAAACGGCGGCGACCGGTCGACCCCCACCTACTCGTCGACACCCCACTGGTGAGCCGGGAAAGCGGCTCCGGAACCCGCGAGGCGCTGGCCGCCGCGCTGCGTAGTGCGCTCGGATCCGGCTACCGCCAAGCCGATCCCATCCTCGCCCTGTCCACCACCTCGGCGATCCGAAGCGCCGTCCGCGCCGGTGCCGGGCCGGCCGTCCTCAGCGAACTCGCGGTCGCCGACGACCTGGCTACCGGGCGGCTGGTCCGCGTTCCCATCACCGGCCTCGACCTGCGCCGAGCCCTGCGCGCCATCTGGCTCGGGACGCGCACACCACCGGCCGGCGCGGCCCGCGACCTCATCGGCCACATCGCCGCCCTGCGCCAGCTGTCGTGACTCGGCTATAGGATCCGGCCGTGGCTGAAACGAACACATCGGCGCGCCCGTCGAAGGCTCGTACCGAGGCGGAGGCTTTGCGATCCGTGCTGGACCGCAACCGGCGGACCTTCGCCTGGAAGACGTCCGGCCTGGACGAAGCAGGCCTGCGAGCGACCACCGCGGCCAGTGAGATGACGCTCGGTGGACTGGTCAAGCATGTGGCACTGGTCGAGATCGACTGGTTGGCCGTGAAGCTGGCCGGTCAGGAATACGGCCCACCGTGGGACGCCGTGGACTTCGACGCCGACCCGGACTGGGAATGGCGCACCGGAGCCCGCGACGCGCCCGACGATGTCTATGCGCTGTGGCGGGGTGCGGTTGAGCGGGCGCGGTCCCTCGTCGACGTCGTTGTCGCCGAGCGCGGGCTCGACGGACCGGCGTCGTTCACCTGGCCGGACGGACGCACCCCCACCGTCCGCGACATGCTCCTGGACATGATCGAGGAGTACGCGCGGCACACCGGCCACGCGGACATCCTGCGCGAGGCGGTGGACGGTCGAGTGGGGGAGACCGCACCCGAGGACTTCGCCAGCTAGACCGAACGTGGTCAGGGCAGGTGGGATACCTGGTAGTAGCTGATCCGGGCGCCGTCCGGGGTGGCCTGGATGAGCACGCCGAGGTTGACGGTCAGCGTGCGCCGGTCGGTGAACGCGAAATCGACGCTGAGGTAGCCGAAGATCAGGTCGTCGGCGGGACGGCGGGTTTCCAGGATGCGGTAGGTGGCGGTCATACCGAGCGGCTGGGCGGCGTAGTAGGCGGCGATGCCCGGTGGCCCGACGGTGTACGGGTGCAGGCCCTGAAAGATCGCGTCGTCGGTGAAGACGGCGGCGACCCGGCCGGGGTCGTGGGCGTCGACGGCCGCGTGCCATTCGTCGAGCACGCCGCGCAGGATCGTCTCGCTGTCTGCGGTGATGGTCATGGGACTAGTGGCCCGCGCTCTGGCCGCCGTCGACGTGCAGGATTTCCCCGGTGACGAAAGGGGCCTGCTCGAGGAAGGCGATCGCGTCGACGACGTCGTCGATCTCGCCCATCCGGCCGAGCGGGTGCAGGCCGGCGAGCGCGTCGTGGGTCTCGGCGGCGTGCATCGGGGTGCGGATGATCCCGAGCGCCACGGTGTTGACCCGGATGCCGCGGGCGGCGTACTCGATCGCCAGCGACCGGGTGACCGCGGTGAGCCCGCCCTTCGTCAGCGACGCGAGCGCCGACGGCACCTGCGAGTTGGCGTGCTCGACCAGGGACGTCGAGACGTTGACCAGGTGCCCGCCGCCGTTGGCGAGCATCGCGGCGACCGCGCTGCGGGAGATGTCGAAGAAGCCGCGCAGGTTCACCCCGATGACGTTCTCGTAGTCCTCGTCGGTGTAGTCGGTGAACGGCTTGGCGATGAACACCCCGGCGTCGTTGACGAGGGTGTCGATCCGGCCGAACCGGTTCAGGGCCTGCTCGACGACGTCCGCGCCGGTGCCCGGCCGGGACAGGTCGCCGGACACGGCGAGCACGTCGGGATCGTCGGTGCGGTCGATGGATCGCGACGTCGCGACCACGCTGTAGCCGAGCTTGCGGTACGCGGTAACCAAGCCGGCGCCGATGCCGCGGGACGCCCCTGTGATGACGGCGACTTTCTGCGTTTGGGTCATGCCTCGATCGTGGGGACGCCGCGGGCCGCCGCGCCACGACCGGTTAGCTCCCGCGTGGAAGGCGAAACCTCCTACTGCCCGGGCTGCTTGTACGGGTCGCCGTCCGGCAGCCAGGTGCCGGGCTCGTGCAGGCCGAGCTCCCCGACATCGCGGGTGATGGCTTCGGCGGCGGCGAGCACGACCGGACGGATCTCGTCGCGCCGCCACACCAGCGACCACGTCCACAGCACTGCCGGTTCGATCACCGGACGTCGCCCGAGATCCGGTGGCAGCGCGACGCCTTGGCCCTTGGGCGAGTTGAGCACCGGCCGGCCCAGCGCGCGGACGTGGTCGAAGAAGGCCGGCCCGGTGATGCCACCGTCGTCGATGCTCCGCACCCGTGCGCCGGTGTCGCGGGCGAACTGCTCGGCGAACACGTTCCACGACGCCCACGAGGTGGCGTCGTCATCGACCAACACGGTGACGTCCCGCGCCCGCACCGGAGTCGTGTCCGCGCCGACCGACACCGCGTAGAGCCGGTCCGCGCCCAGCAGCCGGGCCTGCAACCCGCGCTCGTCGAGGTCCTGACTGCGAACCCAGCACACCGCGAGATCCAGGCTGCCCTCGGCGACCCGTGCGGCCTGCGCGTGCGACGGCACCACCCACGGGTCGACGTGCAGCTCGGCCACCCCGGCGGTGCGCGCGGTCAGATCCGCGGGCAGCCAGTTGACGTAGCCGATCCGCACCGGCTCGGAACCCGACAATCGCTCCGCGCGGCGCTGCAGGTCGTCGGCCCGCTGCAGCAGCGCCCGGACGTCCGGCAGCAAGGCGGTGCCGGCCGGGGTCAGCTCGACCGTGCGGCGGTCGCGGACGAACAGTGGCACGCCCAGGTCGCGTTCGAGGGCCTTGATCTGCTGGGACAGGGACGGTCCGGCGATCAACAGCCGGGTCGCCGCCCGGCCGAAGTGCAGCTCCTCGGCGACCGCGACGAAGTACCGCAGCTGACGCAGTTCCACGACGGTCGATGCTACGGCGGGTAGGAGGCGCTGGGAGGCAACGCCTATCAGGCGAGAGCACACCGGTCGTGGCGAATGCGTGGCTCCCGCGCCAACGTTGGGGGCATGACCCAACCAGATCAGAAGCTCGAGATCCAGATCATTCCCGTGTCCGACGTCGACCGGGCCAAGCAGTTCTACGAGCGCTTGGGCTGGCGCCTCGACGACGACGTCGCGCCGCTGGACGGCCTGCGCATCGTCCAGTTCACGCCCCCGGGCTCGGCGGCCTCGATCACGTTCGGCACGGGACTCACGACAGCCGCGCCCGGCTCGGCCGGGGGCGGCGTGATCGTCTCCGACATCGAAGCCGCCCACGACGAGCTCACCGGCCGCGGCATCGACACCAGCAAGATCTGGCACGGGCCGCCGTTCCCGGTCGAGGCCCGCCAGCCCGGCCCCGATCCCGAGCGCACGAGCTACGGATCGTTCTTCTCGTTCAGCGATCCCGACGGCAACCTCTGGCTGGTCCAGGAGGTCACCACGCGGCACCCCGGCCGGTAGGGGTTCGCTCGCGGCCGTCCACCCAGGATCGGTACCGGTGCAGCGCGCGGCGCTGGGCCAGCGTGTCGCACAGCAGCGCGCGCGTCGGACGGGTGCCGAGCGCCGGGTCGGCCCCGCGGGCGACCCGGCGCAGCTGGTGGCGGACGAGCGCCATGCTGGCCGCCGAGGCGAGCGTCTTGTCCGACCAGGTCACCGGCCGCAACTGCCCGGCGGGCGGACGGCCGGCGCTCCACCGTTGCGGCAGGTCCGGGGTGACAGCCAGGGCGGTGCCCATGCCGACGACGGCGACCCCGTGCGCGAGCACCGTCTCGGCCGTGTCCGGTCGGGTGATGCCGCCGGTCAGCATCAGCGGAAGTGGGCTGGTCCTGGCGAGATCGGTGGCGAGTTCGAGGAAGTACGCCTCGCGGCTGGTCGTGCGCGCGTCGGCCGGGCGGCCGCTCATGGCCGGGCTCTCGTAGCTGCCACCGGACAACTCGACGAGATCGACGCCGAGCGGTTCGAGCAGGTCGATCACCCGGTGGGCGTCCTGCGCGTCGAACCCGCCGCGCTGGAAGTCGGCCGAGTTCAGTTTCACGGCCACCGCGAACGTCGGCGACACCGACGACCGGACCGCGTCGACGACGTCCAGCAGCAGTCGAGCCCGGTTGGGCAGCGACCCGCCCCATTGATCGGTGCGCCGGTTGGTCAGCGGCGAGAGGAACTGCGACAGCAGGTAGCCGTGCGCGGCGTGGATCTCGACGCCGTCGAATCCCGCGTCCTCGGCCCGGGCAGCGGTGCGCGCGAAGCGTTCCACGGTCGCCTCGATCTGCTCCGGAATCATGGCGCTGGGTCGGGCGAACCGCTTGCTGTGCTTACCGAGATTCAGGCTGACAGCCGAGGGCGCCCAGGCCACGCCGGGCATGTCGGCCCGGACCTGCCGGCCGGGATGGCTGATCTGCATCCACATCGCGGCGCCATCGGCCTTGCCGGCCGCGGCCCACCGCTCAAACGGCTCGAGCGCAGCGGCCCGGTCGAGCACCACGCCGCGCGGACCGGTCAGGGCCAACCCGTGCACCATGACGTTGCCGGTGATCAGCAGCCCGGCCCCGCCGGCGCCCCACCGCCGGTACAGCTCGACCAGTCGCTCGTCGGGCAGTTGCGCGTCGCCGGCCATCCCCTCCTCCATGGCCGCCTTGGCGATCCGGTTGCGCAGCACCAGCCCGGACCGCAGCTGCAGAGGGGCGAACAGCTCGTTCGACATCGCGGGGACCCGCCTTCGCATCAGCTAGCATGTGAACGGCGCTCACATTATCCGATGGATGTGAGCACTGTCCACATCGGCGAGGGTGAACTGTGTCAACTTCCGGGTACCACCACGGCGACCTGCGGGCCGCTTGCCTGCGCGCCGCGCTGGAACTGCTCGAAGAGGGCGGCGCCACCGCCCTGTCCTTACGGGCGGTCGCGCGGCGGGCCGGCGTCGCGCCGTCTGCGCCCTATCGGCACTACGCCGATCGGGACGCGCTGCTGTCCGCCGTCGCCGCCGTCGGCTACCGCCAGCTCGCCGAACGGCTGGCCGCGGCGCACCCGTCGCCGTCGACGCCCGAAGATCTGGCCGCGGTCGCGGTGGCGTACGTGCGGTTCGCCCTTGATCAGCCGGCCCTGTTCCGGGTGATGTTCGGCGAGCCATGTGACCGCGACAGCAGCGAGCGGGTCGCCGCCACGACGGCCATCTCGGCCTATGTCACTGCCATCGTCGCGCGCTGCTTTCCCGACTCCGACGCGGAGGCGATGTCGACCGCGGTCTGGGCGCTCGTCCACGGCCTGGCCTTCCTGCACCTGGACGGCAAGCTCGACGCCACCCGGCCGCGCATCGTGTCGAAACGGGTGCGGGGCGCCGTCCGCGCTGCCCTGGCTGCTGGTTAGGTCGCGCCTTCCCGTGCGCGTCAGCCTCGGCCGGCGAACGGCATCTTCGTCGCCATGACGGTCATGGTCGCGACGTTCGCGTCCAGCGGCAGGCTCGCCATGTAGAGCACCGCCCGCGCCACGTCGGCGACATCCATCCGCGGT
This sequence comes from Jatrophihabitantaceae bacterium, assembly GCA_036502695.1. GTDB lineage: Bacteria > Actinomycetota > Actinomycetes > Mycobacteriales > Jatrophihabitantaceae > DASXRA01. Next base: position 10,768 of record DASXYE010000132.1, read on the forward strand.
TCGGGACGGACACTGCCGTCGGCCTGCGCGACGCCGCCGGCCATCCGCTCGGTCATCTCGGTCGCGGCGTTGCCGATGTCGATCTGCCCGCACGCGATGTCGAACGGCCGGCCGTCGAGGGAGATCGACTTGGTCAGTCCGGTGATCGCATGCTTCGTCGCGGTGTAGGCCGCCGATCGGGGACGCGGCGTGTGCGCCGAGATCGAGCCGTTGTTGATGATCCGGCCGCCGTGCGGGTCCTGGCGCCGCATGACCCGGAACGCCTCGCGGCTGCACAGGAAGGCACCGGTCAGGTTGACGGCGACGACCGCGTTCCACTCGGCCAGCGATATCTCGTCGAACTCGCTCGGCGGCGCACCGGCGCCGGCGTTGTTGAACAGCAGGTCGACCCGGCCGTGCCGCTCGACGACGTCGTCGAAGAGCCGGCGCACCGATGCCTCGTCGGTGACGTCGGTCGGTATCGGCTCGAGCTTGCCGGGCAGCGCCTGTCCTCGTTCGGCGACGGAGGTGAGCGCGTCCGGACGGCGACCGGCCAGCGCCACGGTCCAGCCCGCGCCGGCCAGCGCGTGCGCGACCGCCGCGCCGATCCCGCTTCCGGCTCCGGTGACGACGGCGGTCTTGGTCGGCGAAGGTTCTGGCATCGGGCTCTCCCTGCTCGGTTTCTCCGTCATTGTTGTTGGTCTTCAGTGGGTTGACGGCCACGGGTCGCCCAGGACCGGTCCGGTGCGTCCGCTCGGCGCCGCCGGCCACTGCCGGTCGTGGCAAGGCCAGACTCCGCACGCCGCGGAGTCGCTGTCACTGGTGGGTGTCTTGCGACGGTGTTCCGCGCTGTGCGGAATTCCCCGCGTAGCGCGGAACGCCGCGGCCGGCGCGGGGTCGTCGCGATCTGGTGGTCCGGCCGTCGACGCCGCGGCAGGCCGCCTCGCCGCGGCCGCGACCTGGGCGGTCGCCGAGGAGTACCTCGGGACGCCCACCCGTGCCGTCGTCGGGTTCGTCGAGCTGGTCGGTGAGGCCGGCCGCTTCGCGTGCGAGCTGCCGTTGTACTCGTGGATTCGAGCTGCCCACCCTGCGTGCGAGCCTCCGCCGAGGGATCGGCCAGTCCGCCGCGCGTACCGGGCTGATCAGATCGGGTCGCCGGGCCGCCACCAGTGCGGGGCGTGGGCCGGCCCGAGTTCGGTTCCGGAGCCGTCGTAGGCGTGCACGGTGGAGCCGCGTTCGGGTTGCCCCACGAACCCGATGTAGGCACGGTGCCGTGGGGCCGTCGCCAGCCGATGTAGGTCCAGGTCGAGCTCGTGGCCGCCGACCGGTCGGAACGTAACTCTCGTGGTCGGCTCGGTGACCAGCCCGGCGATGACCCGGTCACCGCCGATCACGGCCGTGGTACAGGCCATCGGGTTCGGCTGCCGACCGACGTAGTCGTGTTCCAAGGTGAGCATGAAGAAGCTCCAGGCACGACCGGGCTCGTCGCGCCACTGACCATGTAGTTGGACACCGTGGTCGGGTGTCGCGTACCTGAATCGGTAGTCGGCGTTGCCTCGCTGGCCCTGGGTGATCGCGAGTGGCGCCGGCCTTCCGGCCCGGTCCGACGGGAAGAGCGTACGGCGTGGCTCGTAGACCAGCGTCGTGCCCGCGCCGGTCAGGGTGAGCGTCCCGTCCTGGATCACCCACGTCGGACTGGAACCCAAGACCCGGCCGATCAGCGGCGCAACCTCGGCGACCGGTCCGCGACAGCCGCGGGCGGTCTTCATCAGCTTGCCGGCGACCAGGCGGTCGGTCTGGACGTCGACGGATCCGCTCAGCCAGTTGCACCCATCGGTTGCCGACAAGGCGCCGGTGCGCGTGATGCCCAGCGTGATCTCCAACGGGTAGTCGCCCGGGACGGAGCAGAAACCGCAGCGCGTCCACTCGATGCCGACCAAGTCGTCCGCCCCGACCGCTCCCATCGCACCAGGTTAAGGGCCGTCGCTTGCGCGGATTTCAGCTCACGAGACTCCGGGTGGTTGAGCTGACCGGGACGGTGGCCGAGTCGGGTGCGGTACCTAGGATACGGTCGGCCGCGGTGGAGCTGACGCCGAACCAGTAGCGCTCGTTGCGGTGATGGTGCAGCCGGTGGTGCCGGGCCAGGCGCCGCAGCCACGCACTGCGTGGCTGGTACTCGCTGTGGATCAGCGCGTGCGTCCACTCGGTCGTGAGGGCGAAGCTGAGTATGGCGGCCGCGGCGGTCGCGTTGAGCGGTGTCGGGAGCCAGGCGGTGCCCAGCCCCGCCGCGACGATGAGCTCGACGACGACCAGCGGCGGAGTGAGCGTGTGTCGCGGATCGCGCGGGGCGGCGTGGTGGGCTCGATGGGCCCGGGCGGCGAGCGGGTCGAAGCGCAGGCCCCACCAACGCCGCGGCCGTCCGTGCAGGAGCAGTTTGTGCACCGTCCACTCAGCGAACGGCCTAAGCACGGCGAGCGCGGCAACGACGGCTGCGTCCGACCAGCGGGCCGGCCCGGCCGACGTCCGCCAGCTCAGGGCGATCAGCACAGCGAGAACCAGCAGGATCGCCGTCGGGGTCTGCAGGAAGCCGATTCCGATCGCGCGCAACGTCGTGTCGGTGCGGTCGGTGCGGGTCGCCGTCATGAGCCATACTCAACCCGCAGCGAGCGAGACGATCCATGAGCTGGACACTCGATTACATTCGTCTGCGTCTACGGCGGGCCTGCACAGTCGGCATTGGCAGCTTCGGGCGCGGCGCGACTAGATTGCGCGATGCCGGCGTCGCGACCACCGCTGGTAGATCGGCTGCAGGATGACAGCGAGGACCAGCAGCGACCACGCGATCGACAGCGCCCAGTTGTTGATCCAGGCGACGAGCCAGCTGCCGAGCAGGATGGCGGCAACGCCGAGGAGAACGCCCAGCCACGTCCAGCGGTTGACCGGCCTGCGTGTCACGCAGGGAGCGTACGTCCCGGTACAGCGCGGTTTCTATGCTGCTGTGGCTCAACCGGTAGGAGCCCGCATCAAAGCACCGAGCGTCTCCTGGTAGCGGCGGTGGATCCACAATCTTTCGTCGCCGAGTTGGACTCGGCCATAGCGTCGCCCGCCCGCTCGGATAATCACCATGTCTTGCAACGAGTACGTGCGGATATGCCGTCCCGGCCCGGAACGGCTTCCTCCCGCCCACAGGTCCAGGCGGTCACCGGAACGTGCGATGAGACGATCCCTGGTGAAGAGCAGCTCCCAGTTGCCGTAGCCGCCGAACAGCGGGTAGAGGCCGCTGAACGCTGGCACGACCTGATCGACGTTGACCCGCACCGCTTGGAAGCGGCGTCGCAGCACCGCCGTGGTTCACCGTCCCGGCACCGGCGCTCCGGGGAAAATCGATGGCGACCTCGGCTGCTTCGTTGCGACGATGCGGCTCTGGCGCAACCACTCTGGCAATCTGATCGGCTACGCCCCAACCGTGGAAGCAGAGCGACTCCCATGAAGAGCTACCCCCTCCTCGACGTGCGCGTCAGCACGCCGACGCTGGAGCTGCGCGGTGCCACGGACGAGCTGCTGGACCAGCTCGCGGAGGTCGTGCACGCCGGCAAGACACA
>DASXYE010000133.1:0-5840 GCA_036502695.1 Jatrophihabitantaceae bacterium
CTCATCCATCGCGGCCTTGCCACCCGGCTCGCGGAAATCGCCGTACGCGATCAGCTTGCGCGAGACGCGAATCCCGTGCGCGCGCAGGCCGGCCTTGTAGCCCTCGAGCCGCTCCGACCCGGTGGACACCTCGGTGCGCCCGCTGATGCAACCGATGCGCCAGTACCCCCGCTCGACGAGGTGCGACACCGCCATCTCGGCCCCACCGGCGTTGTCGATCAGCACCCGGTCGACCTGGCCGCCGGGCAGCTTGCGGTCGACGGTCACCAGCGCGACGCCGCGCTCGAGCAGCGGCGTCACGTCGGTTGTCGCAGACGTCGGCGTCAGGATCACCCCGGCCATGTGCTCGGCCAGGGCGAGCTGGAGGTAGTCGGTCTCCTTCGCCGCATCCTCCTCGGCGTTGCAGAGCACGAGCGAATACCCGTTGGCGTAAGCAACATCTTCGACACCGCGCACCATGTCGGTGAAGAACGGGTTGCGGATGTCGGAGATGATCATCGCCCAGATCGAGGTGCGTCGGGTGCGCAGGCTGCGCGCGATCCGGCTCGGGCGGTAGGCCAGCTCGCTGACCGCGGCCCGCACCCGGCCGGCCAGCACCTCGTTGACCTCGGTGTTCCCGTTCAGCACCCGGGACACCGTCGCAGTCGAGACGCCCGCCGCTCGGGCGACATCGGCGATCGTTGGCGGCATCGCCCCTCCGCTTCACCCGTCACTGCGGCGGCTTTCCCCTCCGCTGGTTGAGGATGCTACGACACGCGCGCCCGTTGCGCGGAGCGGCTCACTGCTGGTATCGATTTCACAGGTGTGGTGATGACCCACAGGAGGCGAAATCAGGCATGGCAAGCGACCTCCGAGCCGTGGCCCGGCTGAGCACTGCCCAGACGCGCTCGATCAGTCCCGAGAATTTCGACGGCGCAAAGGGCGGCGGCGGGCGCGCGACCGAGGGCACCGGGTCGGCCGCCGCGGGCGAGCTGGGTCCGGGCTGGAAGATCTCGCCCAGCGTCGAGATCACCAGCCAGGCTGTATATGACCTGGCCGTGATCGACGAGCCCGGCGTGATCACGCACATCTGGCTGACGACGCACCGTCGGCACTGGCGCAGCCTGGTGCTGCGGGCGTACTGGGACGGCGCGGACGAGCCGGCGATCGAAGTACCCGTCGGTGACTTCTTCGGCCAAGGCTGGTGCACGTTCGCACAACTCAGCTCGGCCGTCGTCGCGGCGAACCCGCACGGCGGCTTCAACTCGTACTGGCCGATGCCGTTCCGGCAGTCCGCGCGGCTGACGCTGCAGAACCTCGGTCCGGAACCGGCCGTCGTCTACTACCAGGTCACCTACGAGATCGGCGACGATCAGTCCGATTCGGCGTATCTGCACGCCCAGTACCACCGCAGCAATCCGCTGCCGGCGCGCACGACACATTCGCTCGTTTCCGATGTCGCCGGCGCCGGCCACTACGTCGGCACGTACCTGGCGTGGGGCGTCAACCGGCCGGGCTGGTGGGGCGAGGGCGAGGTCAAGTTCTACCTGGACGGGGATCGCGAATTTCCGTCGATCTGCGGTACCGGTACGGAGGATTACTTCGGCGGCGCCTGGAACTTCGACGTGCCCGGGCAGGGCTACACGGCGTACAGCACGCCGTACCTCGGCCTGCACCAGGTCCTGCGCCCGGACGGGCTGTACCACAGCCAGCAGCGATTCGGCATGTATCGCTGGCACATCGCCGACCCGATCCGGTTCCACACCGACTTGCGGGCCGACATCCAGGCGCTCGGCTGGACGCCGCACGGCCGCTATCAGCCGTTGTCCGACGACATCGCATCGACCGCGTGGTACTACCTCGACCGGCCCTCTTCCGCGCGGCCGCCGTTCCCGTCGGCGGGTGACCTGGAGGTGATGGGCGCCCCCATGGACGCGATGACCTAGCCGATCCGATTGTGGTTCGGAAGCCACGGTATTCGGTGCGTCCGAACCACAATCGCGGTTGCAGGCGACTAGGCGCGGGCCGGATCCGGCTGCCAGGGCAGGTACTCGCGCGCCTCGGCGTCGGCCTGGGCGCGAGCCATGTTCAGCTGGTAGTCGCTGATGCCGCCCGGCTCCCACGGACCGGCCGATCCGGCCCCGATCGCGGCGGCGCTCTTCGCCGTCAAGCCCACCTCGGACCGCACCACAACCAGCGGCCGATCAGCCAGCGAGAACCAGTCGACCTCGAGGAAATCGTGGCTGCCGCCGGACAACGCGCCGCGCCGCATCGCGTCCGCCAACCGTACAGCCATGCTGCGCGAATGCAGATGCCCAGCGTCAGCCTCGAACAGGCCGGCGCCGCGCGCCAGGTATCCCGTCTCGAACAGCGACACCACCATCGCCAGCAGGCTGAACGCGCGCGGGTCGTCGTTCGCGCGGGCGATGTAGGCGAACACCTCGATCTCGCTCTCGAGGGTGGTGCCGTAGCCGGCCAGGACGTGCACCCAGTCGTGCTGAGCGAGCAGGGGCGGCGCCGAACCGGCCAGGCCCGGGAAGACGAATCCGCGATCCCGGTAGAAGTCGAAGACGCCGCGGCCGAGCGTCCCGACGGGCAACGAACCCAACGAGGCCCACTGCCCGGCCAGCGACGGATCGTCGATCACCTGCCCCCACGCATCGTCCAGGGCGGTGGTGTGCAGCGCGTGCAGCCGCGAGGCCCCGATCGAGGCGAGGTAGCCGTTGCGGGCGAAGTCGACCTGGGCCAGCTCGAGCGAACCGTCGGCGTAGCTGTGCGCGACCCGCAACATGTCGTCGTCCACGTCGAGCTCGTAGGCGAACTGCTCGACCCGCGACGCCACCTCGGCCGGCAGCGGTCGCAAGATCAACTCGGCCAGCAGCATCAACTGCACGACCCGGGTCCGGAACGCCAGATTGCGCCGCGCCAGGCCCTCGGCGAACGCGGCCGCCGAGATCGGCTCGGCCGACCCGGGATCGACCACGTGCCCGGTCATCGACTCGAAGAATGCCCGCACCAGCACGTCCTGCAGAGGCGTCAAGCCACCCGAAGGCATCACCGCGGTGACCACGCCGCGCGCGACGAACGCCGCCTCGGCCGCATCCGGCGGGACGAGCAGGACGGTGCGATCGTCCGGCAGGGGAACCGGCATCAGAACGTCGGGCCGATCAGGCCGGGACGAGGAAGAGCTCGTCCGGGTAACACCAGGCCCAGTCCTCCCCCGGCTGGAACGACCGGATGATCGGGTGCTGCGTGGCGTGCCAGTGCGCCGTGGCGTGCTTGCGCGGCGAGTTGTCGCAGCAGCCGATGTGTCCGCACTCAAGGCACTCACGCAGGTGCAGCCAGCGTGTGCCCTCGCGCAGGCAGTCCTCGCACCCCTCGGTGGTGGACGGCTGTACGTCGGCCACGGTGCCCAGGTGCGCACACTCGGAATCGGTCGCCCCGCCACGGGGATTCGCCGCGGCTACCCAAGAAGACATGGGTCCACGGTAGCCAACCGCGACGATCACCCGGCTACGCCCAGGGCGAACGGGTAGACGGCCCCGGCCCCGGCGGCCCGCAGCAGGCGAGCCACGACGGTGAAGGTCCAGCCGGTGTCGGTGTAGTCGTCGACCAGCAGCACCGGCTGCCCGTCCAGTGCGGTGCCGAGCGACCCCGGCACCGCATACGAATCCCAGACCTGGCGCAGCCGCAGTGCGCTGTTCGAGCGGCCGGCCGACGACGGCCCACGGTGGTCGACCCCGCCCAGGTGCGCCAGCCGCCCGATCTGCCCGAGCCGGGCGGCCAGATCACCGATCAGAGCCGCATGCCGCGCCGACGCCACGTGCACGATCGCCGCGGGACGTTCGGCCCAATCCCAGGACGCGAGCACCTGCACGCTCGCGCGAACCAGGTCGTCCGGCACCGGACCGTCCGGCCCGTCCAAGGCGGCTCGCACCCGTGGCCCGTAGCCGAGGTCGGTGAAGCGCGCGACCGCCCGGCCGGGCGACGCCTGCTCGGCCGCGGCGATCTTGCCCCGGACGTCGACGCCCAGGCCGGGCATCGCGGTCGGCCACATCCGCCGCGGATCGACCACGACGCCCGGACGTTCGAGCAGGGCGCTCGCCGAATCGACCGCTCCCGAGGTGGTGTCGGCGGCCAGCGACAACCCGCCGCAGTTGTCGCACCGCCCGCACGGCGCCGCACCTGGATCGTCCAGCTGTGAACGCAGGTACTGCATCCGGCACTGCGTCGTCGCCAGGTAGTCCCGCATCGCCTGTTGCTCGTCGCGGCGCACCTGGGCCACCCGCGCGTACCGGTCGGCGTCGTAGTCCCAGGACGCCCCGGTCGCGACCCACCCGCCGCGCACCCGCTGCACCGCACCGTCGACATCCAGCACCTTGAGCATCGTCTCCAGCCGCGACCGGGACAGCTCGACCGAGGTCTCGAGCGCCGCGGTACTCAGCGGCGAGCCTTCGTCGGTCAGCGCCTTCAACGCCTCCCGGACCGACCGTTCCGGCGGGAACCCGACCGACGCGAAGTAGTCCCAGATGGCCTGATCCTCCGACCCGGGCAGCAGGACCACCTCGGCCCGTTCGACGCCGCGACCGGCGCGTCCGACCTGCTGGTAGTACGCGATCGGCGAGGCGGGCGCGCCGAAGTGGATGACGAAGCCGAGATCGGGTTTGTCGAATCCCATGCCCAGCGCCGAGGTTGCGACCAGGGCCTTGACCTTGTTGTGGATCAGGTCGTCCTCGGCGGCCAGCCGTTCGGTCTGCTCGGTCTGCCCGGAGTACGCCGCGACGGCGTAGCCCCGCTCACGCAGGTAGGACGCGACCTCCTGCGACGCCGCGACGGTCAGCGTGTAGACGATGCCCGAGCCGGGCAGCTCGGCCAGGTGATCGGCCAGCCAGGCCAGGCGATGCGCCGTCGAGGGCAGGCGCAGCACGCCGAGGTACAACGAGTCACGGTCGAGGTCACCGCGCAGCACCAGGACGTCGCTGCCGCCGAGCCCGAGCACGTCCACCACGTCGTCGACCACGCGGGTGTTCGCCGTGGCCGTGGTGGCCAGCACGGGGATGCCGGCCGGCAGTTCCGGCAGCAGGGTGCGCAGCCGGCGGAAGTCCGGACGGAAGTCGTGGCCCCAGTCGCTGATGCAATGCGCCTCGTCGACGACCAGCAACCCGCACGTTGCCGCGAGCTGCGGCAGGACGTGATCGCGGAACTCGGGGTTGTTCAGCCGCTCGGGCGACAGCAGCAGCACGTCCACCTCGCCGCGCGCCACCGCCGCGTAGGTGTCCGACCAGTCCGACACGTTCGTCGAGTTGATCGTCACCGCGTGGATGCCGGCCCGCTCGGCGGCGGCGATCTGGTTGCGCATCAGGGCGAGCAGCGGCGAGACGATCACCGTGGGGCCGCCCCCGGCCGCGCGCAGCAATGCCGTCGCGACGAAGTAGACGGCCGACTTGCCCCAGCCGGTGCGCTGCACGACCAGGGCGCGCCGCCGATCGGCCACCAGGGCCTCGATCGCCGTCCACTGATCCTCGCGCAGGGTGGCGTGCTCACCGGCCAGCGCGCGCAGGTGCGCTTCGGCCTGAGCCCGCAGGTCAGTCGTCACAGAAGTCACGTCCGCCTGTCTAGCAAGACGCCCCGACAGTTCTCACTCCCACTCGATGGTGCCCGGTGGCTTGGACGTCACGTCCAGCACGACCCGGTTGACCTCGCGCACCTCGTTGGTGATGCGGGTCGAGATCTTCTCGAGCACCTCGTACGGCACGCGGGTCCAGTCCGCGGTCATGGCGTCCTCGGACGACACCGGCCGCAGCACCACGGGGTGGCCGTAGGTGCGCTCGTCGCCCTGCACGCCCACCGACCGGACCTCG
>DASXYE010000134.1:0-7558 GCA_036502695.1 Jatrophihabitantaceae bacterium
GCGGGCCTGCGCGTGGCGGCGGTGTCGAACGTCAGCCTGGTCTCGGTGGCCTCACTGCTCGGCGTGACCCAGCTCGGGCAGCTGTTCAAGGACGGCTCGCAGCAGAACTCGCTGACCCCGATCCTGCTCGGGTTGATCTTCTTCGTGGTGTTGGCGCTGCTGTTCGATGTCGTGATCTTCACCGGCATCCGAGTGCTCACCCCCTGGCAGCGGGCGGTGCAGCGATGAGTGCGCTGGCCGCCGCATCCGGCGACAACGGCCTCGACCTCGGGGGAGTCAGCGTCTGGCTCAACGACCCGGCGAACTGGTGGGGGCCGAATGGCTTGCTCGTGCACCTGCGCGAGCACGTCTACTACACGGCGATCGCGGTGATCGTCGCGCTGCTGATCGCGTTGCCGCTCGGGTTGCTGATCGGGCACACCGGCCGGGGCGTGCTGGCCGTGGCCGGCTTGGCCAACGGGCTGCGCGCGGTGCCGTCGCTCGGCCTGGTCGTGCTGCTCGTCGTCTGGCTCTCACCCAAGATCCACGCGACCAGCGCGTCCGTACCCGGACTGGCGCCGATCGGGTCGGTTCCGTACCTCATCCCGGTCGAGATCGTCCTTGTCGTACTGGCCATTCCGCCGATCCTGACGAACACGTACGCCGGCGTACAGAACGTCGATCCGGCCGTCCGCGATGCGGCCAAGGGCATGGGCATGACCGGTAGCCAGGTAGTCCGCAAGGTCGAGTTGCCGATCGCGCTGCCGCTGATCGTGTCCGGCATCCGCAGCGCGACGCTGCAGGTGATCGCGACGGCGACGGTTGCCGCGTACGCGCCGCTGCTCGGCGGGCTCGGCCGGTTGATCATCGACGGCACCGAGCAGCTCAACGACCCGCACAACGGCTACCCGGCGATGGTGTCGGCCGGCATCGTGGTGGCGGTACTGGCGGCCGTGGCCGACCTGCTGCTGATCGGGCTCGAGCGGCTGATCGTGTCTCGTGGCGTCTCCGAGCGGTTCTCCCGGAACGTGGGCACGCCGCAACCTGCGACCTCGACGCCACCTGCGCAGGGGATCGCGTTCTGATTGTGCACATCCAACAAAGGAGAGATATGAAGCGCACCTACCTGCTGGCGGCCAGCCTGCTGGCGTCGGCGCTCGCACTGACGGCCTGTGGCAGCAGCGGCAGTTCCGACAAGACGACGCCGCCGGCGGGCGGCAACACGTCGAGCGCGCCGGACACGACGGCCTCGACCGGTTCGACGGGCTCGGGCCCGGCCACCTATCCGGCCGGACCGGGTTCGATCACCGTCGGCTCGGCCGGCTTCACCGAGAACATCCTGCTCGCCGACATCTACGCCGACGCGATGTCGGCCAAGGGCGTCAAGGTCAGCAAGCACACGAACATCGGTGAGCGTCCGATCTACATGAAGGCGCTCAACGACGGCTCGATCGACTTCGTCCCCGAATATCTGGGCTCGATTCTGAGCTACCTGGACAGCTCCGCGTCGGCGAAATCGTCCGCCGACGTCGCTACCGCGCTGCAGGGCAAGCTGAGCGCCAAGCTCGTCTCCCTCGCGTACTCGCCGGCCACGGACAGCGACACGATCACCGTCACTCAGCAGACCGCGCAGAAGTACAACCTCAAGTCGATCGCCGACCTGGCGTCCGTCGCGAGCAAGCTGACCCTCGGCGCGCCGGCGCAGTTCAAGACGCGCGCCGACGGTGTTCCGGCGCTCAAGAGCGTCTACGGCGTGACGTTCGGGCGGTTCACGCCGCTGCAGGCCGGCGGTGCGGTCACGGTTACCGCGCTGAAGAACGGGACGGTCCAGGCGGCCGACATCTTCTCGACCGACTCGTCGATCGCCAAGAACAACTTCGTGTCCCTGTCCGACCCGAAGAACATGTTCGCCGCGCAGAACATCGTGCCGATCGCGAACAAGGCCAAGCTCACCCAGCCGATGGTGGACGCCTGCAACGCGGTGTCGGCGAAGCTCGACACCAAGACGCTGGCCGACCTGGTGGCCAAGGCGGGAAGCGGCGACCCGGACAAGGTGGCCAAGACCTGGCTGTCTTCGGTCGGCCTCGGCTGAGGTAGTCGGCATCGCCACGGTTTTGGTCGGATGGACCGCGCAGCGCGGCTCATCCGACCAGAACCGGGATGGCAGGCTGAGCCGGTGACCTTCGAGACGTTGTGGGGCGAGCTCGACCCGGTGGGGCGCGCCCCGTCCGGTGGGTACCGGCGCTTCGCGTGGACGCGCGAGGACCTGACCCTGCGCGAGTGGTTCGCCGCCGCCGCGGCGGATCGCGGGCTGGACGTCGTCGAGGACCGGGCCGGCAACCAGTGGGCCTGGTGGGGCTCGCCGGATGACGACGGCCCGGGGGTGGTGGCCGGCAGTCACCTCGACTCCGTCCCGGACGGTGGGGCGTTCGACGGTCCGCTCGGCGTCGTCTCGGCCCTGTGCGCCGTGGATGCCTTACGCGAGCGCGGTTTCACACCTAGCCGGCCCATCGGCGTGGTGAACTTCGGCGACGAGGAGGGTGCTCGGTTCGGGGTGGCCTGCGCCGGCTCGCGGCTGCTGACCGGCGCGCTGGCCCCGTCGCGGGCGCTCGCGTTGACCGACAACGACGGCCTGCCGATGGCCGAAGCCCTGCAGGCCGTCGGACGCGCCGCCCCGGCCGCCGACCCCGAGGCACTGCGCCGTATCGGGGTGTTCGTCGAGCTGCACGTCGAGCAGGGACGGGGCCTGATCGAGCTGGACGCCCCGGTCGGCGTCGGCACCGGCATCTGGCCGCACGGGCGCTGGCGGGTGGATTTCGAGGGCGAGGCCAACCACGCGGGCACCACCCGGATGGCCGACCGGCGCGATCCGATGCTCGACTACGCCCGGCTGGTGCTCGCCGCCCGCGAGGTGGCCGAACGGCACGGCGCGGTGGCCACCTGCGGCAAGATCCGCGTGGAGCCGAACGGCGTCAACGCGATCCCGTCGCGGGTCACCGCCTGGATCGACGCCCGGGCCCCGCAGCCCGAGGCGGTGCGCCGCGTCATGGCTCAGCTGCCGCCGTCCACCGAGGAGTCGTGGACTGACGAGACGCTGTTCGACGACGTGCTGCGGGCACGCATCAGCGGCGTGCTGGGCGACCCGCCGCGGCTGAGCACCGGCGCCGGCCACGACGCAGGAGTCCTTTCCGGTCAAGGGATTCCGTCGGCCATGCTGTTCGTGCGCAACCCCACCGGCATCTCGCACTCGCCGGCTGAATTCGCCGAGCGGGCCGACTGCCTGGCCGGTGTCGAGGCGCTGACCGCCGTGCTGCAAGATCTGGCTACGTGACGCACGGCCCAGTGACGACGTTTTTCGCGCCGCAGGCTTGGCTGGACGAGGCCGTCACCCCCAACGTGCGCATCACCGTCCACAGTGGACGGATCGCCGCTGTCGAGTCGGCGACGCCGCGTCGAACCGGCGACGTCCTGCTGGCCGGACTGGCGCTGCCGGGCTTCGCCAACACGCACAGCCACGCCTTCCACCGGGCACTGCGCGGACGGACCCACGAGGCCGGCACGTTCTGGACCTGGCGCGAGCGCATGTACGACGTGGCCGGGCGCATCGACCCCGACCAGTACTACGAGCTGGCCAAGGCGACGTACTGCGAGATGGCGCTGGCCGGTATCACCGCCGTCGGCGAGTTCCACTACCTGCATCACGGCCCGGACGGCCGCCCGTACAGCGATCCCAACCTGATGGGCCACGCCCTGCGCACCGCCGCCCGCGAGGCCGGCATCCGGATCACCCTGCTCGACACGTGCTACCTGAACGGTGGCATCGGCGTGCCGCTCGAGGGGGTGGCCCGCCGGTTCGGCGACGGCTCGGTGGGTGCCTGGGCGGACCGGGTTTCGCATCTGGCGCCGGACGAGTCCACCCGGATCGGGGCGGCGATCCACTCGGTGCGCGCCGTGCCCCGCGACGCGTTGCCGTCGGTCGTGGAGGTCGCGGTCGGCCGTCCGCTGCACGTGCACCTGTCCGAGCAGCCGGCCGAGAACGAGTCGTGCCTGGCGGCCTACGGCGTCACGCCGACCCAGCTGCTGGCCGACGCCGGGGCACTGCACGCGCAGACCACCGCGGTGCACGCGACGCACGTCACCGAGGACGACATCGTGCTGCTCGGCGACACGGCCACCAACATCAGCATGTGCCCGACCACCGAGCGCGATCTGGCCGACGGCATCGGCCCGGCCCGGCGGATGCTCGAGGCCGGCTCACCGATCACGCTCGGCAGCGATCAGCACGCGGTGATCGACCCGTTCGAGGAAGCCCGGGCGCTCGAGATGGACGAGCGGCTGGCCACCCTGGAACGGGGCTGGTTCACGTCCGCGCAGCTCGTCGACGCGATGACCGGGCACCACGCGCTGGGCTGGCCGGACGCCGGGCGCATCGCGGTGGGTCAGCGCGCCGACCTGGTGGCCGTGCGGCTGGACACCGTCCGCACCGTCGGCGCCGATCCGGCTCAGGTCGTGCTGGCCGCCAGCGCGGCCGACGTCGACACCGTGATCGTCGACGGTCGGATGATCGTCAGCGGCGGCCGGCACGTGCTCGGCGACATCGGTCGCATGCTGTCGAGGGCAGTCACGCCGCTCTGGAGCTGAGCCGAGTCCGGCGGGTGTTATCTGCCGAGGATCCCGCCGGCGATGCCGCCGAGGCCCTCGCGCGGGGTACGTCCCGGCGCGGCTTCGGCCACCCACTGCTGGAAGGCCTCGGGGTTACGCGACTGCAGCAGCACCCGACCCGGACCGGCGAAGTCGAACACCCAGCCCTCGCCGCTCTTCATCGACTGGATGCTCTTGCCCTCGACGGCCCGGCGCATCCGGAACTGGATGCCCAGGTCGTAGGCCACGACGTGGCCGGTGTCGATGGTGACAACCTCCTGCGGCTGCAGGTCGATGTAGTCGACCGCGCCGTAGATGCTGCACAGCGCCTCGCCCTGCCCGGACGCGCGGAAGCCGAAGCCACCCTCACCGCCGAACAGGTTGGCCATGCCACCCCACTGGGTGTCGATCTCGACGCCGTAGGAGTTCGCGATCCAGCTGCCGCGGCGCAGGAAGAACGGCCGCTCGGGGCTGATGGTGATCGGGACGGTGTCGCCGGGCAGCATCCCCGCGACGTCGACCCAGCCGCCGTTCTGCGGGGCGATGTAGGTGGTGACGAAGAACGAGCCGCCGCCGAGCAGGCTGCGACTGAGGCCCTTCATGATGCCGCCCTGGGCCTTGGACTCCAGCTGCACGCCGGCGCTGTGCGCGATCATCGCGCCGCCCTCGACGCGCAGCGGCTCGCCCGGGGCCAGGGTGCAACGGGCGACGGTGGATGACGGGTTGTGCCGCAACTGAACCTGCATGCGGGAGACCTTATCGGGCAGCCCCGTCGGGCAACATCCTGCGGTCTCAGGCCGCGCAAAGGTGCACGACTACAGCTGCGACAGCCACTTGTTGTAGGCGTCGCGGCGGGCGTCGTCGTCGTCGAGGTCGCCGCCGTCGCCGGTGCGATCGGACAGCGTCGTGGCGCGGGCCTGCTCCAGCCAGCTGTTGCGGTCACGCAGCGAACGTCCGGACGTGCGCAGCCAGCCGATGACGAGCAGGGTCATCACTGCGGCCATGATGCCGTCGCCGCCGGCCCACATGATCGCGCCGCCGGTGGTCGTGTCCGACAGCGGATCGACGTGCAGCGAGGCCGGCGGGTGCATCGCGATCGGCGAGGTCATCATCATCAGCGTGATGCCGGTGAACGTGTCGACCGCCATGGACAGCGCGAGCAGCCCCCACCGCGCCGGCGTCGACAACCGCCAGCGGATCGGCTCGTCGCCCACCACCAGCACGAAGAACTGGATGCCGACCAGGACGTACACCAGGTGCTCGACCTGGCCGGCGACCGTGTTGTTCATGATCGTGTCCATCAACCCGGTCAGGTGGCTGCCGACGATCACCCCTATGTAGCAGGCGAGTGCCACCGGCGGCGAGGTCAGCAGCGAGACGACCTGTCCCCGCGCCGCTCTTTCGATGCGCCGCGCGGTCGTCGGCTTGCTCGAGTCGATCGCGAGGCGGAGCGGGCGCCCGGCGACGAACAGGGCCGGCGCGAGCATCACCAGGGCCAGGTGGCCGAGCATGTGCGCCGAGAACAGCGCCTGGTCATATACAGCGATGCTGCCGTTCGTGGCGTAGGCGCAGACGACGAGGCCGATGCCGAAGCACGCCGTGCGGACGACCGGCCAGGGCTCGGTCGTGCGGCGTCGCCTTTTCGCAAGCGCGGTCACGTACCAGGCGGCCAGGACGATGAGGACGGCCAGGGCCACGGCGTCCAGGTGCCAGGCGGTGAGCAGGCGATGGCTGATCAGCGGACCGAGCGGGGCGTCGCCGTCGCGGAACAGCGTCTGCTCGGCGCTCATGTGCATGTGGTGGCTGGGCGGAGCCGCCAAGTGCCGGACGACGTTCACGGCAAGGAAGACGAGTACCCCGGCGGCCACCAGCCAGGCGATCCAGACGGCGTCAGGGGTGCGGCGCTCGTCGGGTGCGGTGCGCGCGGCAGGCGTGCGGCGCTCGGCGCGCTGCGTGCTCATGCCTCTAGTGTCGCGCCGCCCGGTCGGTTCAGTTCGGGGTGGGGTCGGGTACGAGCACGGCGCGGGCCTCGTGGACCACGATGGTGGCGGCCGCCGTCGGACCGTCGATGCCGCCGGGGATATCGACGACCGGCCCGCCGGCGACCCGGAACGTCGCGTGGTAGCTGGCTGTGGCGGTGATCGTCATCGACCCGGTGCGGAGGTAGGTGTGCCCGTAGTAGTCGGGGCAAAGCTTCTTGGCGCAGGGGTCGTGCACCTTGTCGTACGGCTTCCCGGGGCTGTCGGCGTCGTCGGTATCGTCGTCGCCGAAGTCCCAGCGGACCGCGGTCAGTCCGATGTGGACGGTGACCCGCTTGCCGAAGATGGTGACGGTCGGCAGATCCTGCTGGCGCTGCGCGTCGACCCACATGATCGTCTGCAGATTGACCAGGGTGGTCGTCCGCGGGGCCAGCCCGATCGCGGCCTTCGGCAGCAGACGGCGTACCTGCTCCCACACCGCCGCCGCTGTGACGATCGCCTTGCGCTCCGCCGGAGCGCAGTTGAGGGCTGCCACGTCCTTGGTGCCCCGGGCGTTCGGCTTGAGCACGACGGTCGGCTGCTGCGGAAGTCCCGTGGCAGCGCCGCACGGGTCGCCTGCGCACAACCCCGCATCTTGGACCCCGTTCGCGTCCCCCGCGGTCTGCAGTTGGCCCGCAGCGCCAGGTCCGCAAGCAACCCCCGAACCCTGGCTATTGCCCGCTGTATTGCCAGCCGCCGTGTTGCCGCGGTTGGTCGTGGTGGGCCGGCCCGGCTGCGACTCACCTGTAACCGAGATGGTCTGCCGATTCGGGATCCCGCATGCGGACACGTTCCCGTCTTGGCCGCATTGTGCTCCCGAATCGGCACCACTTGCGCTCGACGAACTGGGAGCAGGGTCGGCGAGTGCGGTTTGGGTTGCGGGAGCGATGGCTGTACACACAAGGGCCGCAGAGGTGAGC
>DASXYE010000135.1:0-1510 GCA_036502695.1 Jatrophihabitantaceae bacterium
TAGACCCGCACCGCCGTGATCGTCTCGGCGACTTCCTGGCCGTAGGCGCCGACGTTCTGGATCGGGGTGGCCCCGGTGAGCCCGGGGATGCCGGACAGGCACTCGAGCCCGGCGAGTCCCTCGGCCACGCTCCGGGCAACTACCGCGTCCCAGTCCTCGCCGGCCGCCACGGTCAGCACGCCCGGCCCGCCGTCCCGGCTGACGCCGCGCGTCGCGACCTGGACCACGGTGCCGTCGAACCCCTCGTCGGAGACGACCAGGTTGCTGCCGCCGCCGAGGATCAGCAGCGGCTCGCCGGCTGCGTCGGCGGCTCGCACCGCGTCGATGAGTTCGTGTTCCGTTTCAGCGCGGACGAAGGCCCGGGCCGGGCCGCCCAGCCGGACCGTGGTGTAGTCCGCCAGTCTCACGGCGGGGGTTCCAGGGGGTCGTCCCCCTGGGCCAGCACTGCCGGCAGGCGGACGACGGCGTGCGCGCGCGTCAGCACCTTCGCATCGCCGGACCGGGCGGTGATGTCGACCGCCACCTGATTGCCGTCGAGCGTGCCGGTGACGACGCCCGCGATCTCGACCTGGGCGCCCTTGCCGTCGTCGGGCACGACCACCGGGGAGGAGAACCTGACGCCGAACTCGGTCACCGCGGCCGGGTCCCCGGCCCAGTCGGTGAGGTACCGGCCCGCCAGCGCCATCGTGAGCATGCCGTGCGCGATCACGTCGGGGAGGCCGACCGACGTGGCGATCCGCTGGTTCCAGTGGATGGGGTTGAAGTCGCCGGAAGCGCCCGCGTACCGGACCAGGTCAGCCCGGGTCACCTGGTACTGCCGCGGCGCGATCTCGGCGCCCTCGTGCACGTCGTGGAAACCGGGGCTCGCCATGTTCTCCCCTACGCGCCGCGCTCGACCAGGGTGGACCGTGCCGTGCAGACGTGCTCGCCGTCAGCGGTCCGGATCTCGGTGACCGTGGCCATCGTGGTCATGGTGCGGATCTGCTTGATCGACTCGATGGTGGACTGGGCCACCACCACGTCGCCCGCGTGCAGCGGGCGGGAGTGGGTGAAGCTCTGCTCGCCGTGCACGACCATCGCGTAGTTCACGCCGAGGTCCGGATCGGCTATCAGCCGGGCGTTAGCGCCCGACGTGATGACGATCGCGAAGGTGGGCGGCGCGATCACGTCCGGATAGCCTGCCGCCTGCGCGGCCGCGTGGTCACGGCACAGCGGACTGGCATCGCCGATCGCGGTGGCGAACTCGGCGATCTTGACCCGGCTCACCTCGTACGGCCCGGACGGCTCGAAGGTCCGTCCGGCGTACTCCGGGTTGATGGCCACTAACGAGTCTCGCGGTGCGGCCGGTGGCAGCGGCAGTTCGGGCAGAACTTCTTCAGCTCGAGCCGGTCCGGGTCGTTGCGCCGGTTCTTCCTGGTGATGTAGTTACGGTGCTTGCACTCCTGGCAAGCCAGCGTGATCTTCGGCCGGACATCGGTGGCAGCCACGGTCGAGCCTTTCTCATCGTTTA
>DASXYE010000136.1:0-18143 GCA_036502695.1 Jatrophihabitantaceae bacterium
AGCTCCGACTCACGCGCCGGGTCGACCGGGGCGCCGACGGACGACACCGCCCACACCGTCTCGAACGCCGGCACCGCCTCGTGCGGCATCGGCGAGTCGATGTCGGACACCTCGTGGCCGAGCTCGGCGAGCAGCCGGCTGGCCTGCTCCCAGGCGTCGCGCACCTGGGGGTCGACGTCGGCCTCGATCGGCGCCTCGATGAACCGCCCGATGCGCAGCCGGCCGGGCTCGCGGTCGCAGGCGATCCGGAACGGCTCATCGGGCAACGGCAGCGGATCCGGGTCACCCGGCCGCGGGGCCGCCACCGCGTCGAGGAACGCCGCCGCGTCGCGCACGGTGCGGGCCAGCGGTCCGAGCACCGCCAGCCGGGTGGCATCAACGTCGAGCGGCCCCTTCGAGACGCGTCCGCGCGACGTCTTCAGCCCGACCAGCCCGCAGACACTGGCCGGGATCCGGATCGAGCCACCACCGTCGCTGCCCTGCGCGAACGGCACGAACCCACCGGCCACGGCGGCCGCGGCTCCCCCGCTCGAGCCGCCCGCCGACCGGGTCGGATCCCAGGGCGTGCGCGCCGGTGGCCCGATGTCGGTCTCGGTGTAGCAGGGCAGCCCGAACTCGGGAGTGGCCGTCTTGCCCAGGCTGATCGTCCCGGCTTCACGCAGCGACTCGACGACGTGGTCGTCCAGCGTCGGAACGAAGTCGGCGTACACCCGCGAGCCGAGCTTGGTGGCGATCCCCTTGGTCAGGTTGAGGTCCTTGATCGCGGTCGGCACGCCGAGCAACGGCGGCAACGTTGCCGGATCGTCGGCCGCGAGCAGCGCCTGCTCGGCCGCCTTCGCCTGCGCCCGGGCTGCCTCGGCCGTCACCGTGACGAACGCGCCGAGCTGATCGTCCAGCCGGGCGATGCGCTCGAGGGCGTGCTCGACGAGTTCGGTCGGCGACACCTCGCGGCGGCGCACCGCGTCGGCGGCCTCGATCGCGGTCAGGTCGTGCAACTGCGTCATGGACCGAACCTATCCGGGCGGGGCCACCCGGCCGGCTCGACGGATCAGGCTCGGCCCAGTTCGGTGACGTGACGGCGCAGCGCCTGGCGGGCCGTCCGGCGCGACGTGTGCTCGGTGAGCATGTGCAGGGTCAGCCCGTCGACGAGGGCCCAGAGCCGTTCGGTCTCCCCCGCAACAGCGCGGCCCGGATCCATCAACCCGACCGCCTGCAGGCCGAACACGCATTGGCGGCACAACTCGCGCACCTCGTCGTCGGCCTGCCGCCGCATCGCCCGCATCTGCGGATCGATCAGCGCGCGGGGCGCAAACGCCTGCCAGACCTGCGCCTCGATCAGTCGCTCGTCGTCGAACGGCATGACCTGCTCGAGCATGCCGATCACCACGTCGAACGTCTTGCCCCGCCGGATGGCCGCGTCCCGCGCTGCTGCGCCGGCATCGAAGCGGACCCGGACCCGGCGCATCACCTCCTGCATGGCGAACAGCAGCAGGCCGTCCTGGCTGTCGAAGAAGTACCGCAGCGAGCCCATCGACAGGCCCGCCTCGCGCGCGACCTCACGCACCGACGCGCCCTCGATGCCATCACGCCGGATGACTCGCCAGGTCGCTTCGGCCAGGTCGATGCGCCGCTGGGCGTGATCTACGGCTCGGGGCATTGACGTTTTGTAGCACACTCGTGCTAGCGTCAGGAAGTAACACAGTCGTGCTAGAACGGAGTTGGTCGTGATCCTCGGTGCCATCGCCACCTGCGAGGTCGCGTTCTGGGTGTTCCTGTTCGGCGGGCTCGCCGTGCGCTACCTGCTGCGCAAGCCCAAGCTCGGCCTGATCCTGCTGCTCGGCTCGCCATTGGCCGACCTGGGTCTGCTCGTGCTGTCCGCCATCGACCTGGCCCGCGGCGCCAAGGCCACCGAGGCCCACGCGTTGGCCGCGGCGTACATCAGCTTCACCATCGTGTTCGGGCACAGCATCATCCGCTGGGCGGACGCCCGGTTCGCGCACCGCTACGCGGGCGGCCCGCCGCCGGTCAAGGTGCCCAAGCGCGGTCCGGAGCGGGTCCGGCACGAGTGGCGCGAGTGGGGCAAGGCCGTGCTGGCCTGCCTGATGGCGAGCGTGCTGCTCTGGGCCGGCGTGCTCATGGTTCGCAACTGGGATCGCACCGAGGCCCTGGTCCGGTTCGAGGCTTCCCTGGGCGGGCTACTGGTGATCTGGCTGATCGTCGCCCCGCTCTGGGACACGTTGTTCTCGTCGAAGGCCAAGCCCGCCCCCGAGTCCGGCTGACTCAGGCCGCACTAGCGTCAGGCGCGTGGACGTCGAGCTACGCGAGCCGCGATCGGGCGATCTCGGCTGGATCGTGCAACGTAACGCCGAGCTGTACGCCGCCGAGTACGGCTGGGACGCCGGCTACGAGGCCCTGGTCGCCCGCATCGTCGCCGACTTCGCGGCGTCGCGGTCGGCGTCGCAGCGGGCCTGGATCGCCGAGCTCGACGGCCGGCGGGTCGGCTGCGTGCTGTGCGTCCGCGCCGACGACACCACCGCCCAGCTGCGCCTGCTGCTCGTCGATCCGGCCGCGCGCGCTCACGGCGTCGGCCAGCTGCTCGTCGACGCGTGTGTCGAGTTCGCCCGCGCGGCCGGCTATGCGCGGATGACGCTGTGGACGCAGCAGAACCTGACCGCCGCCCGACGCCTCTACACCGCCGCGGGGTTCGAGCTGATCGAGTCCGCGCCGCACCACAGCTTCGGCGTGGACCTGGTCGAGGAAACCTGGGCGCTGACGCTCTAGGCGATTGTGGTTCGGACGCACCAAATACCGTGGCATCCGAACCACAATCGGCGGACAGGGTTCAGGCTGACGCGACCTCGGCGCTCGTCCAGTCCAGCGACAGGTAGCGCTGCCAGGCCGGATCGCGCTTGGTCCATCCCAGAACAACAGCCACCGTTGCCGGTGGCCGCATGGGTGGAGTGGCCAGGTGCCAGCCGAGTTCAGCCAGCAGGTGGTTGCCTTTCCGGTGGTTGCACCGGGCGCAGGCGGCCACCACGTTCGTCCATATGTGCTCGCCGCCCCGGCTGCGCGGCCGGACGTGGTCGATGGTGTCGGCGCGCAGGCCGCAGTAGACGCAGACGTGCCGGTCGCGGTCGAGCACCGCGCGCCGGGTCAGCGGCACCTCGCGCCGGTACGGGACCCGCACGTAGCGGGACAGCCGCACCACGGTGGGCACCGGCATCGAGGACCGGGCCGAGCGCATCACGCCGTCGCCGGACTCGACCACCACGGCCTTCTCGGCCAGCACGAGAACCACGGCGCGCCGCAACGGCACGACGCACAAGGGCTCGTACGTCGCGTTGAGCACTAGCGCACCTGACATCGGCACACTCCCTGGCTGGGATAGTTGCCCACGGCCCGACCCAGACAGTCAACCCGACGATCGCCTCGCGCGCACGAACTTTCGCCGTATCCCACACTCGGGCGCGTCGCGGTCATACCAAATGCGGACATTCGCACCACCTGGACCCGCCATTTCGCCGGCTGGCAGGCTGGTTCGCCGTGGACCGACATGTCGCCTTGCCGAAGTACCTGCACGAGCACAGCAAGGTGCTGATCGAGACGCCGGCGCGCATCCTCGCGATCATCGTCGTGGCGCTGATCCTGCGTTTCGTCCTGCACCGGATGATCAACCGGCTCGCCCGTCCCGTCGAGAACGGTGGGCTGCCCCGGCTGTTGCGCCCGCTGCGCGAGAAGCGCGGCGGCACCGCGATCCTGGAGTCGACCGGCCTGCTGTCCGAGCGGCGGACGCAGCGGGCCGCCACGATCGCCTCGGTGCTGCGCAGCTTCGTGTCGTTCACGATCCTGGTGCTGGCCGTCATGCTGATCCTGAGCGAACTCGATATCAACCTGCTGCCCCTGGTGGCCGGCACCTCGATCGTCGGCGTGGCCCTCGGCTTCGGCGCGCAGAACATCGTCAAGGACTTCCTGTCCGGGATGTTCATGATGCTCGAGGACCAGTACGGCGTCGGCGACGTGATCGACTTCGAGAAGGCCACCGGCACCGTCGAGGCGGTCGGGCTGCGCACCACCCGGCTGCGCGACGTGAACGGCACGGTCTGGTACGTCCGCAACGGCGAGGTCGTGCGGGTCGGCAACAAGAGCCAGGGCTACGCCCAGGTGGTGCTCGACGTCCCCATCGCCGCGTCCACCGACGTGGACACCGCATCCGCCGCGATGCTCGAGGTCGCGATCCAGATGCACGAGGAACCCGAGTGGGCCGAGGTGTTCCTGAGCGAACCCGAGGTGCAAGGCGTCGAGGCGCTGACCCGCGAGGAGACCGTGATCCGGCTGGTGGTGCGGGTGCGCCCGCTCGAGCAGTGGCGCACCGCCCGGGAACTGCGCGGACGCATCCGGGAACGGCTCGACCGCCTGGACATCCCCGCTGGCGAACCGCACGAGCCGCCCGAGGCCTCCGCGCCGGCTGAACCCTCGGAGCCGCCGAGCTAGGCGCGATGAGCGCTCGCGCTGATCCGATCTGGGCCGGATCAGCTCAGCTCACGCACGGCGTCGAGCACCGTGCGGTGCAGGGTCGGGTAGGCGTAGTGCATGGTGCCCAGCGTCGACACCGGCACCTCGGCATGTACAGCCAGGGTGAGCATCCCGAGGATCTCGCCGCCGTGTGGGCTCACCACGGTGGCGCCGACCAGCACGCCCCGGTCGGCGTCCTCGACCAGCTTCACCAGCCCGGCGTTGCCCTTGCCGTAGATCCAGCCCCGCGTCGACGTGGCGATCTGCGCCGTACCGGTGCGTACGGTCAGCCCGGCGTCGCGCGCCTGCTGTTCGGTCATGCCGACCCGTCCCACCTCGGGATCGCTGAACGTCACCCAGGCCAGCCCGCGGTACCCGCCGAACGGCTCGTCGCGTTGCAGCATCCGGCCGATCAGCACGCGGGCCTGCCACACGGCGACGTGCGTGAAGGCGCCGCGCCCGGTGGAATCGCCCACCGCGTACAGCCCGTCGATCGGCGCGCCGTCGTGCAGCACGCGCATCGCGTCGTCCACGTCGACGGTGCGTAAGTCGGCGGCCAGGCCGACGGTGTCCAGGGCCAGGTCCAGCGTGTTGGAGCGCCGCCCGACGGCGACGAGCACCTTCTCGCCGGTGACGGTTGAGCCGTCGTCCAGCGTGACGACCACACCCTCGCCGCCGGCCGCAACGTGGGTGGCCCGGGCACCGGCGCGGACCTGAATGCCTTCTGCGGTAAGGACTTCCGCCACTGCCGCTGAGGCCTCGGGCTCCTCGATGTGCAGGATGCGCGGCGCCGCCTCGACGACGCTGATCTTCGCGCCGAAGCGCGCGGCCGCCTGGCTGAGCTCGATCCCGATCGCTCCCCCGCCCAGCGTCACCAAGCTGGCCGGCACGACGGGCGAGCGGATCGCCTCGCGGTTCGTCCAGACCAGGCCGTCGATGCCGCGCGGCAGGTCGGCCAGCCCGTCGATCGGCGGGATAGCGGGCGCGGTGCCCACGCCGACCACGACGTGCCGCGCGGCGTAGGTCTGCTCGCCCACCGCGACCCGGATGCGACCGTCGTCGTCGCGACCGGCCAGCCGGGCGGCGCCCCGCACGAACGTGGCGCCCAGGTTCTGCAGGCGCTCGACCGCCACCCGGTCGTCCCAGTTGTCGGTGGCCTCGTCCCGGATGCGCGCGGCGGGCTTGCTGAAGTCCGGCGTCACCTGGGCGGTTCCCGCGAGATCGTTCACGTACCGGCCGTCGGTCAGCATCTCGGCCGCCCGAATCATCATCTTGGACGGGATGCAGCCGTAGTACGGGCACTCGCCGCCCACCAGGCGCGAGTCGATGCCGAGCACCGACCAGCCGGCTTCGGCCATCCGCTCGGCCACCTCCTCGCCACCCGGGCCGAGGCCGATCACGATCAGGTCGAACTGGTCGTCAGTCATGCCGTGGACAATAGAGGCGTGCACCCGCAGGGCGATGTTACGAATCCCGATCAGCCGGCCACCGTCTACGCGGCGATCGGCGGCGAACCCACCTTTACCCGCTTGGTCGACGCGTTCTACGCCGGCGTCGCGGCCGACCCGGTGCTGCGGGCGATCTATCCCGAGGACGACCTGGGCCCGGCCGCCGAGCGGTTGCGCCTTTTCCTGATCCAGTACTGGGGCGGTCCGACGACGTACTCCGACACCCGCGGCCATCCCCGGCTGCGGATGCGGCACGCCCCGTTCCCGGTGAACGGCGCCACCCGCGACGCCTGGCTGCGCCACATGCGCGCCGCGCTGGACAGCGTCGGGCTGCCGGCCGACTACGACGACCAACTGTGGCAGTACTTCACCCGGGCGGCCGACTCGCTGCGCAACACCCCGGGCTGACGGCGCCGACAACCGTCTCCGCGCTACCCGGCACAATCGGTCGGGTGACTTCTGAACAGCCGTGGTGGCGTACCGCCGTCTTCTACCAGGTCTACCCGCGCAGCTTCGCCGACGGGAACGGCGACGGCACCGGTGACCTGATCGGCCTCCGTGAACGCCTGGACTATCTCGTCGAGCTCGGCATCGACGCGCTGTGGCTGTCGCCGTTCTACCGCTCCCCCATGGCTGACGGCGGCTACGACGTGTCCGACCCGTGCGACGTCGACCCGAGCTTCGGCACGCTGGCCGATTTCGAAGCGCTGATCGCGGCCGCCCACGAGCGGCACCTGCGCGTGACCGTCGACATCGTCCCGAACCACTTCTCCGACCAGCACCCGTGGTTCCAGGCCGCGCTGGCCGCACCGCCCGGCAGTCCTGAGCGGGACCGATTCATCTTCCGGGACGGCAAGGGCGAGCACGGCGAGCTACCGCCGAACAACTGGCCGGCGGCGTTCGGTGGCTCCACGTGGCGGCGCGTGCCCGACGGTCAGTGGTACCTGCACCTGTTCGCTCCGGAGCAGCCCGACCTGAACTGGGCCAACCCCGAGATCCCGGCCGAGTTCGACCGGATCCTGCGGTTCTGGCTCGACCGCGGTGTGGACGGCTTCCGGGTGGACGTCGCGCACGGCATGGCCAAGCCGGCCGGGCTGCCCGACATGGACCTGTCCAAGCTGCGACTCCGCGGCAGCGTGCCGGCCCCGTCCCGGGACGACATCCGCTGGGACCGCGACGAGGTGCACGAGTACCTGCGCGGATTCCGGCGGGTGCTCGACGCCTACCCCGGCGAGCGGATGGCGGTCGGCGAGGTGTGGGTGGCCGACGACGCGCGGCTCGCCCGGTATGCCCGCTCGGACGAACTGAACCTCACCTTCAACTTCACCCTGCTCGTGGCGGAGTGGGACACCCAGCCGCTGCGCGAGGCCATCGACAGCTCGATGTCGGCGATGGCCGAGGTCGCCGCGCCGTGCACCTGGGTGCTGGCCAACCACGACGTCGACCGGCACGTGACCCGGTACGGCGGGGGCGCCATCGGTGTGGCCCGGGCGCGGGCCGCCGCTCTGCTCCAGCTGTCGCTGCCCGGCGCCGTCTACGTGTACAACGGCGACGAGCTGGGGCTGCCCAATGTCGACCTACCCGATTCGGCGCTGCAGGATCCGAGCTGGGAACGCAGTGGCCACACCGATCGCGGCCGCGACGGCGAGCGGGTGCCGCTGCCCTGGAGTGGCACGGTGCCGCCGTACGGGTTCACCACCGGGACGTCCACCTGGCTGCCGATGCCCGACGATTGGGCCGCGCTCACCGTCGAGGCCGAGCTGGCCGATCCGGCGTCGATGCTCGAGCTGTACACCCAGGCGCTGGCCCTGCGCCGAAAGACAGCCGAGCTGAGTACCGACGAGTTCAGCTGGATCGACGGTCCGGACGGCTGCCTGACCTACCGTCGCGGCAAGGGCTTCGTCGCCATCGTCAACGTGTCCGGCCCCCCGGCGCCGCTGCCGCCGGGGGACATCGCGCTCGTGTCCGGACCGCTGACCGACGACGGCCGGCTGCCCACCAACACCGCAGCCTGGCTGCGCGTCTGAGCGCCTGTTCCTAGGAGACGATGCCGAGCGCCAGGCCGGGGCGCTCGGCGTAGGCCGAGCCGAACTCGGCGGCCACCCGCGACCAGCGACCGCACACGTCGATGGCCACGTGTGAGCCCTCGGCGATGAAGCCCATCCGGGTCATGGCGCTGATCGTGCGCAGCGACACCTCGGCCCGGAGCCCGTTCGCGGCCGCGGTGAGCACCACCGAGTCGAGCAGCGCGTCGGCCACCTCGGCGCGCGGCTGGCCACCCGGTACGCCCTCGCGCGCCGCCGCGTCACGAAATGTCGCCGCGCCCTTGCGGACCACGTCGCGGATCACGGCATCGGGCACCCGATCGACCCGCTGCCACCCCCGGGCCGGCGGCAGCGCCCCGCGCCACTCGACGTCGCGCAGCTGCGGTGCGTCGTGTGTCTGCCCCTGCAACCAGCTGACCAGATCGCCGGCGCCCACCACGCAATCGAGCGTCCGACCGGCCCAGTCGACGCGCACCGTCCGTCCGACCAGAACGCCGAACGGCAACCGCGCGTACCCGGCAACCAGCCCCGCGTCGAGCCGGATCCGCAGCATGCTGCGGGGATCGAGCGCCGCCACCCGCCGCGACAACGGCGCGAGCCCGCCCAACTGCGCGGCGGCGTCGGCGAGCGACACCGGCCCCGGCCTGGTCACGCCGGCTCCGACGGCTGCGCCGGGTGCGCCGGGTGCGCCGGCTTGGCGGACGGCTCGGCCTGCTGCACTGACGGGTCGTCCGCGTAGCCCAGGAGGATGCTGCGCTCGTCCGGAGTGATCCGCCGCGGTCGATCGGTCTGGAAGTCGAACGTGACCAGCGTCGTCGACGCCTGCGCGGCCAGCGTGTCGCCGTCGTACACGTCGTAGAGCACCCGGAACGACGCGGCCCGCACCTGATCGACCCATAGCTCCAGCCGCAGCGGTTCCGGGTGGTAGACAACCGGGCGCAGGTAGGTGATCTCGTGGTGCTTCACCACCGTGCCACCGGAGAACGTCGCGTCGTACCGGTCGAAGAACATCGACACCCGAGCCTGCTCGAGGTACGCCAGGTACGCGGTGTTGTTGACATGGCCGTAGGCGTCCATGTCCGACCAACGCATTGCGCACCGAGCGACGAAGCGGGCCACGGCGAGGCCGCTAGTCCCGCGTCAGTCGGCGGTAGGTCACGGCATGCGGGCGGGCCGCCTCGATGCCGAGCCGCTCGATCTTGTTCTTCTCGTACGACTCGAAGTTGCCCTCGAACCAGAACCACCGCGCCGGGTCGTCGTCGGAGCCCTCCCACGCCAGGATGTGCGTGGCCACCCGGTCGAGGAACCACCGGTCGTGGCTGATCACCACGGCGCAGCCCGGGAACTCGAGCAGGGCGTTCTCGAGCGAGCCCAGGGTCTCGACGTCCAGGTCGTTCGTCGGCTCGTCCAGCAGCAGCAGGTTGCCACCTTCCTTCAGCGTCAACGCCAGGTTGAGGCGGTTGCGCTCACCGCCGGAGAGCACCTTGGCCGGCTTCTGCTGATCCGGACCCTTGAAGCCGAACGCGGACACGTACGCCCGCGACGGCATCTCCACGTGCCCGACCTGGATGTAGTCCAGCCCGTCCGACACGACCTGCCACACCGTCTTCGCCGGATCGAGGCGCTCGCGCGACTGGTCGACGTAGCTGATCTTGACGGTCTCACCGACCCTGACCTCGCCGGAGTCCGGCTTCTCCAGCCCGACGATCGTCTTGAACAGCGTGGTCTTGCCGACCCCGTTCGGGCCGATGATGCCGACGATGCCACCCCGCGGCAGCGAGAACGACAGGTCCTTGATCAGGACCCGGCCGTCGAAGCCCTTGTCGAGATGGCTGACGTCGACGACGACATTGCCGAGCCGTGGACCCGGCGGGATCTGGATCTCTTCGAAGTCGAGCTTGCGGGTCTTCTCGGCCTCGGCCGCCATCTCCTCGTAGCGCTGCAGCCGGGACTTGCTCTTGGCCTGCCGACCCTTGGCGTTCTGCCGTACCCAGTCCAGCTCGTCGCGCAGCCGCTTCTGCAGCTTCTGGTCCTTCTTGCCCTGGACCTCGAGCCGCTCGGCCTTCTTCTCCAGGTACGTCGAGTAGTTGCCCTCGTAGGGGTAGGCGCGGCCGCGGTCGAGCTCCAAGATCCACTCGGCGACGTTGTCGAGGAAGTACCGGTCGTGCGTCACGGCCAGCACCGTGCCCGGGTACTTCGCCAGGTGCTGCTCGAGCCACTGCACGCTCTCGGCGTCCAGGTGGTTGGTCGGCTCGTCGAGCAGCAGCAGATCGGGCTGTTCGAGCAACAGCTTGCACAGGGCGACCCGGCGCCGCTCACCGCCCGACAGGTGGGTCACCGGCACGTCCCCGGGCGGGCAGCGCAGCGCGTCCATCGCCTGCTCGATGCGGCTGTCCAGTTCCCAGCCGTTCGCGTGCTCGATCTTCTCCATCAGGTCGCCCTGTTCGGCCAGCAAGGCGTCGAAGTCGGCGTCCGGCTCGCCCATCGCCGCCGACACCTCCTCGAACCGGGTCAGCCAGCCGCGCAACTCGGCAACGGCGTCGTCGACGTTGCCGCGCACCGTCTTCGTCTCGTCCAGCGGCGGTTCCTGCTGCAGCAGGCCGACCGTGGCATCGGGGGCCAGCTGCGCATCACCGTTGGACGCCTGATCCAGCCCGGCCATGATCTTGAGGACGCTGGACTTGCCGGCGCCGTTGGGGCCGACGACACCGATCTTCGCCCCGGGCAGGAAGGCCAAGGTGACGTCGTCCAGAATCACTTTGTCGCCGTGGGCCTTGCGCACCTTGTGCATCGTGTAAATGAACTGCGGCACTGTCCGTCCTCGCTCGTGATCTCAAAATCCTGATCTACGGCGGAATCGCCGCCGTGCTGCTGTCCAGTGTCCCAGCTCCGAAGACCCCGCCGGCCCGCAACCCCCGTCGCGACCGCTGGCCGGCGAGGCCGATTCGGCACTCGACAGTCACCTAGCTGGCCACAGCCAGCGCCGGCGTTTCGGTTGCCTCGATGCGCTCATCGGTCGGATCGACCGGAATGCCGGCCTCGTCGACCTCAACCGTGGTTACCGCGAACGGCCGCGTGATCTTGGTAAACACCGAGGTTCCCCGGGCGAGGTCGTGGCCGACCGCGATCGCGTCCAGCTCGTAGGACATGCGCGTGACCTCGTCCTTGATGTACTCACGCGCGAAGAAGCGCCCCGTCACCATCACGGGTTGGCCCTTGCGCAGCGATGCCACGACGTTCTCGGCCGTGTTTCGCCAGCAGGTGACCCGGGCGTAGAGCTTCTCGTTGTCTTCCCACAAGCCCGTCTCGTTGTTCCTCTTGCGAGACGTCGAGGCGATGCGAAAGCTCGCCACCGGAACCCCGGCGCCCGTCGTACGGGGCCTCGGGTCGTCGACCACGTTGCCGACGATGGTGATGTACGTGTCGTTCATGTGCCCTGCTCCTTGTAGTGATCCGGTATCGGTATCCGGTCCGCCCGCGGTGGGCGTGAACTCACTGAAGCGCAGAGCAGCCGTGCGCAGCGGGGTGCGAAGCGATCTGTGGATGGGGGTCCAGGGTGTGGACGGCGCACGGCGAAAGTGTCGCCGGGGCGTGGTACGGCGGCCGCGTCACATTCTCGCTGCGACAGCCCACAAGGATGTCCGCTTGGCCCCGTGTCGGCGGTAACCTGCCGCTGGGCCCCCGTAGCTCAGCGGATAGAGCTGCCGCCTTCTAAGCGGTAGGTCGCAGGTTCGAGTCCTGCCGGGGGCACCCGGAATGTCCTTACCTGACAAGGACTCTGGACATGTACACGTGGACTCGAAGGTATCTCGCTCGACCCGCGCCCTGCCAGGCACTTTGCGGAGATCGGGTGCCCGACGGGTGTGCCGCTGGCGACGTCGCGCACCGGATCGCGTGGCAGTACGCGGCACACCAGCGCGGCGACGGGGCCTGTCGCCGAATCCAGCCAGGCCGCTTGCTCGATCTTCGCCGCAGCCGCGTCGAGTGTCCGGGCCAGACGTGTACCTGCCAGAGGTCTGCCCCGCCCCTGAGATGGGTACACCGTCCGGAGACCGAGGCCCCCACGAGTCGGGATGCGAGATATGGCTACGAGCAGGCGGCGGGGTGTGCTGTTCGATGTGGACGGCACGCTGGTCGACACGACCTACGTCCACACGTTGTGCTGGTCCGAGGCGCTTCGCCAGGCTGGTCACGAGATGCCGATGGCCAACGTCCACCGCGGGATCGGCCTCGGCTCGGCCGAGCTGCTCGATCACCTGCTCGGCGCCGATCGCGATCACGATGGCGACGAGCAACTGAAGGCCGTGCACCTGGGCCTGTACCGGCAGTACTGGGCCCGGCTGCGTCCACTGCCCGGGGCGGCTGAGCTGGTGCGTGCCTGCGCAGCGCGGCAGTGTTCGGTGGTGTTGGCGTCCTCCGCCACGGCCGACGAGCTGGCTGCGTTGCGCTCCGCACTGGATGCCGACGACGCGATCGCCGAGGCGACGAGCTCGTCGGACGCCGAGACCGGTAAGCCCGCGCCGGACATCTTGCAGGCCGCGCTCGAGTCGAGTGGGCTGCGCGCCGAGCAGGTGGTGTTCGTCGGCGACGCGGTCTGGGACGGGCAAGCCGCAGGCAAGCTCGACATCCCCTTCATCGGGCTGGCCTGCGGCGGCACCAGCGCAGCCGAGCTGCGCGATGCCGGGGCCGTGGCGGTCTACCCCGATCCGAACGAGCTGTTGGGCGATCTGGACCGCTGGGTCGGCTGATCGCGCTCAATCGTCGGTTTCCCGGACCAGGCCTGTTGGGTACGGGCGTAGGTGACGATCGAGAAGGGAACGCCATCATGCCCAACGACTTGAGCGGCAAGAGAGTCGCTTTCCTCGTCGCCAACGTGGGAGTCGAGCAAGTCGAGCTGACCAGCCCGTGGCAGGCCGTCAAGGACGCCGGCGGCGAGCCGGCGCTGCTCGCGCCGGAGACCGGCAAGGTGCAAGCCGTGCAGGGCGATCTCAACCACGGCGACAACTTCGAAGCCACCCAGGCCGTCGGCGACGCCCACGCCGACGACTACGCGGCGCTGGTGCTGCCCGGCGGGGTGGCCAGCCCGGACAAGCTGCGGATCGTGCCCGAGGCCGTCGACTTCGTCGCGTCGTTCGCGCGGGCCGGCAAGCCGATCGCCGCCATCTGCCACGGTCCCTGGACCCTCGTCGAGGCCGACGTGGTCCGCGGCAAGACGCTGACCAGCTGGCCGAGCCTTCAGACCGACATCCGCAACGCCGGCGGCACCTGGCAGGACGCGGAAGTGATCACCTCCGATGACAACGGCTGGACGCTGGTCACCAGCCGCAAGCCGGACGACCTCGACGCCTTCAACCAGGCGGCGATCTCCGCCTTCGTTTCGGCCTGACGCCGGGGTTGAGACCGGTCACGGCTGGGAACACCGTTGGTGTGCATGGTCAAACCGTTGTTGTCACTGGTGCCAGTGGTGGGGTCGGCCGGGCCGTCGCGCGTGCGTACGGGGCGCGCGGCGCCTCGGTCGGACTGATCGCGCGAGGCGAGGAGGGTCTGGCCGCCGCGGCCGAGGACGTCGAGGCGGCCGGGGGCCGCGCGCTGCCGCTACCGGCTGACATGGCCGACGCCCGGGCCGTCGACGACTGCGCATCACGAGTTGAGAAGGAACTCGGACCGATCGACGTGTGGATCAACGACGCGTTCAGCTCGGTGTTCGCGCCGTTCGACCGGATCCACCTGGACGAATTCCGGCGCATCACCGAGGTCTGCTACCTGGGCTTCGTCTACGGCACCCAGGTCGCATTGGATCGGATGAAGCCCCGTAACCACGGCACGATCGTGCAGGTCGGCTCGGCGCTGGCCTACCGGGGCATCCCGTTGCAGTCGGCGTACTGCGGCGCCAAGCACGCCATCCAAGGCTTCACCGAATCGCTGCGCTGCGAACTGCTGCACGACAAGTCGCGCGTACGCGTCACCATGGTGCAGCTGCCGGCGGTGAACACCCCGCAGTTCTCTTGGGTACTGTCCCGGCTGCCGCGCCGTCCCCAGCCGGTACCGCCGATCTACCAGCCCGAGGTGGCCGCCCGAGCGATCGTGCGCGCCGCAGATCACCCACGCCGGCGCGAGTACTGGGTCGGGTCGAGCACGGCCGCAACGCTGATCGCCAACGCCGTCGCACCGGGGCTGCTCGACCGCTACCTGGCCCGCACCGGGTACACGTCGCAGCAGACCGGCGAACGGCAGTCCGCCCACGATCCGGCCAACCTGTGGACGCCGGCCGACGCAAGCGCCGACTTCGGCGCGCACGGCCACTTCGACGAGCAGGCCACCCGAACCGACCCGCAGATCTGGGCATCCGAACACCACGGCGTGCTCGCCGCAGCGGCTGCCGCCCTCGCCGGTGCCACGTTGTGGCGACGACGCCGGTGACGAGCGCCCGCGTCGAGTTCCCGCCCGAGGCACTGCGCAACTACGCGTTGATCGCCGATGGCGAGCGCGGCGCACTGTGCGGGCCCAACGGCGACTTGGTCTGGCTGTGCGCGCCGCGCTGGCACGACGACGCGGTGCTGTCGACGCTGATCGGCGGCCGCGGCGTCTATGCGGTCACGCCGGTCGGCCGTTACGCGTGGGGCGGGCACTACGAGCACGGCACGCTGATCTGGCGCAACCGCTGGGTCACCGACGCCGACGCCGTCGTCGAGTGCCGTGACGCCCTGCCACTGCCGGCTGACCCGAAACGGGTCACCGTACTGCGGCGTATCGAAGGCCGCAGTGGACGATCCCGGCTGCGACTCGTGCTCGATCTGCGCGCCGGCTTCGGCCGGCATCCGATGCGTGACCCGCGCCTCGTCGACGGTGTCTGGACGGCATCGTCAGGTGACCTGAAGCTGCGCTGGACCGGCGCCGCCGAGGCCTCGGTGGACGAGCGAGGCCGGCTGGCCGCCGAGATCGCACTAGCGGCCGGCGAGACGCGTGAGTTGGTGCTCGAGGTCGGCCCTGACCTCGCCGAGCCGGTGAATGCCCAGACGGCCTGGGCGAGAACCGAACGCGAGTGGCACGAGGCCGTTCCGCCGTTCGACCGTTGCATCGCACCACGCGACACGCGGCATGCCTACGCCGTCCTGCGCGGGCTCACCAGCGCCACCGGCGCCATGGTCGCCGCAGCCACAATGTCCTTGCCGGAGCGGGCCGACGCCGGCGCGAACTACGACTACCGCTACGCCTGGATCCGCGACCAGTGCCTGGCCGGGCTCGCGATCAGTGCCGACGGACCGCATCCGTTGCTGCACGACGCGGTCTCGTTCGTCACCGCCCGCCTGCTCGAACACGGCTCGGACCTCAAGCCCGCGTACCTCATCGACGGCGGCACCGTCCCGGACGAGGAACCGGTGGACCTACCGGGCTACCCGGGCGGCAGCGACGTACGCGGTAACGCAGTGGGCCGGCAGTTCCAGCTCGACACGATGGGCGAGATCCTGCTGCTGCTCGCCGCCGCGGCTCGCCACGAGCTGCTCGACGCAGACGGCTGGTCCGCCGCTCGGTTGGCCGCCGAGGTGATCGAGAAGCGTTGGACCGAACCCGAGGCCGGCATCTGGGAACTCGACGACGCGTGGTGGACCCACTCGCGGCTGGCCTGTGTCGCCGGCTTGCGGGCCGCCGCCGAGATCTCACCCCGTTCCGACCAGGGGCGGATGAGCGCACTTGCCGACACCGTGCTGGCCGAGACGTCCCGCCGCTGCGTCCATCGCGACGGGCACTGGCAGCGCCGCCCCGACGATCCGCGAGTCGACGCCGCACTCCTCCTGCCACTGCTACGCGGCGCCACGCCGCCCGACGATCCGCGCACCGCGGCCACCCTCGACGCAGTCCGCCGGGACCTCGTCCACGACGAGTACGTGTATCGCTATCGCCACGAGGGTCACGAGCTGGGCGAGGGCGAAGGCGCCTTCCTGCTCTGCGGATTCGTCGTCGCGCTCAGCGAGGCCCAGCAGGGCAACTCGGTCGCTGCGCTGCGAGCGTTCGAGCGCAACCGGGCCGCGACCGGACCACCCGCGCTGCTCGCCGAGGAGTTCGACGTCGAACAGCGACAGTTACGCGGCAATCTGCCCCAGGCGTTCGTCCACGCCCTGCTGCTCGAGTCCGCGGTCCGCCTGGCCGACCTGGCCGGCTGACCCGTCCCGACATTCGGGACGGACGTCAGTGGCCCAGAGCAACTCGATGCCCGGATGACCGCTTCTTGACCGGGCCCGAACGACCGTCGACTCCGGCCGCCTGCTCCTCGTACAGGTAGGTGACCTGTTCGACCGACAGACCCTTGGTCTCGGGCAGGTACCGTCCGACGAACCCCACCGCGAGCAGGCACAAGGCGGCGAAACAGACCAGCACCCAGCCCACTCCGATGGCGCGGTGCCAGGCCGGGAACGCCTCGATGATCGCGTAGTTGGCCAGCCAGTCCACGGTGGCGGCAATCGCGGCGGCCTGGCCGCGTACGGCCGTCGGGAAGGTCTCGCCCTGGATCAGCCAGCCGGTTCCGCCGACACCGATCGCGAAGCTGGCGATGAACCCGTCCAGTCCGATCATCGCGACGACGAGTTGCGGGGTGGCCGTCATCAACCCGATGCCGATCGCCGCGATGAGCGCGGCCACCGCCATCCCGGCGAAGCCGCCGAGCGCGAGCTTGCGCCGTCCGATCCGATCGATGTAGCGGAAGGCCAGGTAGGTCGCGGCGACGTTGACGGCCGTCATGATCGCGGTGACCTCGATGCCGGCGGTCGTCACGGACACCTGGCCGCCGCCGCTCTGGAAATACTGGCCCAGCAACTGGGGGCCGTAGTACAACGGCACGTTGATGCCGGTGATCTGCTGGAACATGAAGAACCCGCACACGATCAGCAACGCGCGACGCACACCCGGCGTCCAGCCGCGCCGACGTTGCCGTTGCTGCGCCCGGTCGGCCCGTTCGACCTGTTGCGCGGTGTACTCGATGTCTTCGGTAGACGCGTCGATGCCGAGCTTGCCGAACGCCTTGCGGGTGTCGTCGTAGCGGTGCTGGCGCATCAGCCAACGCGGTGACTCGGGCATCTCGAAGCGCAGCACCAAGCCTATGAGCGCTGGGACGGCACCGAGACCGAAGAACAACCGCCAGTCCAGCGTGGTGGCACTGCCCGGCAGCAGCTTGAGAATCACCAGCGCGACGAGGTAGGAGACAAGGATGCCGACGGTGATCATCCATTGCTGCAGCATGACCAGCGCGCCGCGCCGCTTACGGGGCGCGTACTCGGCGATGTAAGCGGTCGCGATCGCCGAGTCGGCGCCGATCGCCAGGCCGATCAGCGTGCGCGCGAACAGCAGCACACCGACGTTCGGGGTGAACGCCGCCAGCAGCGCGCCGACGGCGTAGATCAGCGCGTCCACGATCAACAGGGCGCGACGTCCGAACCGATCCGTCAGCGGCCCGGCGAGTAGCGCACCGGCCGCTGCACCCAGCGAGGCTCCGGCGACGAGGTACCCGGTCGCGAAGTCACCCATCTTGTACGGCAGGAAGTCCAGCGCCGCACCGATGTTCGACGTGTCGTAGCCGAACAGGAAGCCGCCGAGCGTGGCCAGCAACGTCAGCGACCAGTAGAACCTCGTCGGCACGTTCTGATCCAGCCGATCAAGGACGTTGCGTGTCGACGCCGCCTCCGTGGTCATGTACAGGCTCCCTGTATACATCGGGCAATCGCATATACGGTGGGCTTACCCCGGTCCTCGCCCGGCAAACCTGGGTACGGACCGCCGATTGGGCGGTTGCGTCGAGCCCGGCCGGCTGGAGCCGTCGTCGAGGACACCGCAGGCGTTTGCTCGACCGTGGCACCCGGGCATCCCTTGATCGAAGGAAGGAGCGCCTCCGACATGCCCAGCCACGAGCTCCCCCGTTCAGTGGCGGCGCACGGTTCGTGTCGTGAACGTCCTGTCCGAGGGAGTGCCATGCGCGTGCGGTCGAGCCAAGCGGTCCAGCTCGAGCAGCGGCTGACGTCGGCCAGGCAACTGCCGCCTCGGCCGGCGATGGCCGTGGGTGCCCTCGGAGTCTCGTCGTCAGCGATCTTCATCGATCTGTCCGGTACCAGTCCGGGTACCGCATCGTTCTTTCGATGCCTGTTCGCAC
>DASXYE010000137.1:0-8584 GCA_036502695.1 Jatrophihabitantaceae bacterium
GCCGGCCGCCTGGGCCTTGGCCGCGGCGTCGACCAGGTCCGGCCAGTCGTGGCGGTAGCTGCCGCCCCGGGACAGCCCGGTGTCGATCTTGAGGTGGATACGCGCCGGGCGGCCTTCGTTGCGCGCGGCCGCCGCCACCACGTCGAGTGCCCAGCGGCCGCTGACGCTCAGGTCGACGTCGGCGGCCAGGGCGGCAGCGACGGTGGCTGTCTCGTCCGGGGTCCACAGCCAGGCCAGCACCGGCGCGGTGATGCCGGCTTCGCGCAGGGTGAGCGCCTCGCCGACGATGGCCACCCCGAGCCACGCGGCGCCCCCGTCGAGCGCGGCCCGGGCGGACGGCACCAGCCCGTGGCCGTACGCGTCGGCCTTGACCACGGCCATGACGTCGGCCGGCCCGGCGATGGCGTCCAGGCGCGCGACGTTGCCGCTGATCGCGGCCAGGTCGACGACCGCCTCGGTGCGCAACACGTGGATCAGTGTCCCATCCGGCCGCCGTCTGGTTCCGGTTTTGGTCACCAGTCGTCGCATACGACGACTCACGACCAAAACCGTGTAGAACAGCGGCCATGATCCCGATGTTGCGGGCGCGGGGCGGCGGGGCGCCGGTGACCAACGCCGAGCTGTTCTTCGACCTGGTCTACGTGTTCGCGGTGACCCAGCTGTCGCACCACCTGCTGCACCACGCCACTGTGCGCGGCGCGCTGCAGGGCCTGATCCTGCTCGGGTTCGTGTGGACGGCCTGGGCCTACACGACCTGGACGACGAACTGGCTCGACCCGGAGCGGCTGCCCGTCCGGGCCACCCTGATGCTGACGCTGCTGGCCAGCCTGGTCATGTCGGCCGGCCTGCCCGAGGCGTTCGAGCACCGCGGCTTCCTCGTCGCCGGCGCGTACGTGGCCATGCAGGTCGGACGGTCGCTGTTCGTGGTGTTCGCCATCCGGGGCGACGTGCTGCAGCGCAATTTCCAACGCATCCTGATCTGGAGCGTGGTGAGCAGCGGCCCGCTACTGGCCGGCGCGGCCGTCGACGGGCACGCCCGCGAGCTGCTGTGGGTGATCGGCATCGGCATCGACGTGACCGGTGGCGCCGTCGGCTTCTACGTCCCCGGGCTGGGCCGCGCGCACACCGACGACTGGAACATCGAAGGCGGGCACTTCGCCGAGCGCTGCCAGCTGTTCGTGATGATCGCGCTGGGCGAATCGATCGTGCTGATCGGCTCGACGCTGTCCGACCTGCACCCGATCAGCTCGGCGCAGGTCGTGGCTTTCGTCGGCGCGTTGGCCGGCACCGTGGCGATGTGGTGGATCTACTTCGACCGCAGCGCCGCCGATGCCGCGGCGATCATTGCCGAGTCCGACGATCCGGGCCGGCTGGGCCGTAGCGCCTACCACTGGATCCACCCGATCATGATCGCCGGCATCATCGTGGTGGCCGCATCCGACGAGCGGGTGCTCGCCCACACGTGGGAACACGGCGAACGGTCGACGGCCTGGATGGTGCTGGGCGGCGTGGGGCTGTTCCTGATCGGGCACGCGCTGTTCAAGGCGATCGTCTGGCGCGTCGTGCCGTGGACGCGCCTCGCGGCCATCGCAATGGCACTGATCCTGTTGCTGGCCGACCCGGATGTGCCGGCGCTGACGCTCGGCATCATCGCGCTGGTCCTGGTGACGGCCGTGGCCGCCACCGACCGAGTGCTGTTTCAGGCCTCGATGCCCAGCCAGGCTGTACGTATCTCGTCGAGCACGTCCGACGCGGACGGAGGGCCGTTCGACCCGGCCAGCTGACCGGCCACGCCGTGGACGTAGGCGCCGACCGCCGCCGCCAACGGTGCCTCCAGCCCGGACGCCAGCAGCGCGCCGATCAGCCCGCTCAGCACGTCGCCGCTGCCGGCCGTACCCAGCCACGGCGTGCCGGTCGGGTTGACGTAGGCCCGGCCGTCCGGCGCGGCCACCACGGTGGCGTTGCCCTTGAGTAGCACGGTGGTTCCGAGCTCGGCGGCAGCGCGGCGGGCCGCCCCGATGCGGTCGGCCCCGACGTCGCCGGCGACGCGGGCGAACTCGCGGTCGTGCGGGGTGAGCACGGTGGGCGCTTCGCGGTCGGCGAGCCGGCCGGGCGTCTGGGCCAGCAGCGTGATGCCGTCGGCGTCGACGAGCACCGGCACGTCGGCGCGCAGCACGTCCTCGAGCAGCGCGCGCGCCGGGTCGTCCGTGCCGAGGCCCGGGCCGACCACCCAGGACTGCACGTGCGCGTCGGACGGCTTCGTGTCGGCCTGCACGACGACGTCCGGGTACGCGGCGCGGATGCCGTCCGGGGCCCGGCCGAGGTAGCGCACGAAGCCCGCTCCGCCGTGCCGGGCCGCGCCGGTGGCCAGCAGCCCAGCGCCGGGATACGCCGGCGATCCGGCCACCACGCCGACGACGCCACGCGTGTACTTGTCGTCGGCCGGTCCGGGGACGGGCAGCAGCGCGGCGACGTCCGGCTCCTCGAGCACGAACGTCCGGGCCGGTGCGAGCTCGGGTTCCAGGCCGATGTCGACCAGATGCAGATCGCCGGCCCGCTCGGCGCCCGGACCGCTGACCAGCCCGGGCTTGAGCGCCCCGAACGCCACGGTGGCATCGGCCCGGATCGCGTCGCCCTCGACCGCGCCGGTGTCGGCGTCCACGCCGGAGGGCAGGTCGACCGCGACGGTGATCCGGCCGTAGGCGGCGTGCGCCAGGGCGGCCGCGTCGGGGCGTAGCCCACCGCGTCCACCGATGCCAAGGATGCCGTCGACGACCAGGTCGGCGTCGTCGAGGTCTTCCGCCCGGCCGACGCGTCCGCCGGCGGCCCGGAATGCGGCCAGGCCGGCCCGGTGCGCCCGTTCGGGGTTGAGCAAGACGGCTCGCACGCTTGCACCGGCGCCCGCCAGACGTTCGCCGGCGTACAGCGCGTCGCCGCCGTTGTCGCCGCTTCCCACCAGCAGTACGACGGTCGACCCGTAGACGCCGTCCAGCAACCGTCCACAGTGGACGGCCAGGCCGGCCGCCGCCCGTTGCATCAACGCACCGTCGGGCAGTCGGGCCATCAGCGCCGCCTCGGCCGCCCGCACCTCGCTGACCGGCCACACACCGCGCACGCCTCAGTCCCCTTCCGCGATCACTGTCGCCGAGGCTATTCCGCCGTCGTGGGACAGGGAGACGTGCCAGTGCGTGACACCCAGCTCCTTGGCCCGGGCAGCCACCGTTCCCGTCACGGACAGGTGCGGGCGGCCGTACTCGTCGGTGGTCACCTCGGCGTCCGTCCAGAGCATGCCGCCCGGGGCGCCCAGCGCTTTGGCCAGCGCCTCCTTGGCGGCGAACCGAGCGGCCAGTGACTCCGCGGTGCGGTGCCCGCCAGTGTCGGTGACCTGCTCGGACGCGGTGAACAGCCGCGTCGCCAGCGACGGAGTGCGCTGCAACGCCGCGGCGAACCGCTCGACGGGCACCACGTCGATGCCGACGCCGACGATCATGCGGTGGGCGACCCGGCGGCCCCCGGCGGCGCGTAGTCGGACAGGTGCCCCGGGAACGCCGACACGTCGGGGTTCAGGTACGCCGCCGCGTTGTTGACCGCCGTCGCGACCTCGCCGAACCCGGTGGCGATCAGCCGCACCTTGCCGTCGTAGTCGACGATGTCGCCCGCGGCGTACACGCCGGGGACGGACGTCGCGCCCTTGGTGTCGACCTTGATGTGCCGCCGTCCGATGATCTCGACGCCCCATTCGAGCAGCGGGCCGAGATTGGCGGTGAAGCCCAGCGCGGCGACCAGCTTGTCGCACGGCAGCGCGGTGACCCCGCCGTTGACGCTGACCTGCGCCTCGAACAGCGCCGGGCTGCCGAGCAGGCCGCTGATCTGCGCGTCGGTCAGGATCTGCACGGACGACGCCAACACCTGCTCGACCGAGTGCGGGTGCGCCCGGAACTGCGCGCGGCGGTGCACGAGCGTGACCGACGCCGCGATCGGCTCGAGCATCAGCGCCCAGTCCAGGGCCGAGTCGCCGCCGCCGACGACCACGACGTCCAGGCCCTTGTACACGGACGGATCGGGCACGAAGTGCACCACGCCGCGTCCGACGAACTCCTCGCCGGCGGGCAGCGGCCGCGGCGAGAACGTGCCGATGCCACCGGTGATCACGATGGCCCGGCACTCGATGCGCTGCCCCTCCGACGTGGTCACGGCGAATGTGCCGTCGCCACGCTCCAAGCCGACCGCCTGGTGGCCCAGCACGTACACCGGGTCGAACGGCGCCGCCTGGGCGACGAGCTGATCGACCAGCTCGCGCCCCCGGATCGCCGGGAACCCGGCCACGTCGAAGATCGCCTTCTCCGGGTACATGGCGGTGATCTGCCCGCCCGGTTCCTCCAGCGAGTCCAGCACCGCGGTCTTGAGGGTGCGCACGCCGGCGTAGTACGCGCCGAACAACCCGACCGGACCGGCGCCGACGATCAGCAGGTCCACGGACTTCACGCCATCTGCCACAAGACCATCCTGGCGGATCCGGGCGCGGCGCGTCGAGTGAGCTGCCTCGCTACAGGTGCGCCACCGCGAATGCCGCGAGCGCCTTCGCCGCGGCGATGTCGTCGTCGTGGTGGTCGTCCATGGTGATCGTTATGTTGTGGTCCCCGGGCGAAAGCGGACAGATCGAGCGCGCCCAGCGGGTCCGTGCACCGATACGCGGCCTCGCCCAGTCCGGCCACGCTCGCGCACTGCTCACCACTCTCGAGCACCTCGCGCGACGAGTCGAAGGCCGACCGCTCCTCCGCGCGGAAGGTCGAACGACTTCTCGAGTACGGTCACCTGTCCATGATCAAGAGGGAGAAGTGGTCGCTATAGCAGCCACTTCTCACTCTTGATCATGACCTGTTTGCAGCCGCCGAGCCCGCTACTCGACGGTGACGGACTTGGCCAGGTTGCGGGGCTTGTCGACGTCGTAGCCGCGCGCCTGCGCGATCTCGGCGGCCAGCACCTGCAGCGGGATGGTCGCCACGAAGGGCATCAGCAGGGTCGGCACCGCGGGCACCTCGATCAGGTGCGCGGCGTGCTTGCGAGCCGCGGCGTCACCCGCCTCGGCGATCACGATGGTGCGGGCGCCTCGGGCCGAGATCTCGGCGATGTTGGACAGCATCTTCTGGTGCAGCAGCGGCCGGCCCTCGGGTGAGGGCATGACGACGACGACCGGCATCCCGTCCTCGATCAGGGCGATGGGGCCGTGCTTGAGCTCGCCCGCCGGGAACCCCTCGGCGTGCATGTAGGCCAGCTCCTTGAGCTTGAGCGCGCCCTCCAGCGCCACCGGGTAGCCCACGTGCCGGCCCAGGAACAGCACCGTCTTGGACGCCGCGATCTCGCGGGCCAGCTCCCGGACCGGTTCGACGACCTCGAGCGTTGCCGCCATCAACTCCGGGACGGAGGCCAGGCTCTCGAACTCGCGGGCCACCTCGTCGCCGTACTTCGTGCCGCGCGCCTGGGCCAGGGCCAGGCCGACCAGCTCGACGGCGGCCACCTGCGCGGTGAACGTCTTGGTCGCGGCCACCACGATTTCCGGGCCGGCGTGCGTGTACAGCACGCCGTCGGACTCCCGCGGGATCTGCGCGCCGTTGGTGTTGCAAATCGCGAGCACGCGCGCCTTCTGCGCCCGGGCGTGACGAACCGCCTCGAGCGTGTCGGCGGTTTCGCCGGACTGGCTGATCGCCACGACCAGCGTCTGCCGATCCAGGACCGGGTCGCGATACCGGAACTCGGAGGCCATCTCGACCTCGACCGGCACCCGCGTCCAGTGCTCGATGGCGTACTTGGCGATCAGCCCGGAGTGGTAGGCCGTGCCGCAGGCGACGACGAACACCTTGTCGACGTCGCGCAGCTCCTGCTTGTCGATGCGCTGCTCGTCCAGCACGACCTGCCCGTCGACCAGGTGCCCGCGCAGCGTGTTGGCCACCGCGGTGGGCTGTTCCTGGATCTCCTTGAGCATGAAGTAGTCGAAGCCGCCCTTCTCGGCGGCGGCGAGGTCCCAGTCGATGTGGAAGTGCTTGCCGTCCACCGGCGACCCGTCGAAGTCGGTGATCGTGAACCCGTCCGGACGGATCTCGACGACCTGGTCCTGGCCCAGCTCGACGGCCTCGCGGGTGTAGGCGATGAACGCGGCCACGTCGCTGCCCAGGAACGTCTCACCGTCGCCGACGCCCAGCACCAGCGGCGAATTGCGCCGGGCCGCGACCACCACGTCCGGCCGGTCGCGGTCGACTACGACCAGGGTGAAGGCGCCGTCCAGCCGCCGGCACACCGCCCGCAGCGCGTCGGCCAGGTCACCGGTCTCGCGCGCGAGAAGCTGCGCGAGCAGGTGCGCGACGACCTCGGTGTCGGTGTCGCTGGCGAACTCGACACCGGCCGCCTCCAGCTCGGCGTGCAGCTCGGCGTGGTTCTCGATGATGCCGTTGTGGATCACCGCGATCCGCCCGGCGGCGTCCAGGTGCGGGTGGGCGTTGCGGTCGTTGGGCGCGCCGTGGGTGGCCCAGCGGGTGTGCCCGATGCCGGTCGTTCCGGTGATCGTGCGCCCGGCCAGTTCCTTGTCCAGGTTCTCGATCCGGCCGGCCTTCTTGGCCGTCTGCAGCCCGCCGTTGACGACGGCCACCCCGGCCGAGTCGTACCCGCGGTACTCCAGCCGCCGTAGCCCCTCGACGACAACGTCGAGAGCCTGGCGCGGGCCAACATAACCTACGATCCCGCACATAGTTCCCCCCGGATCTTCGCGCGAGCACTCATCGCAAGCAGCGTACGGGAGTCTGGTTCGCCACGAGACGATCACATGGCCGACCTCGTGTGGTAGATGGAATGAATGACCGCATGGACCGAGTCCGGCGCCCACCCGGTGGGCGAGGGCGTCTACCGCATCCCGCTGCCCCTGCCCCAGGACGGGCTGCGCGCGGTCAACGTCTACGCGATCGCCGACGGCGAGCAGGTCGTGCTGATCGACAGCGGCTGGGCGTTGGCGGAGAGCACCGAGCTACTGACCCGAGCCCTGGACGGCATCGGCTACGGGCTGGACGACATCCGCGAGTTCCTGGTCACCCACGTCCATCGCGATCACTACACGCAGGCCGTCGCGATCCGCCGGACGCACGGCACCCCGGTCGCCCTCGGCGACGGCGAGCAGCTGGGCCTGGACGCGATCCGGGAGGCCATCCGTACCGGCGAGCGACCGCCGGCCGCGCACCTGGTGCGGGCCGGCGCCCAGGACCTGGTCGCCCAGCTCGGACCGCCCGTCCCGGTGACCGACGACAGCGGCCCGTGGGACCTGCCCGACCGGTGGTTGCCCGACGGCATCGACCTGCCGCTGCGGACCCGGACGCTGCGGGTGATCGCCACGCCCGGCCACACCCGGGGCCACGTCGTGTTCCACGACGCGGCGGCCGGGGTGCTGTTCGCCGGCGACCACGTGCTGCCCCACATCACGCCGTCCATCGGGTTCGAGTTCCCCCGCGCCGAGTTGCCGCTGCGCGACTACCTCGAGTCGCTGCGCCTCGTCCGGACGATGCCCGACGCCCGGCTGCTGCCGGCCCACGGCCCGGACGCGGCCAGCGTGCACACCCGGGTCGACGAGTTGCTCGATCACCACGAGCAGCGGCTGACCG
Organism: Jatrophihabitantaceae bacterium; assembly: GCA_036502695.1. Classification (GTDB taxonomy): domain Bacteria; phylum Actinomycetota; class Actinomycetes; order Mycobacteriales; family Jatrophihabitantaceae; genus DASXRA01. The sequence continues at coordinate 7,644 of DASXYE010000137.1, forward strand.
AATCGGCCAAGGCCGTCGAGCAGGGCGCCGACACGGCCTACGAGGCGGCCCGGGTCCTGCGCTGGACGCGTCGGCAACGCAGCTTCGACGATCTCGATCCGTTCAACCAGCTACTGGCCACCACCGAGACGATGGCCCACCTGGACGTGCTGGTGCTGCGCGGCTGGCTGGCCGTCACCGTCATCGACGGGGTGGCCCACTACCGCCGCGGCTGACACGGTTCCTTAACACGACGGATATCGGACAAGCGACCCGGCCGCTTAGCGTCATCAGCATGTTGTGCGGCGCCTAGCGGGGAGATGACGCATGCCCGAGCCGGTTCAGGGTCCCAGCCGACGTAGGTTCCTGCAGGCGGTCGGCGTCACGGGCGGTGCCGGGACGCTGTTCGCGACGATGGGCGCGCTGGGGCTGGCGCCCACGGCCGAGGCCGCGCCGCCCGCGTCGGACTTCACGCCACCGCAGCCGTCGGACTTTCACCTGACCGGTCGGTCGGCAAAGACCGTGGTGATCCTGGGCGGCGGCATCGCCGGATTGGCGTCGGCCTACGAGCTGGGCAAGGCCGGCTACCGGTGCACGATCCTCGAGGCGCGCGGCCGCACCGGGGGCCGCAATTTCACCGTACGCAACGGTACGGAGCAGACCGACCTGAACGGCAACACCCAGAAGGCGACGTTCTCCGAGGGCATCTATATGAACGCCGGTCCGGCGCGACTGGCCCAGTGGATGGTCACCCTCGACTACTGCCGCGAGCTGGGCGTGCCGATCGAGGTGTTCACCAACCAGAACGCGGATGCCTACATCTACAACGAGAACTCCGGCGCCACCCCGGTGCGCTACCGCACGGCGAAGGCCGACGTCTATGGCTACGTATCCGAGCTGCTGGCCAAGGCCACCGACCAGGGCGCGCTCGACGCCCAGTTGAGCGCCGACGACAAGGGCCG
>DASXYE010000138.1:0-4300 GCA_036502695.1 Jatrophihabitantaceae bacterium
CGGCTCAGGCGGCCGCCGGTACGGCTCAAGCCGCCGAGCGCTCCCCCAGCGGGCGGCGGCGCCGCTCGGGCCGCAGCGCCGGTACCGGCCACGGTCCGTTCGGCTCGTACACGTTCTTGCCGGGCGCGACGATCTCGTCGATGCGGTCGAGCACCGCGTCGTCCAGCACCAGCGCGGCCCCCTTCAAGGACGCCTCGAGCTGCTCCATCGTGCGCGGACCGATGATCACCGACGTCACGGCCGGGTGCGCCACCACGAAGGCCACCGCGAGCTCCGGCAGCGAGCAGCCGATCTCGTCGGCCAGCGTCACGAGCTGCTCGACGATATCCAGCTTGGCTGCAGTTTCCGGCAGCGACGGGTCGAACCGCTCCGGCCGGATAACCGGTCGCCCGCTCGACAGGTCGGCGTCCACCCCTCGCCGGTAGCGTCCGGTCAGGAAGCCGAACGCGAGCGGGCTCCAGGTGAACACGCCCATGCCGTAGCGCTGGCAGGTCGGCAACACCGAGGACTCGATGCCCCGCGCCAGGATCGAGTACGGCGGCTGCTCGGACCGGAATCGCATCAGCCCGCGCCGCTCGGCCACCGCGTGCGACTCGGCGATCTCCTCGGCCGGGAACGTCGAGCTGCCGAACGCGCGGATCTTGCCCTGGTGCACCAGATCGCTCAGCGCCGCCAGGGTTTCCTCGATGTCGGTGGTCTCGTCCGGGCGGTGAATCTGGTACAGGTCGATCCAGTCGGTGTTCAGCCGCCGCAGGCTGTCCTCGACGGCGCGCACGATCCAGCGGCGCGAGTTGCCGCTGCGGTTGCGCCCTTCACCGAGCGGGAAATGCACCTTGGTCGCGAGCACCACGTCGTCGCGCCGGCCCCGCAGCGCCGCCCCCACGATCTGCTCGGACTCGCCCGCCGAGTACATGTCGGCGGTGTCGACGAAGTTGATGCCCTGATCGAGGGCGGTATGGATGATGCGGACGCAGTCGTCGTGGTCGGGGTTGCCGACGGAGCCGAACATCATGGCGCCCAGACAATGGGTGCTGACCTCGATGCCGGTGCCGCCCAGGATTCGATATCGCATGGGTCGGACTTTAGAAGTTCGAGTCGGGTCTAGCTCAACTACATTGGACGAATGGATGATGACGTTCACGTCGGGCATCCGAAACGATCTGCGGTGGGCCTGCCCGGCATCGCGCACAGCATGCAGTACGCGCTCGAGGAGATGGGGCCCCGGCGCAGCCTGCAGACGCTGCTGAAGATGAACCACATCGACGGGTTCGACTGCCCGAGCTGCGCCTGGCCGGATCCCGACCGGCGCAAGGCCGCCGAGTTCTGCGAGAACGGGGCCAAGGCCGTCGCCTGGGAGGCCACCCGCAAGCGCGTCAGGGCCGACTTCTTCCAAGCCCACTCGATCGCCGAGCTGCGGGCCGAGTCCGACCACTGGCTGGAATCGCAGGGCCGGCTCACCGAGCCGATGTACCGCCCGCCGGACGCGACGCACTACGAGCCGATCGGCTGGGACGCCGCGCTGAACCTGATCGCCGATCGGCTGCGCGGCCTCGACAGTCCCGACCGCGCCGCGTTCTACACGAGCGGGCGCGCAAGCAACGAAGCGGCGTTCGTCTACCAGCTGCTGGCCCGACGATTCGGCACGAACAACCTGCCCGACTGCTCGAACATGTGCCACGAGTCCAGCGGCGTGGCGCTCACCCAGACCCTGGGCATCGGCAAGGGCACCGTCCGGCTGACCGATATCGCAGAGCACGCCGACCTGATCGTGATCGTCGGGCAGAACCCGGGCACGAACCATCCCCGCATGCTCACCGCGCTGGAGACGGCGAAGAAGCGCGGCGCCCGCATCGTCGCGATCAATCCGCTGCCCGAGGCCGGGCTGATCAAGTTCCGCAATCCGCAGACGCCCCGCGGGCTGGCCGGCCCGGGTACCAAGCTGGCCGACCGGCACCTGCCGGTGCGCGTCAACGGCGATCTCGCGCTGTTCAGCGCGGCGAACCGCATCCTGGTCGAGCGCGACGCCCTGGACCACGAGTTCATCGACCGGTACTGCCACGGGTTCGACGAGACGGTCGCCGCCTGGCGCGAGCGCGACGTCGCCGAGCTGCTGCGCCTGGCCGGCCTGGAGCGCGCGGCGATCGAGGAGTTCGTCGACGACGTGGTGGCCTCCGAGCGGGTGATCGTGTGCTGGGCGATGGGGTTGACCCAGCACCGCAACGCGGTGGCCACCATCCGCGAAATCGTCAACTTCCTGCTGCTGCGAGGCAACGTCGGCCGGCCCGGTGCCGGAGCCTGCCCGGTGCGCGGGCACAGCAACGTGCAGGGCGACCGCACGATGGGCGTCTGGGAGAAGATGCCCGACCGCTTCCTCGACGCGCTCCGCGACGAGTTCGGGTTCGAGCCGCCGCGCGAGCACGGGAACGACACCGTCGACACGATCCGGGCGATGCGCGACGGACGGGTCGAGGTGTTCATGGGGCTCGGCGGCAACTTCGCCGCGGCGACGCCGGACACCGCCGTCACCACCGCGGCGATGGAACGCTGCGCGCTGACCGTCCAGGTGTCGACGAAGCTCAACCGCTCGCACCTGCACGCCGGGCGCGAGGCGCTGATCCTGCCCTGCCTGGGACGGACCGAGCGCGACGTGCAGCAGGCCGGCGAGCAGTTCGTGACGGTCGAGGACTCGATGAGCATGGTGCACTCGTCCCGGGGCCGGCTGGCGCCTGGATCCGACCAGCTGCGCAGCGAGATCGCGATCATCACCGGCCTGGGCGAAGCGCTGTTCGGCGAGGACGTCGGCTGGTCGGCGATGCGCCACGACTACCGGGTGATCCGCAAGCACATCGAGCGGGTCGTGCCGGGCTTCCACGCGTTCGAGGACCGGGTGGCCCATCCCGGCGGGTTCATCCTGCCCAACGGCCCGCGCGATTCCCGCACGTTCCCGACGGCGGTCGGCCAGGCCCGGTTCACCGTGAACGAGCTGTCCGGGGTGGACGTCCCGGCCGGGCACCTGCTGCTGCAGACGGTGCGCTCACACGACCAGTTCAACACCACCGTCTACGGCCTGGACGACCGTTACCGCGGCATCAAGGGCGGGCGCCACGTCGTGTTCGTCAACGCCGACGACCTGCGCGCGCTGGACTTCGCCGACGGCGAGACGGTCGACCTGGTGGGCGAGGCCGGCCGCCGCGCGCCGGGCTTCCGCATCGTCGAGTACGCCACCCCGGTCGGCTGCGCGGCCGCCTACTTCCCCGAGGCGAACGTGCTGGTGCCACTGGACGCGACCGCCGAGGAGAGCAACACGCCGGCGTCCAAGTCCACGGTGATCCGCCTGGAACGCCCCGTCTAGGTAGGCCTTGCCGGTTCGACATCAGGCCTCTGACGTCCAGTTCCGTCAGGAACTGTCAACCACGTGCGCCGCGCTCGCAGACTCCTCGCTATCAACTAGCGAGGGGGAATCATGTCCAAACTGCTGCGCGGTGGGCTGATCGTCGCGGGGGTGAGCACGCTCGCGCTCGCCGGAGCGGTCGCCTACGCCTCCGTCCCGGATTCAGGCGGCACGATTCACGGCTGTTACAACAAGGTTCTCGGCACCTTGCGGGTCGCCGACGCGTCATCGTCCAACCCGCTGCTGCGACAGTGCAACGGCCTCGAGACCGCGATCGCCTGGAGCCAGACCGGCCCGAAAGGAGCGACCGGGGCAACCGGCGCGACGGGGGCAACCGGCGCGGCCGGGGCGCAGGGCCCCGCGGGCGCGACCGGACCGCAGGGCCCAGCCGGTGCTCCGGGCCCCGCGGGAGTGGCCTATCGCGAGGTGGTGAGCCGCAGATTCGACGTCCCCACCGACACCAGGCAACTGGCTGACGTGCCGTGTCCGGCCGGAATGGTGCCGATCGGCGGCGGCGCGCACTATGGAAACACCTTCCCCGGAAACGCCGATGCCCGGTTCGCCTACGTCTCCGAGTCAGACATCGACGAGACCGGCACTGGCTGGGCCTCGACGTTGGTCGTCGTCAGCCCGCAGCCCATCACGGAGTTCACCGCAACCGCGATCTGCATCAACAGCTGAGCCCGGCCGACGTTGTCCGCGCCTCGACGCGCCAGAGCAGCGCGAAGCGCGGACAACTCACGGACTAGAGCGACGGAGTGTGCTTGCGCAGGGCGGCCCGCATCGCCTCGACCGGCGCGGGTTGCCCGGTCATCAGCTCGACCTGCACCACCGCCTGGTGCAGCAGCATCAGGGCACCGCTGACGACGGTCGCCCCGGATTCAGACGCTGCGGCGGCCAGCCGGGTCG
>DASXYE010000139.1:0-16777 GCA_036502695.1 Jatrophihabitantaceae bacterium
CGTCGGGCTGGCGCACGAACCAGTCGGCCGGGTTGTTCGACGACAGATCGGTGGCCCATACGTGCACGTCGCCGGTGGACAGCCCGCCGCCCACGGCAAAGGAAACCTGCTGCGGCGCGGTTGCGTCGAGCGTCTCGGCGACGCTCGACCAGTCCGGTGTGGACGGTGACCGCAACGACACCACGCTGCCGCCGTCGATGCGGGTGCTGCCGCTGTCGAGATATCTCCAGCCTGGCTGGGTAAATTGCGTGGTCTGCGCGACGGCCCACACGCTGGGCCCGACCACGTAGTGCCCCGACCACGGCTCGTTGGCCAACAGCACGCCGTCGCCCTCGAACGGCAGCCCGGCGTAGGCCGACCACTCCAGCGACCAGTTGACCGTGCCGGTCATCCGCCCGTCGGTGTACTGCCGGTTGATCGCCCGGGCCAGCGGTGCCGCGCCCGTGTCGTACGGCTCGGACCCCTGCTCGCTCGCCCACAACGGTTTGTCCAATGCCTGCGCGGCATTCGGGCTCGGGCACGACGTGTACGCGCCGAGATAGCCGCACACGTAGTGCTGGCCGACCACGTCCACCGCGGATGCGAATGCCGGGTTCGACTGCAGCGCGTCCACCACGGTCCAGCTGAAGCTGTCGTCGGCGACGATCTTGATGTCGCCGTACCCGTGCGTATTGAGCGCGGCCCGCAGCTTCACGTACCAGTCGGCGTCGAAGCCCTTCTCGTTCCATCCGCCCAGGTAGTCGATGTGCAGGCCGTGCTCGGAGGCGCAACCCAGCCAGCTGAGCAGGTAGTTGACGAACTGGTCGGTCCACACGGTCTGGGCGCCGTTGCCGACCCATCCGGGCGCGCCCCAGGCCAGCGCGTTCAGCTTGATGTTCGGGTTGCGGGACTTGGCCTGCTCCATCAGCCACCACTCGTAGCCGCGATCGCAGTTCAGGTCCGCTGCCGAATGCGCGTGACTCGGCTCGGTGCCGTCGGTCGAGTTGGTGTCGCCGCCGATCTCGACCTTGAGGATCTGCAGTGCGGCACCGTAGCCCGGCCGGAACAGGTAGTCGAGGATCCGGCTGCGTTCCGGTTCGGGGTAGTCGATCAACAGGCGGGACGACGCGCCGGCCGACAGGGCCCCGACGCCGTCGAACGTGCGGCCGGCGGACGTGCCGTCGACCGAGATCGTCGGTGGATCGGCGGCGCCGGCAGCGGCGACCGGAACGGTGATCAGCCCGGCGATCAGAGTGAACGCAGCGGCGATCCTGCTTGCGCGATAAGGCATGTCGAGGTCCTCCTGGGGGAAGGGAGTCCGGGACGTGCGGGGTGACGAACGTCAGGGCAAGCCGATGGCGCGCACTCCGCGACGGCGTTGCTGGATGATCACGGCGATGACGAGCAGGAAACCCTGGGCGATGTCTTGCCAGAACGAGTTGACGTCCAGGATCGTCAGCCCGTTCTGCAACACGCCGAGCAGCAGGACGGCGAGGATCGTGCCGGACACGGTGCCCTTGCCGCCCTGCATGGCCACCCCGCCGAGCGCGGCCGCGGTGATCGACTGCAGCTCCAGGCCCTGGCTGCCCGAGGTGGGCTGCCCCGACCCGGTCCGGGCAGTGAGCATGATCCCGGCGATGGCGGCGACGACACCGACGGCCACGTAGCAGCCGATCACGTAGCGGTTGAGGTTGATGCCGGCCAGCCGGGCGGCGGTGGGGTTGCCGCCCATCGCGTAGATGTTGCGGCCGATGTCGGTGTAGCGCAGCAGCAGGTGCACGACGACGGCGATCACGGCCAGGATCCAGATCAGCGTGGGGATGCCGGCGATGGCGCCGCGGGCGATGAACACGAACGTCGGGTCCTTGCCGGTGTAGCCCTGCGCCCGGCCGTCCGTGATCAGGTTGGCCAGCCCGCGGTAGCCGGCGTAGGTGGCCAGCGTCGCGATGACGGCGTTCACCCGTCCGTAGATGATCACCAGCCCGTTGAACAGGCCGGCGAGGATGCCCACCCCGATCGCGGCGAGCATGCCGAGGGCCGCGCTGCCGCTCGCGCTGGTGAACACCATCGCGCTGACGACCGAGGCCAGCCCGGCGGCGCTGCCGACCGAGATGTCCAGCGCGCCGATCAGCATGACGACGGTCTGCACGATGGCCAGCACGCCGACGATGGACACGGTCGTGCCGATCGTCTTGAGGTTGCTGACCAGGAAGAAGTTGCTGTTGCGGATGCCGATGAACGTCACCAGCGCGGCGAGCGCGATCAGCAGGCTGATGTTCTGCACGCCGATCGCGTGCACCACCAGGCGGGCTCGGCCGGGGCGGGCCTCGCGCGGCACGTCGACCCGGGGCGCAGCAGTGGTCACGGTCATGCCGCCTCCTTCATGGCCAGCGCGAGGATGCTCTCCTCGGTGGCGTCGTCGCGGGACAGCTCGCCGGTGATCCGCCCGGCCTGCATCACCAGCACCCGGTCGGCCAGCGTGAGGATCTCGGGCAGCTCGGAGGAGATCACGACGATCGCGATCCCCTCGGCGGCCAACTCGTTGATGACGTCGTAGATCTCGGCCTTGGCCCCGACGTCCACCCCGCGGGTCGGCTCGTCGAGGATCAGCACCTTGGGCCGGCGGGCCAGCCAGCGGGCCAGCACGACCTTCTGCTGGTTGCCGCCCGAGAGGTTCGCCACGACCTGATCGAGCGACGGTGTGCGCACCGCCAGCCGGTCCACGAACTGCCGGGCGATGCGGCGTTCCTCGCGACGGCGGACCACGTGGGCGACGCTGATGCGGTCCAGCACGGCCAGCGAGATGTTGTCGCGCACCGACCGGTGCATCAGCAGCGCCTGGGCCTTGCGCTCCTCGGGGGCGAAGCCGATGCCGGCCCGGATGGCATCGCGTGGGCTGCGCACCCGCACGGCCCGCCCGTCGACGAGGATCCGGCCGGCTCGCACCGGTTCGTTGCCGACGATCGCGTGGGCCAGCTCGGAGCGTCCGGCCCCGACCAGCCCGGCCAGGCCGACGACCTCGCCGGCCCGCACGTCGAAGGTGATGTCGTGGACGTCGTCGCTCGTCAGGCCCGACACGGTCAGCACGACGTCGCCGGCCTGGTGCGGCTGGCGGCGGAACATACCGGTCAGGTCGCGGCCTACCATCATCGCCACAAGCTCGTCGTCGTTCGTCTCGGCCGTGGTGCGGGTTCCGACGACGGCGCCGTCGCGCAGGACGGTGACGCGGTCGGCGATGCGGAAGATCTCCGGCAGCCGGTGCGACACATACAGCACGGTGATGCCGTCCTCGCGCAGCCGCCGGATCAGCCGGAACAGCGCGTCGACCTCGACGTCGGACAGCGACGAGGTCGGTTCGTCGAACGCGATCACCCGCACGTCGGCGATCAGGGCCCGCATGATCTCGACGAGTTGCCGCTGGGCCGGCGAGAGCCGCGAGCCGAGCGCCGACGGATCGAGATCGAACCCGTACCGCGCCAGCGCCTCGCGCAGCTGGGCGTGCAGGCGGCGCCGGTCGAAGTAGCGGCCCCGGCGCGGCAGCTCCCCCACGTACACGTTCTCGGCCACCGAGACGTGCGGGATGATCTCCGGCTCCTGGTAGATGACCCGCACCCCGGCGGCGTGCGCGTCACGCGGCGAGCGGAACACCACCGGCGACCCGTCGATCGTGATCGCACCCGCGTCGGGCACCTGCGCCCCGGCCAGGATCTTGAGCAGGGTCGACTTGCCGGCACCGTTCTCGCCCATCAGCGCCAACACCTCGCCGGAGCGCCCGCTCAGGCTCACCTGCCGCAGCGCGCGCACGCCGGCGAAGTTCTTGCTGATGTCGGTCATGACGAGCCGATCAGCGGGCACCGTTGGCATCACGTGCATCCCGACATCAGGTGCATTCCGCCATCGTCGCCTTCCAGTTGGAGGCGTCGACCATGGTGGTCTTGGCGATCGTCTTGGGCGGCAGCGCGGTGCCGTTGCGCAGTCGCTCGACGAGTACCCGTACCGCGGCGGCGCCGACGTCCGCTCCGCCGATGTACAGCGCGGCTTTATTTCCGGACTGGACGCCGGCCTTCCAGTCCTTGCAGGTCAGGTACCCGCCCAGGCCCACGCCGAGGATGTTCGCCGACGAGACGTGGTTGTTCTGCAGGGCGGTCACCACGCCGGTCTCGCTCTCGTCGTTGCAGCCCCACACGATCCAGTGCTTGACGTTCGGGTTCGCGGTGAGCGAGGCGCCGGCCTTGTTCTGCGCGTCGATCACCGAGTTGTCGGTGCCCAGCTTGACGATCGGCACGGACGCGCCGGCCGCCGACTGGAAGCCCTTTTCCTCGCCCTGCTCGCGCAGCTGGCAGTCGGACAGGTCCTGCTTGTACGCCGCCATGACCTTCGTGTCCGACGCCGTCCAGCCGGCCTGCTTGAACAGCTCGCCGGCCTTCTGCCCGACCGAGGTGCCCATCTGCACGCTGTCGAACCCGACGAACGCCGCGTCGTTGCCGTCGCCGCTCTTGATCGGATCATCCGATGACACCAGGGGAATCCCGGCGTTGTCCGCCTCGTCGATCACCTGCGGGCCGATCTTCTGGTCGGGCACGACGATCGCGATTCCGTTGACGCGCTGGCCGACCTCGGTGCTCATCGCGCTGATGGCCTTGTTCGAGTCGGTGCCGAGATCGACGACGTCGATCTTCACGTCGCCGAGCTTGGCCGCCTCCTGCTTGGCGCCGTTGGCCTCGTCGACGAAGTACTGCTGATCACCCTGCTTCTGCAGGTAGGCGATGGTGATCGTGCCGGTTTTCTTGGCCGGGGTCCCGGACTTGTCGTCGTTGGACGACGTCTGCCCCGACGAGCACCCGGCGATGACCACCGCGGCAGCCACTGTTCCGGCGGCGAACGCCCAGGCGGCTGCACCGCGACGCGAAGACTGCATCGTGCTGACCCTTCTTCCGGGACGACCGGGCTGCGGGGCTGGCTGAACCGGCCGAGGATGGCGTCGTCGCCGCCCGTGTCGCCGCAGGATCGAGCCTGGTGACCGGCTCGCTTGGTCGCTCATCCTGAGCCGCGGCCAATAAGATGTCAATAGTATTTACATATTTAATCCTGGACGATAGCTTGGCCGGAACGCCGCTCCGGAACTCCCCGGACGCGGACCACGACGAGTGCTTACTGAGGGATTTCGGAGAGCAGGTGGAGCGTTTCCACGACCGCGTCGCGGTGGTCACCGGCGGGGCGTCCGGCATCGGGGCGGCCACGGTGCACCGCCTCGCCGCCGAGGGCGCGCACGTGGTGGCCACCGACGTGGACGACGAGGCCGGCGCCGCATTGGCCACGGCGGTCGGTTGCGAGTACCTGCGCCTGGACGTCACCTCGGCCGCCGACTGGGCGCGAGCGCGGGCCCACGTCGGCGAGCGGTACGGGCGGCTGGACGTCTTGCACAGCAACGCCAGCCGCGTCGTCGTCAAGCCGGCCCACGAGCTGGACGACGACGAATGGCACACGCAGCTCGAGGTGTCGTTGACCGCGACGTGGCGGGCGGTGCGCGCGTTCGTCGACCTGCTGCGGCCGTCCCGGGGAGCGATCGTGCTGACCTCGTCGGTGCACGCCCTGGTCGGCATCCCCGGCCATCCGGCGTACGCCGCCGCGAAGGGCGCGCTGCGGGCGCTCGGCCAGCAGCTGGCCGTCGAGTACGGCCCCGAGGTGCGGGTGAACACGGTCGTGCCGGGACCGATCCTGACCGCGATGTGGGACCGGGTCAGCGACGCCGACCGCGCGACGAGCGTCGCCGCCACAGTGGCCAAGCGGTTCGGCGAGCCCGACGAGGTGGCCGCGGTCGTCGCCTTCCTGGCCTCGGCCGACGCCTCGTACGTGACGGGGGCTTCCATCGTCGTGGACGGCGGCTGGAGCATCCTCAAGGACTCGTCCTGATGCGGGAGGGACCCCGATGACCACACTGCGCGGACTGCACGGCCAGACCGTCGAGACGCTCGGCAGCCGAATCGTGCACGGCCACTACGCGCCCGGCCGATCGCTGCCGCCCGATGAGCTCGAGCAGGAGTTCGGCATCAGCAAGACGGTGCTGCGCGAGGCGTTGCGGGTGCTCGCCGCCAAGGGGCTGGTCGACTCGCGGCAGAAGCGCGGCACCGTCGTACGCCCGCGCGAGGACTGGAAGCTGCTCGATGCCGACCTGCTGCGCTGGCAGGGCGGTGAGCCCGACACCGCCTTCCTGGAGAACCTGGCCGAGGTGCGCGGCATCGTCGAGCCGGCCGGCGCGCGGCTGGCCGCGACCCGGCGCACCGACGACGACCTCGCGGCGCTGCGGGCCGCCCTGCAGGTGATGGCCGACGCCGGCAGCGACGCCCGCGCCGTCGTCGAGGCCGACCTGGCGTTCCACCGCGCGTTGCTCGACTCGGCGCACAACGAGCTGCTCAGCCGGATGGAGGTCGTGATCGAGGCCGGGCTGCGCGCCCGCGACCAGCTGGTGCACCAGGGTGAGCACTGGCCGGACTCGGTGCCGGCGCACCAGGCCGTGCTCGACGCGATCGAGGCCGGCGACGGGATCGCCGCAGCCACGGCGGTGGACACCCTGCTCGAACAGGCCTCGGTCGACATCCGGAAGGTGAAGCGGGGGCGGCATCGCTCGTGAAGATCACCGCCCTCACCACCTACCTCGTCGCGCCGCGCTGGGTGTTCCTGCGCGTGGACACCGACGAGGGCATCACCGGGTGGGGCGAGCCGGTCGTCGAGGGCCGGGCCGAGACGGTGCGGGCGGCCGTCGCTGAGCTGGCCGAGGTGATCGTCGGCGAGGACCCACTGCGCATCGAGGACCTCTGGCAGCTGATGACGAAGGGCGGCTTCTACCGGGGCGGCCCGATCCTGTCCAGCGCGGTCGCCGGCATCGACCAGGCCCTGTGGGACATCGCCGGCAAGACGTACAGCGTGCCTGTACACCAACTGCTCGGCGGGGCCGTGCGCGACCGGGTCCGCATGTACGCCTGGATCGGCGGCGACGATCCCGCGCACGTGGCCGAGCTGGCCGCCGAGCAGATCGAGGCCGGGTTCACCGCGGTGAAGATGAACGGTTCGGGCGCGATGGCGCCCATCGATACCCCGGCCCAGACCCGGCTGGTCGTCGAGCGGCTGGCCGCCGTGCGCGACGCGATCGGCCCGGACCGCGACGTCGTGGTCGACTTCCACGGCCGGATGTCCACGGCGATGTCGCGGCGGCTGCTGCCGATGCTCGAGCCGCTGTCGCCGCTGTTCGTCGAGGAGCCGGTACTGCCGGAGTTCTCCCGCGATCTGCGCGCGTTGACGGCGTCCACGGCCGTGCCGCTGGCCACCGGCGAGCGGCTGTACTCGCGCTGGGACTTCCGCGACGTGCTGCCCACCGGCATCGCCGTCGCCCAGCCCGACGTCTCGCACGCCGGCGGCATCAGCGAGGTGCGCCGGATCGCCGCGATGGCCGAGGTGTACGACGTGGCGATGGCCCCGCACTGCCCCCTCGGCCCGATCGCCCTGGCGGCCAGCCTGCAGGTGGCGTTCACGACGCCGAACTTCCTCATCCAGGAACAGAGCGTGGGCCTGCACTACCACGCCGGCAACGAGCTGCTCGACTACCTGGTCGACACCACACCGTTCCGGTTCGTCGACGGGTACGCGGCGCGCCCGACCGGTCCGGGGCTGGGCATCGAGATCGACGAGGCGGCCGTGGCCCGCGCCGCCGAGCTCGGCCACAACTGGCACAACCCGGTCTGGCGGGCCGACGACGGATCCTTCCGCGAATGGTGATCACCGACCTGGCCTGCGGCGGACGGTGGATGTCGCTGCGGTTGGCCGGTCGCGAGTGGCTGTGGTCGCGGTCCGATCCGGATCGGGCCGGCGTGCGTCCGGGCGATGCGTTCGTGGACGCCGGCGGCCTGGAGGAGTGCGTGCCGACGGTGCGCGGCGCACCCGACCACGGCACCGCCTGGTCGCGGCCGTGGCGGCGGGTCGGCGCCGACGAGGTGGCCGAGTGCGGCGACTTCGTGCTGCGCCGGCGGCTGCGCGTCTCCGCGAGTGTGACCGCGTCGTACCGCCTGGAGGCAGCCCCCGGGTTTCGCTTCGTGTGGGCGGCGCACGCCCTGCTGGACGTCTCGCCGGCCGCTCGGGTCGAGCTGCCGCCCGGGGCGCCGACCCGCATCTACCCCGACGACGGACCGTCCTATGTGGACGATGCCTGGCCGGCCGGCGGGCTGGATCAGCTCGGCCCGGACGACGGCACGGCAGTGGGCGCCGTCGTCGTGGGACCGTCGGCGGTGCGGGTCCACGACGGCGAGCGGCTGGAGCTGCGGGTGCACGCCGACCAGCCGACCTCGATCGCGTTGTGGCGCAACCTGGCCGGCTGGCCGGTCGAGCAGCCCTATCGCAGCATCGGCGTGGAACCCATGCTCGGCGCGGTGTTCGACCTCGCGACGGCCGGGCCGGGCGACGCCGCTACCGTGCCGGCGAACGGGTTCGTCGCCTGGGAGCTGGAGGTCAGCGCGTGATGCGGATCGTGGCGGCCGGCGGGTACGCGCTGGCCGAGGGGGCGCGCTGGATCGACGGGCGGTTGGTCTACGTCGACATCCTCGACGGCTCGCTCTACTCGCTCGATGAGACGGGACCGAACCGGTTGGTGCACCTGGACGTTCCGCTCGGCGCGGCGGCACCCGTCGCGGGCGGCGGCTGGATCGTCGCGGCCGGCCCGGGCATCGCGCGCCTCGGCCCGGACGGGACGCTCACCTGGCTGGACGACGGCCTCGAACCGCCGACCTCGCGGATGAACGACGGTTGCTGCGATCCGCAGGGCCGGTTCTGGGCCGGCAGCATGGCCTACGACGAGACGCCCGGCGCCGGGTCGCTGTATCGCGCCGATGCGTCCGGTGCGGTCACCCGCGTGTTCGACGGGCTCACGATCGTCAACGGTCCGGCGTTCAGCGCCGACGGCGCGGTCATGTACGTGGCGGACACGGCTGCGGGCGTGATCTACCGCTGCGACGGTGACGGCGGCGATCGGCGGACGTTCGCCGAGATCCCGCCGGCCGAGGGCTTCCCCGACGGCCTGACCGTCGACGACACGGGCCGGCTCTGGGTGGCGCTGTGGGGCGGCTCGGCCGTGCGCTGCTACGGCCCGGACGGCACCGTCGAACGGCAGCTCGACGTGCCCGCGCCGCAGCCGACCAGCGTCTGCCTGGCCGACGGCGCCCTCTACGTCACGACGGCGGCGATCGGGCTGACCGACCCGGGGCCGGCGTCCGGCGCAGTGCTGGCGATCGAGGTCGACGCCACCGCCCCGCCGGCGTTCAGCTATACAGCCGGGCTGTAAGGGCCATGGCGTCGCGGGGCGCGTACGCCTTGGCGTCGTTGTCGAAGTAGGTGTAGACGTCGGCCGGCGCCCAGCCCTTGATCGTCGCCGCCCACCCGTCCAGCGACTCGTCGTCGTAGCCGCTGGTGTAGAGCTCCTCGGCGCCGTGCAGCCGCACGTAGCGGAAATCGGCCGTCGCCTCGCGGATCACCGGCCACTTGCCCGGGCTGTCGGCCAGCACGGCAGCCGCGTTGTGCGCCCGCAGAACGTCCAGGAAGGCTGTGTTTTCGTAGCTCGGATGCCGCACCTCGACGGCGTGCCGCAGTGGGCGATCGGCGTCGGTGTGCGTCACCGCCCGATCCTTCAGCCGCTCGTCGTGGCGTCGGGCGACGTAGGCCGCCTCCCCCGTGGTGGCGGGCAAGCTGCTCAGGAACGCGTCCAGAACCTCGGCCTCGAACGGCAGCGTCGGCGGCAGCTGCCAGAGCACCGGGCCGAGCTTGTCGCGCAATGCCAGCACCCCGGACGCGAAGAAGTTCGCGAGCGCGGTCGGGTCACGCAGCCGCTTCATGTGCGTGATGAACCGGCTGCCCTTCACCGCGAACACGAACCCGTCCGGCGTCTGCTCGTACCAAGTGCGGTAGAGCTCCGGGCGCTGCAGTGCGTAGAACGACCCGTTGAGCTCGATCGAGTTCAGCCGTTCCGCGGCGTAGCGCAGTTCCTCCCGCTGCGGCAGCCCTTTCGGGTAGAAGCGGCCCCGCCAGGGCGGGTAGCGCCACCCGGAGATGCCGATCCGGAGTTCGCGATCAGTACGAGCGCGCGACGTAGGCCACCAGCCCCGACTCGGTGTCGCTGTCCGGCACGCCGCCGTCGGCGCGCTGCAGGCACCGGACGCTCACGCCGGACTGGGCCAGCTTGGCCTCGCCCTCCTCGCCCAGGGTCTGCCACGGCAGCTTGGCCCACCCGTCGGCGGCCGCCTCGGCGGCTTCGTCCACTGTGGACACCTCGGCGATGCGCGCGTCGCGGTCGGTGCGGGCAGCGTCCAGCATCGTGGCCTGCTCGGCGGCCAGCAGGCGCGGCACCTCGGTGCTCAGCTCGCCCAGTGGGACGGGCGACTTGCCGCCGGACAGCCGTTTCGCCAGCGTTGCCGCGTTGGCGTCGAGGTCGCGAGGGCCCACCTCGACGCGCAGCGGCACGCCCTTGAGCTCCCAGTCGACGGCCCGGCGCCCGAACGGGATGTCGGCGCGGTCATCGACGACCACCCGCACGCCGGACGCCCGCAGGTCGTCGGCGATCTTGTGCACGGCGTCGACCACCTCGGCCTTGATCGCCATCACCACGACCTGCGTGGGCGCCAACGTGGGCGGCACGCGCAACCCGTTGTCGTCGCCGTGCACCATGATCAGCCCGCCGACCATGCGGGTCGACGAGCCCCACGACGTCGTCCAGGCATGCTCGCGACCGCCCTCGGCGGACGTGTACTCGATGTCGAACGCCTTGGCGAAGTTCTGGCCCAGCTCGTGCGAGGTGCCCATCTGCAGCGCCTTGCCGTCGCGGGTCATCGCCTCGCAGGTCAGCGTGTTGATCGCCCCGGCGAAGCGCTCCTGCTTGGTCTTACGACCGACCAGCACCGGTATCGCCAGCACGTTCACCATGAGATCCTCGTAGGCCTCGTGCAGGATGCGGCGTGCGTAGTCGCGGGCGTCGTCATGCGTGGCGTGCGCGGTGTGCCCCTCCTGCCACAGGAACTCGCTGGTGCGCAGGAAGATCCACGGGCGCAGCTCCCACCGCACGACGTTGGCCCACTGGTTGAGCAGCAGCGGCAGATCGCGGTAGCTCTGCACCCACTTGGCCATGAACTCGCCGATGACCGTCTCCGACGTCGGCCGGACGACGATCGGCTCGTCGAGTTCCTTGCCGCCGGCGTGCGTGACGACGGCCAGTTCCGGGCTGAACCCCTCGACGTGTTCGGCCTCCCGGGCCAGGTAGGACTGCGGGATGAACAGCGGGAAGTACGCGTTCTGCGCGCCGCACGCCTTGATGCGGGCGTCCATCTCGGACTGCATCCGTTCCCACAACGAGTACCCGTACGGTCGGATCACCATGGTGCCGCGCACCGGACCGTTGTCGGCCAGCTCGGCCTTGGCGATGACGTCTTGGTACCAGCGGGGAAAATCCTCCGCCTGCGGTGTGAGCACTCGGGCCATGAGGCCACATGCTACGGATCGGCTCGGGCGGCCTCGAATCAGATTGGGTTAGCGTCGCGTGATGAGCGCACCTATCGACCTCGCCGCCGCGTTCGCGGGGTTCGCCGAGCAGTGGCAACCGCACACGATCGCGCAGGTCAACGACTACGACGTCCGCATCGCCAAGGTGGCCGGCGAGTTCGCCTGGCACACCCATCCGGAGACCGACGAGTTCTTCCTGGTCGTCGACGGCACCCTGACCATCCAGCTGCGCGACGGCGACGTGACGCTGCGCGCCGGGCAGCTCTACGTCGTCCCGAAGGGCGTCGAGCACTGCCCGAAGGCCGACGCCGAGTGTCAGATCCTGATGGTCGAGCCGACCGCGACGGTGAACACCGGCGACCTGCCGCCGAACGAGCTCACCACCGCGCCGATCGTCACCTGACCAGGCGGCGGGCGAGGTCGGCGAGGTCGTCCACGGTCAGGTCCGGCCAGCCGTGCACCCGGGACATCCGCTCGTCCCGGATGGCGTCGAGCCCCCACACCGCACCGGCCAGGGCCCCGGCGATGGCGGCCACCGTGTCGGTGTCGCCGCCGGCCCCGATCGCCGCGTGGATCGCGTCCAGGTAGGTCTCCGCGCCGGCCACGCTGGCCCACGCCGCCTGCAGCGCCGTCACGGTGTAGCCGTTGTCGGCGAACGTGCTGGGCGGTGCGCCGTCGGCGGCCGCGATCCAGCCGGCCCACTGCACGCGGCGCTCGGCCGGCAGCGCCTCGACGTGCGCCGCCGGATCGGGTGCGACGCCGCGTAGCGCCGCGTCGATGGCCAGGCACCAGAGCACGCACGAGTCGCCGGCCAGCGGGTCGGGATGGGTCAGCTCGGCGATCGACCGGGCCGCCGTCGCGATCGCCGAGGCATCGCCGGGCCGAGCCAGTGCGACGGGGGCCGTCCGCATGAGCGCGCCGTTGCCGGCGGTGCGCCCGGACCGCTCGTGCAGCGCCCGCGCCGCCGCCCGCAGCCGAGTCGCCGGGGAGCCGGACCGCAGCTCGGCGTCGCGCAGTACTCGGGCGGTCTGGATGCCGACGTCGGCCGGCCGCCCGGCGTACCAGTCCTCGAACCGCTCGGCGACGGCGTCCAGGCCGGCCTCGGTGGTCAGGTCGGCGTCGAGTGCGGCCTGGGCGACGCAGATCGCCAGCTGCGTGTCGTCGCTCCACTCCCCCGGTTCGTAGTTGCCCAGCCCGCCGCCGAGCAGGTGCGGGGTGCCGTCGAGCGGCCGCACCCCGGCCTCGTACGGCACGCCGAGCGCGTCGCCGTAGGCCAGCCCGACGAGACAGCCGGCCGCCTTGTCGAGCAACCCGAGCCGCTCGCTCACGAGACGACGGCCCCGCGCAGCACCATCCGGCGCGGGCTGTCCACTGTGGACAAGTCGATTCGTGGATCCGCGTCGTAGACGACCAGATCGGCCGGCGCACCCTCGTCCAGGCCGGGGCAGCCGAGCCACGCGCGCGCTCGCCACGACGCGGCGGCGATCACGTCGGGCTGCGGGATGCCCGCCGCCACCAGCGCTCGGATCTCGTCCCGGACCAGGCCGTGCAGCAGCGAGCCGCCCGCGTCGGTGCCCACGTACACCGGCACGCCGGCCTCCCACGCCGCCCGGACGCGGGCCCGCGACGACGCGAGCAACGCCCGCATGTGCGCCGCGTACGTCGGATACTTCGCCTCACCCTGGGCCGCGATGGCGGGGAACGTGTCGATGTTGATCAGCGTGGGGACGACGACGGTGTCGGTGCCGCCGAGCGAGGCGATCGTCTCGTCGGTCAGCCCGGTGCCGTGCTCGATCGAGTCGACGCCGGCGGCGATCAGCCCGGGCAGGGCGTCCTCGCCGAACACGTGCACGGCGACGCGCGCGCCCAGCTCGTGCGCCCGGCCGACCGCCGACTTGAGCAGGTCGTCGGACCACAGCGGCGCCAGGTCGCCGAGCGAGCGGTCGATCCAGTCGCCGACGATCTTGACCCAGCCGTCGCCGCGGGCCGCCTGCGTCTCGATCTCGGCGACGAAGTTCTCCGGCTCGACCTCGACGCCCAGGTGCCGGACGTAGCGCTGCGTGCGCGCGACGTGCCGCCCGGCGCGGATCAGCCGGGGCAGGTCGGCGCGGTCCTGGATCGCGGCGTTGTCCACCGGCGAGCCGGCATCGCGCAGCAGCAACGCGCCGGCGTCGCGGTCGGCCAGCGCCTGCTCGACCTGCCCGTCCAGGTCGTCGACGAAGCGGTCCGGCGCCAGCCCGATGTGGCAGTGCGCGTCGACCAAACCCGGCAGCACCCAGCCCCGGTCGGCGATCGTGTCGGCCGGCCCGGCGTAACGCTCGAACGTCAGTCGGCCGTCGACGATCCACGCGTCGCGCTCGCGCTCGTCCGGCAGGAACACCCCCCGCACATGCAGCACTGTCATAGCTGCCGACGCTACCGACCGGGCCTCGACCGGTGCCCGGAGACTCGAGTCAGAGCTCGGTTGCCCGGAGATGATGTGGCTCGTAGAGGCCGACCTCGCTGCCGCCCGGCAGCCGGAACCGCGTCAAGGTGCCCCATCGGGCTTGCGTCACCGCGTCGAACTCGACTCCGCTGGCTCGAAGGCGGGTCATCGTGTCTTCGAGGTCGTCGCACATCAGGTAGAGCTCGTGCCCCACGGCGGAATCGCTCGGATGGACGGCCACCTCGGCCGGCGGGAGCTTGAAGATCAGCCAGCCGCTGCCGGCATCGACGTGCGGGTACTGCAGCACATCCCGGAAGAACGCGCGATCGGCGTCAGCGTCCGAGCTGTAGACGATGACGTGTGCCCCCGAGATTGCCATGGCCGCCACCCCTCGTCCGCGCGATGCGGCACCAGCCTAGGTCGGCCGGCCGTCGAGGACGCGGCTCCGCGACGGGGCTCGGGTCGGGAGGCCGAACCGGGCGAACAGGCCGGTGTCGGTGAACAGTGTCATCGCCGCGATGCCGTCGGTCGCGACGGTGAGGACGACGAGCGCGAATGCCTGCCCGTGCCAGTACGCCGCGGCGGCGGGCTGCCCGTTGGCGGTGGTCGGGGTCAGCCGCCAGTCGCCGGGCCGGTCCAGGTAGCCGCGGATGTACTCGAGGCAGGCCCGCTTGCCGGCGAACCAGGTGCGCGAGCGGGCCGCTTCGAGCGTGGCGTCGGCGCGCAGGATCCGTTCGAGCGCGCCGAGGTCGGCCCGCTCGAAGGCCGCGATGTAGCCGTCGAGCAGGGACTTGGCCTCGGCCTCGGTGGGCTCGACGATGTCGTCCTGATGGGGCGCGACCTTCGACAGCTGCTCGCGGGCGCGCTGCAGGGCGCTGCGCGCGGCCGGGACGCTCATGTCCAGGGCGTCGGCGACCTCCCTGGCGGGCCAGCCCAGGACGTCGCGGAAGATGAGCACCGCCCGCTGACGTGGGGGCAGGTACTGCAGGCAGGCGATCAGGGCCAGCCGCAGTCCGGCGTTGGCCGTCGCGACGTCGGCCGGATCGGGCAGCGGTTGTAGCCACAGGACGTCGTCGGCCTCGGGGGCCAGGGTCGACGGGTCGTCGCTGGGCGTGCCCAGGCCGGTTGGCAGCACGCGGCGGGGACGTCCTTGTAGCGCCGAGAGGCACGCATTGGTCGCGATGCGGTGCAGCCAGACGCGAACCGAGGACTGCCCCTGGAAGTCGTCCCAGGCCCGCCAGGCGCGCATGTAGGTCTCCTGCACGAGGTCCTCGGCGTCGTCGAGCGCGCCGAGCATGCGGTAGCAGTGCCGGAGCAGCTCGCCCCGGTACTGCTCGGTGGCCGCGATGAACGGCTTGTCGCTCATTGGCGAACCTGCTCTTCGCGCAAGCGCTCATCGCTGGGATGAGCTCCGGTCCTCGCTCGTTCCTCGCTGCGATCCTCGCTCATCAGCTGATGAGCGGCGCGACCCAGGCGGCCAGCCGGGCGATCGCCGCGTCGGCCGGTCCGCCGTGACCGGCGTCGAACTGGAAGGTGTGTTGCTGGCCCTCGGCGACGTCGAGTTCCACCGCGACTCCGGCCTCCCGTGCCCGGTCGGCGAGCTGCCGGGCGTCGTCGAGCAGCATCTCGGCACCGCCGACCTGGACGTACATCGGCGGGAGGCCGGCGAGGTCGGCGAACAGCGGGCTGGCCAGCGGGTCCTTCGGGTCCCCGTCGGGTCCGAGGAACAAGCCCGCGAGGCCGCACACGTCCATGGGCGTCTCGCCGCCGAAGAGCACGTCGCTCGCCGCGTTGGCGGTCATCGAGGCACCGCCGCACGTCATGTCCGTCCACGGCGAGAGCAGGAGCAGCGCGGCCGGGTCGGGCAGCCCGCGCTCGCGAGCCCGCAGCACGGTGGTGACGGACAGTCCCCCGCCGGCGCTGTCGCCGCCGAAGGCAATGTGCGCGGGAGCGAGGCCCTGACCGAGCAACCACCCGTAGGCGTCCGTGCACTCGTCGACCTGGGTGGGGTGTTGCTGCATCGGCGCGAGCGAGTAGTCGACGACGAGCGCCCGGGCGCCCGCCGCCTTGGCCAGGTGGGCGAAGACCTTCCGGTGCGTCCACATCGAGCCGCCGACGAACCCGCCGCCGTGGAAGCAGACGATGACGCCCGCGCCGGCGCCGTGCGGGGTCGCCCACAGGGCCGCGACGCCGCCGGCGTCGACCTCGGTGTAGTCGACGCCGCCGGGCTCGGCAGTGACATCGCCCCAGCGGGCGTTGAGGGCAGCGAACTCCTCGGGCGACAGGTCCGACGCGGCGGCCGAGTTGCTGGCCCGCCAGTGATCTTCGAGAGTGGGAACGAGTTGGCTCATGCAGGTATAGACCGTCGCCGAACGCGAAACGCATCGGTCGACACGTGCGGACGTTGTCAGCCGGCCGGCCAGGCGTCGGCGAGCAACTGCCGGGTGTCGGACAGCAGCTGGGGCAACACCCGGGTGTGCGCCACGATCGGGATGAAGTTCGTGTCGCCGCCCCACCGCGGGACGACGTGCTGGTGCAGGTGCGCGGCGATGCCGGCTCCGGCCACCACACCCTGGTTCAGGCCGATGTTGAACCCGTGCGGTCCGGCGACGGCCCGCATGGTCGTCATCGCGATCTGGGTGAACCGGGCCAGCTCGGCGACCTCGTTCACGGTGAGGTCCGTGTAGTCGGGCACGTGCCGGTACGGGACGGTCATCAGGTGCCCGCTGTTGTACGGGTACAGGTTCAGCACGGCGTAGACGAGTTGGCCGCGGGCGACGATCAGCCCGTCCTCGTCGGACAGTTTCGGTGCCCGGCAGAACGGGCACTCCTCGCCGGCCT
>DASXYE010000140.1:0-5857 GCA_036502695.1 Jatrophihabitantaceae bacterium
CACGATCATCAGGTCGGCCTGGCGCGGCGAGGCCCGGAAGACCTCCATGCCGAAGCGGGCCGAGTCGAAGCGTGGTCCGCCGAACGCCATCATCTCGATGGCGCAGCAGGCCAGGCCGAACTGCACGGGCCACAGCGAGGACTTGCGCGTCCAGTTGACGAGCTTCTCGACGCTGGCGAGCAGGATGCCGTCCGGCAGCTTCTCTTCAAGACCCATGAGTGATCAGTCCCAGTCCAATCCGCCGCGCCGCCATACGCAGGCGTACGCGATGAAGACGGTGAGGATGAAGATGATCATCTCGACGAGCAGGAACAGGCCGAAACCCTGGCCGCCGACCGCCTTCGTCTCGACCGCCCAGGGGTACAAGAAAATGATCTCGATGTCGAAGACGATGAAGATCATCGCGGTCAAGAAGTACTTGATGGGAAAGCGATTCGGGCCGAGCGGCTGCGGGGTCGGCTCGATGCCGCACTCGTAGAAATCGAGCTTGGCCCGGTTGTAGCGCTTCGGTCCGACGAACGGTGCGATCGTGACCGAGAAGAGTGCGAAGGCGGTGGCCAGCACGAACAGCAACACGATCGGGAGGTACGGCGCGAGCATCCTTCTCTCTCTCCTTCCGGGCGTTGGTCAGGCTAGACGCCTGGCGGGTCTAGCGAACCGCGGGGGTAATCCTGCGCAGCGTCGTGATGATCCGGTCAGACACGTCGCCGTCGCGGGGGTCGTGCAGGTTGGCCAGCAGCTTGAGCACGAACCGCATCAGCGCCGGATGCGGCAGCCCGTGCCGGGTACACGCCCGCATCACGGCGGGACGTCCGATCAGCTTCACGAACAGCGCGCCGATGCGGTAGTAGGAACCCCACTCGTCGGCCATCCGCGACGGGTAGGCCTGCAGCGCGCGCTCCCGTTCCGGCCCTTCAGGACGAGCCAGCGCCTGCACCACGGCCTCGGCGGCGAACTTGCCGGATTCCATGGCGTACGGGATGCCCTCGCCGTTGAACGGGTTGACCGATCCCCCGGAGTCGCCGACCAGCAGCAGCCCGCGCGTGTAGTGCGGGGTGCGATTGAAGCCCATCGGCAGCCCGGCGCCCCGGGTCGGGCCGGTGGCGTTCTGCTCGCGCAGACCCCATTCCTCGGGCGTGCCGTCCAGCCAGCGGGTGAGCATCGAGCGGTAGTCGGTCTTCTGGAAGCCGGCGGACGAGTTGAGCACGCCCAGGCCGACGTTCACCGTGCCGTCGCCCATGCCGAAGATCCAGCCGTAGCCGGGCAGCAGCTTCTCGCGGTCCATGGCGTTGAGCGGGCTCGAATCATGCAGTTCCAGCCACGACTCGAGGTAGTCGTCGTGCGTGCGCGGGCTGGTGTAGTAGCGCCGGACGGCCACGCCCATCGGCCGCTTGTCGTTGCGGTGCAGCCCCAGCTGCTGGGCGATCCGGCCGGACACGCCCTCGCAGGAGACTACGACCGGCGCGCGGTAGAAGACCTCGCGCTTCTCCGGTCCGGCCTTGGCGGCGACGCCGGCCACCCGACCGGCCTTGTCGAAGATCGGCTCGGTGACGGTGGTCTGCTCGTGCAGGACGGCGCCCGCCTTGACCGCCTGGGTGGCCAGCAGCTGGTCGAGGTCGGCGCGCGGGCGGACCAGCCCGTAGGCCGGGAACGTGGTGAGGTCGGGCCAGTCCAGGTGCAGCCGCAGCCCGCCGCCGATGACGCGCAGTCCGCGATTGTGCAGCCAGCCGGCCTCCTGGCTGACGTCGATGCCCATGTCGACCAGCGCCCGGGTGCCCCGCGGGGTGAGGCCGTCGCCGCACACCTTCTCGCGCGGGAACTGCGACTTCTCGAGCATCAGCACATCGAGCCCGGCACTGGCCAGCCAGTACGCCGTACTGCTACCCGAGGGACCGGCGCCGACGACGATCACGTCGGCATCGATACGGTCCGCGCCCGGCATCTGCGCTCCCCTTACTCGCCTGCAGCCACCTTGTGAACGGCTTCACGAGCTGTTCCTGACGAGTGTAGGCGCGGGCTGAGAGCGCGTTACGCCGGGGCTGGCACCGCCTCCGGGACCTCCTCGGCGACCCGGACGGGACGGCCCAGGGTGACCATGGCGAACAGCCCGCCGGCGACGCCCAGCACTCCGGCTACCAGGAACGTCGCGTTGAGCCCGGACGCGAATGCTGCATGCACCAAGCCGTCGAGGTGACCGCGCTGGGCCGGCGGCGCCTGCCCGACGACGACCTCGGCCTGACCGCTCGACAGCGCGCCGGCCAGCCCGGACGGGTCGGGCGTCTTGCCGTGCAACACGTGCTCGGTCCGGGCCTGGAAGACGCTGCCCAGCACGGCGATGCCGAACGCGAAGCCCAACTGCCGGGCGGTGTTCACCGCGCCGGCCGCCATGCCGCCGCGCTGCAACGGGACGGCGCCCATCGCCGTCGACACCAGCGTCGGCGCGGCAAAGCCCACCCCGATGCCGACGATGATCAGCCCAAGGATCAGCACCGGCCAGCTCGACCCGGCGCTGAGCCGAGCCTGCACGAGGCCGCCGATACCGATCAGCGTGAGCCCGCCGCCGACGATCCAGTTCGGCCGGCTGTGATGCAGGAACCGGCCCAGCCCGGCGCTGACCAGGCTGGCCGCGGCACTCAACGGCACCGAGCCGACCAGGCCGGCCTCGACCGGGCTCAGCCCGCGCACCGACTGCAGCCACAGCGACGTGTAGGCCAGGTACGCGAACGCCGAGAACGTCATCACGCCCGCGCCGACCAGCACGCCGACGAACCGGGGACTGCGGAACAGCGCCAGGTCGAGCACCGGACGGGACGTGCGCCGCTCGATCACCACGAACGCGACCAGTGCGGCCACGCCCAGGGCCAGCAGGCCCAGCGTCCGGGCCGACAGCCAGCCGTCGTCGTTGGCCCGGATCAGGGCGAAGGTCACCGCGCCGGCCGACAGGGTGAACGACGTGATGCCGGCGACGTCGATGCGCTGCCGGTGCGCGATGCCGTCGGGGGCGATCGCCCGCAGCGTCATCACCACCGCGAGCACGCTCACCGGAAGGTTGACGAAGAAGATCCAGCGCCACGATCCGTGCTGGGTGAGCACGCCGCCGACGATGGGGCCGGCCGCGGCCGCCGCCGCGCTCACCGCACCCCAGACGCCGAACGCCGTGCCACGGTCGCGTCCCTGGTAGGCGGTGTTGAGCAGGGCGATCGTGGTGGCGAACATGGCCGCGCCACCGACGCCCTGCACGGCGCGGGCGGTGATCAGCACCGCGGTGTTCGGCGCGACGCCAGCCACGAACGACGACGCCGCGAACACCACCAGGCCACCGAGGTACACCCGGCGCCGGCCCACGATGTCGGCGAAGCTGCCGAAACCGAGCAGCAACGCGGCCAGGGCCAGCGCGTAGATGTCGATCACCCATTGCAGGGACGTGAACGACGTCGACAGGTCGGTGGCCATGTCGGGCAAGGCGACGTTCACGATCGAGACGTCGACGAGGAGCATGAACGATCCGAGACAGACCGCGATCAGCGGCAACCACTTACGCATGCCGGCACTATCGCTAAGGCATGCCTTCCTCTGCCAGTGATCAGCGAAATCGCGTAGGTTTCTTCCATGGGCTACCGGTCAGTGCTGGAATCCTCCGTGTTAGACCCTCTCTCGCACCAGATCATCCACGCGCTGCAGATCGACGGGCGGGCGTCGTTCAACCGGATCGCGACCGTGCTGGACGTCTCGGAGCAGACCGTCGCCCGGCGCTACCGGCGGCTGCGCGCCGACGGCATCATCCGGGTGGTCGGCCTGCTCGATCCGTCCCGGCTGGGGCAGACGATGTCGACGGTGCGCATCCAGTGCCGGCCCGGCAGCGCGACCAAGCTGGCTGACGTCCTCGCGCAGCGCGCCGACGTCGCGTGGGTGTCGCTGACCTCGGGCGGCACGGAGATCGTCTGCTCGGTGCGGTCCATCTCGGTCGAGCGGCGCGACGAACTGCTGCTGCAACGCCTGCCCAGCACCAGCGCCGTGCTGGGCATCAGCGCGCACGCCACGCTGCACCGGTTCCTGGGCATGCGGGGCGACGACTGGGTGGGGCACGGGACGCGGCTGACCGAGGAGCAGATCCGTCGGCTGGGCGCGCCCTCGTTGACGGGCGAGCCGGCCGAGCTGGCCGACGACGACCGCCCGCTGCTGGACGCGCTCGCCCGCGACGGCCGGGCCAGCTACGCCCGGCTGGCGCGCGCCACCCGATGGACCGAGACCCGGGTCTCGCGCCGGCTGGCCACCTTGCGCGCGAGTGGCACCGTCTTCTTCGACGTCGATCTGGCCGTGCAACTGCTGGGGTTCCGCACGACGGCCCACCTGTGGCTGACCGTCGCTCCGGCCGATCTGGCCGCCGTCGGCGAGACGATCGCCCGGCACCCGGAGGTCGCCGGGGTGTCCGCTGTGACCGGGACCGCCAACCTGTGGGCCTCGATCGTGTGCCGCGACGCCGACGACCTCTACCGCTACGTCACCGAGCAGATCGGCGCGATCCCCGAGGTGCGACAGCTCGAGATCTCACCGACCCTGCTGCAGGTCAAGCAGGCCGGTTCGATCCTGTCCGGCGGGCGATTGACCGACCCGATACTTTCCCGATCATGACGTTCGATCCGGCCCAGCTCGGCCTGTCGCCCCATCCGGAAGGCGGGTGGTTCCGCGAGACGTGGCGGCATCCGTCCACTGTGGACACCGCGCGCGGCGTGCGCTCGCTGGTGACCTGCGTGGCGTTCCTGCTGCAGCCCGGCGACGTGTCGGCGTGGCACCGGGTGGCGTCCGACGAGTTGTGGCTGTGGCAGGGCGGCGGACCGGTGGTACTGACGCTGGGCGGTGTCGACACCGCGCCGGTGGCGGATTCTTCGGTCGAGCTCGGGCCGGGTGGGCAGCACTTGGTACCCACGAATACCTGGCAGACCGCGACGCCGGCGTCCGACGAGGCGACGCTGGTGGCCTGCGTGGTGTCGCCCGGCTTCGACTTCGCGGACTTCACCCTGGCTACGTAAGGCGTTTCTCATGCGGCGGGTATCGGTGGTGGACACCGACGACGGCGCCCTGCTCCAGACCGCTTCCCGGCCGGGACAACCAGATTCGGACGGCTGATCTGGTCAGCTCGGCCGGGGAGCTCGGCCCAGGGCGCGGCGGATACGCTGGATCGTCTCGGCCGGCCGCAGCGTGATGTCGTCCCACAGGACGCGAACCACCCGGAAGCCCAGCCGCTCGAGATTTTCCTGGCGCACCTTCTCGCGCCACAGCTCGTCACGGTCGTACTTGACCCGACCGTCGGCCTCGACGATCACGCGCTCGGCGCGCCACAAGAAGTCGACGCGGTAGCGGCCGACCCGAGCCTGCAGTTCCGGCGACGGCAGCCCGGCGTCGATCACCGCAAGCCGGGTGAGCGATTCGAGCGGAGATTCAGCGAGGGGTGACGCCAGTTCGACAACGTCGCGACCGGCGCGCGCTCCCGGCCAGCCCGAGATCTGCTCGATCACCCGCGCGAGCTCGTTCGGGCCGACGACCCGCTCGCGCAGGACGGCGTCGGCAGCCACCAGTCCGGCGGCCCGATCCGCTCGAGCCAGGTCGACGACAGTGCGGGCCACCGTCGTGATCGAGACGCCGTGCCAGGTCGTGACGTGAGTCGCCGGCAATGCGGCTGAGCGCACGAGGATCCCGGCCCGTGCGCCCATTCGAGCCGGCGCGGCCGCGGTCAGTACGACGGCCGCCAGCTCGTGAATCAGCGGCAATCCGTGCAGCATCGCCGCACTCCAGCCGCTGACGCAGCCGCCTCGCAGCAACGCTGCCGCGGTCGCTGCGAGGGTATGCCGGTCCTTGT
>DASXYE010000141.1:0-4650 GCA_036502695.1 Jatrophihabitantaceae bacterium
GTCCGAAGCTGATCTGATCCGGCGCGGCGTGCGTCTCGTCGTCGATGCCGAGCGACCCCGCCCACGGCTGCCCTACGGCGCAAGCCACGACGGACGCTCCGCCGCCGAGACGGACGAGCTGTTGGGCGAGACCGGCTTCGGGCGGTGAGCGCGCCCAGCGCCCTCATCTGCGACACGAGCGGCCTGCTGGCCGCCGCCGACTCGGCAGATCCGGACCACGCGGCCGCCGCCGCCGTTCTCGCGGCCGTGTCTGGCCCACTGGTCCTCTCGCCGCTGGTGCTTGCCGAACTCGACTACTTGCTGCGGGCCCGCCTGTCAGCCGACGCTGGTTGCGAGCTCGCAGACGATGTCGCCGTCGGCGCTTACGAGGTGGCGCCGCTGATGTCGCCGCCTGCGTGGCGGTTGACCGCAAGTACGCCGACCTCGGGCTCGGCCTGGCCGATTCCCACCTCGTCGTCCTCGCGAACGCCTACGGCACGAACGAGATCCTGAGCCTTGACGAACGCCATCTCCGAGCCGTGCGCCCGCTGAGGGGACGCCGGCCCTTTCGACTACTGCCGGCCGATGGTGTGACTCACAGCTAACGCGGTCACGTACTCTGGTGCTCCGTGGCGCGACCGAACACTATGCAGACCCTGCTCAAGCTCTTTGGCGTCCTCTTCGCCTGCGCGGTGCTCACGGCCGGGGTGTTGATGCCCTATGTGGGCGGGATAGGCCTGGTGGCCGGTCGCGAAGCCAACAAGTTCCTCAACACCAAGTGCAACCTGATCGAGACTCCGCCGCCGCAGAAGACCTACCTGTACGCCAAGGACGGCACCACCGAGCTGGCCACGCTGTACCAGTTCGACCGCGAGCTCGTGAAGAACCTCAACAGCGTGCCGAAGTACCTGCAGCAGGCCCTGATCGCCACCGAGGACCGCCGCTTCTACAGCCACCACGGGGTGGACATGCGCGGCTTGCTGCGCTCGGCGGTGAGCTCGTCCGGCGGCGACACCCAGGGCGGCTCGACGCTGACGATGCAGTACGTCAAGCAGGTGCGCTACTACCAGGCCGACACCGACCAGCAGCGCCAGGACGCGATCACCCAGACGCTCACCCGCAAGATGGAAGATGCCCAGTGCGCGCTGGACATCGAGAAGAAGGACAGCAAGGACGACATCTTGCTGAAGTACCTGAACATCGCGTTCTTCGGCGAGAACTCCTACGGCATCGGCACTGCGGCTCTCAACTTCTTCGGCAAGACGGTCGACAAGCTCACCCTGCCGCAAGCCGCCCTGCTCGTGGGCGTCGTCAAGGCGCCCACTGAGTACGACCCGTTCGTGACGGCCCACCGGCAGGCGGCGATCGACCGGCGCAACCAGGTCATCCAGAACTTGGCCGACGTCCACGACATCACCCAGGCCGAGGCCGACAAGTACAAGCAAGCGGGGCTGTCGCTGTCCACCGTCAGTCGGGGCGAGGTCAAACAGGGCTGCGCGGCCGCCGGCATCGGCATCGACTCGAAGGTGAAGATCCAGAATGCCGGCTTCTTCTGCGACTACGTCGAGCAGTACCTGCAGACCACGGGCCACCTGACCCTCAAGCAGATCACCACGAGCGGCCTGAAGATCGTCACCACCCTCGATCCGAACCTGCAGAACGACGTCCAGACGTCGCTGTGGAATCAGATCCAGCCGAAGTCGAAGACGACTGCGATCATGCCGATGATCGATCCGCACACCGGCAACGTCTTAGCCATGGCCACGAGCAAGCAGTACGGGCTCAAGAACGACGGCGGTCATACGACGCTGCCGATCTTCACCCAGGCCACCGCGGGTGGCGGCTCGACGTACAAGCTGTTCCCGCTGCTCGCCGCGCTGAAGGTCGGTGTGCCGCAGACGTTCCAGCTCGGCTCCACCCCCGATCAGACCACCGGCGAACTGAGCTACACGACCCAGCACTGCGGTGGCACCGGCTTCGAAGCCAAGAACGACAGTGAGGGCTCGGGCTTCACGCGGAACGAGACACTGGCCTCGGCCATGCAGAAGTCGTCCAACACGTACTTCGTCTCGCTCGAGGACAACCTGTTCCAGGGCTGCACGCTCGACCCGTACGTGAACATGGCCCTGAGCCTCGGCATGAACGCGCTGAACGACCAGGATCCCGCCAGCCGCAAGAAGACCAAGCTCGCCCAGAGCGTGACGACCCAGCATCAAGCGACGTTCACGCTCGGGCCGGCCGCGACGAGTCCGCTGCAGCTGACCGGGGCCTACGCGACCGTGGCCAACGACGGCGTGTACTGCGCGCCTTCGCCCGTCGTGTCGATCAAGAATGCAAGCGGGCACGATGTCATCTTCAAGCGCACGCCCTGCGCACCCCAGATGAGCACCCAGGTCGCCCGCCAGGCCCAGCAGATCCTGGCCAGCACCACGCGCGCTCCGGGCACCTCGGCCGCGCAGTTCGCCGGGCTCTACGGGGCCAACCCCGGCATCAGCGTGGCCGGCAAGACGGGCACGGTGAACGCGTCCGATCACGGCCACGCGCTGACCACCAACGCCGCACTGTGGTTCGCCGGCGTCACGCCCGACCTCGCCGCCACCACCGCCCTGTTCAACATCGACAACCCCAACAAGCCGATCGTCGGCATCCCCGGCATGACCGACGCCCAGGCCTCACAGCTGACCGGTGACTTCGCCGCCCAGGTGTGGGCCCAGGCGCTCACCAAGCAGTTGTCGGGCAAGCAATGGGCCTGGCCGGATCCGAACGACGTCGACAACGCCACGCCGATCCCCTCAGTCGTCGGGAAGCCCTTCGACGAGGCCAAGACGACGCTGAGCCAGCTCGGCTTCAAGCCGCAGCGCACGCAGTTCGACTGCGGCAGCAGTGAACCGTTCGGCAGCGTCGCCTACCAGGGCGCCACCCAGGTGGCCTCGGCCGGCTCCGTCATCCCGCTGTGCGTGAGCGACTTCCAGACCCCGTTCGTGTACTCGCCGCCGCCGAAGCCCACGACGAAGCCCTCGAAGACGCCGGGACGGCACCCGACGAGCGGCGCGCAGCCGCCCGGCCGGGGCGGCGGACACACTCCCCCGGGCCGGCACTGACCAGGCCCAGCCGATCCGGGCCGAGCGGCTCTCTGACCATGATCCCGCCCCGGTCGTACCTCGTCAGGTGCTGAGCTGGCGCCGCACCTCGTCGCTGACCCGCTTGCCGTCGGCCCGTCCGGCCACCTTCGGTTGGACGATCTTCATCACGCCACCCATGTCTCGTGGCGTGCTGGCGCCAGCCTCGGTGATCGCGGCGGTGACCAGGGCCGCCAGCTCCTCGTCGCCGAGCTGGGCCGGCAGGTAGCGGTCGAGCACCTCGCCCTCGTTGCGCTCGCGCTCGGCCAGCGACGTCCGCCCGGCGGCGTCGAACGCCTCGGCGGCCTCCCGGCGCTTCTTGCTCTCGCGGGTGATCACCCGCAGCACCTCGTCGTCGGCCAGTTCGCGCGCCTGCTTGCCCGCGACCTCCTCGTTCGTGATGGCGGTGAGCGTCATCCGCAGCGTTGCCGTCGTCAGCTCGTCGCGGGCCTTCATGGCCGTATTCAAGTCGTCTCGCAGGCGCGCTTTCAACTCGGGCATGGCGGTCACCGTACCCTCGACGGCATGCCTCGCCTCGGACGTCTCGTCGGTGCCGGTTTCGGCCTCGGCGTCGCGACGGTCGCCTACGGCGGTCTGATCGAACGCAATGCCTTCACCGTGCGCCGGTTCGACGTGCCGGTACTGCCGCCGGACGCCGCACCGCTGCGCCTGCTGCACGTCTCCGACCTGCACATCGTGGCCCGCCAGGCGCGCAAGCGGGCCTGGATCCGCTCGCTGGCCGACCTGCGCCCGGACTTCGTGATCAACACCGGCGACACGATCTCGGACCCCAACGCCATCCCCGCGATCATGGACGCCCTGGGCCCGCTGCTCGACTTCCCCGGGGCGTTCGTACCGGGCAACAACGACTACTACGCCCCGAAGATGAAGAACCCGATCCGCTACTTCGTGCCCGAACACAACCGCGTGTTCGGCCCGCGGCTGCCGTGGCCGGAGCTGGCCCTGGCCATGTCGTCGGCGGGCTGGCTGGACCTGACGCACGTCCGTTCCTCGTTGAAGGTGGGTGCCGTCGAGGTGGCGGTAGCCGGCACGGACGACCCGCACCTGGGCCGGGCTCGGTACTCGCTGATCGCCGGCGCCGCCGATCCGTCCGCGACCGTCCGCATCGGCGTGACGCACTCGCCCGAGCCGTCGCTGCTGCAGTCGTTCGCGGCCGACGGGTACGACCTGGTGCTGGCCGGGCACACGCACGGCGGCCAGATCCGCATCCCGTTCGGCCCGGCGATCGTCACCAACTGCGGCATCGACGTATGGCGGGCCCGCTGGTTGCATCAGTGGGACGACCGCATGTGGTTCCACGTCTGCGCCGGCCTGGGCACCAGCCCGTTCGCCCCGGTCCGGATCGCGTGCCGTCCCGAGGCGTCCCTGCTGACCCTGGTACCCCGAACCGATTTCGAGGCCGGCCAGTAGCTCGGCTATGCTGGCGCGGTTGCGTTCGCCGCGAAGTGGATGCACCGGGGTGTGGCGCAGCTTGGTAGCGCGCTTCGTTCGGGACGAAGAAGTCGCAGGTTCAAATCCTGTCACCCCGACC
>DASXYE010000142.1:0-2933 GCA_036502695.1 Jatrophihabitantaceae bacterium
TGCTGGCCACGATGAAGCGCACGACCCGCCCCTCGCCATACCCACGAACGCGATGAGCGCTCGCGCGCACGACGGCGCAACGCGACCGAGCTAACCCAACCGAGAACGCGATGAGCGCTCGCGCGAAGAGCCCCGCCGCCGCCACGCGGGCCGGAGCGCTAGCGGAGGCTCGGATCCGGGATTGCCCCCGACGCGAAGCGAGTGGGGCGAGACCGGAGCCGAATCCGGCGGATTAAACAAGGTGCGCGGGCATCTCGAACTCGTCGCAGACGGCGCGCCAGATGTCTTTGGTCTCGACGCCGGCCGCGATCGCCTCGTCGATGGTCCGGCCGATCAGGGGCAGCCGGTAGTCGGTGGCGAGGCTGCGGGCATACGTCGCGCCGAAGCGCTCATCCATCCGGTTCCAGAAGTCGGTGAGGCGCATGTCCATCACTGTATGAGTGGCCCGGACACGGACGCTCGCTCGGCTGCCACCATGGCGACATGACCGACCTGTGGTACGCGCTGCCGGTACTCACCGGCACGAAGATCCGCCTCGAGCCGCTGGCCGTCGAGCACGCGGAGGGCTACCTCGCGGCCAGCGAGCCGCACGGCGACGAGGTCTTTCGCTGGCTGGCCGTCCGGGCGCCGAAGTCAGTCGACGACGCGCGCGACCAGATCCTGGCCGCGCTCGGCGGCCGGGCCCGCGGCGAACGGTTCGCGTATGCACAGCTCGACGCCGCCACCGGCGAATTCGCCGGCACCACGTCCTACTACGAGGTCATCCCCGAACTGCGCACGCTCGGCATCGGCCACACCTGGTTGGGCCGGCGGTGGTGGCGCACCGGGCACAACACCGAGTCGAAGCTGCTCATGATGAGCCACGCCTTCGACACCCTGGGCGCCGCGCGCGTCGTCTGGCATACCGATATCTACAACGAGCGCTCGCAGGCGGCCATCGAGCGGCTGGGGGCCACCAAGGAGGGTGTGCTGCGCAAGCACAAGATCCGCAAGGACGGCAGCTGGCGCGACACCGTCCAGTACGCGATGACCGACGACGACTGGCCGGCCGCCAAGGCCCGGCTGATCGAGCGGCTCGCGCTGTCGTAAGGGCGAGGCAGACTGGACGGCGTGCCTCGCTTCTCCCCCGCCACCCAGGCCTGGTTCGACGGTGCGTTCACCGCGGCCACGCCGGCGCAGGACGGCGCCTGGGACGCGATCGCGCGCGGCGAGCACACCCTGGTCGTGGCCCCGACCGGATCGGGCAAGACGCTGGCCGCGTTCTTGTCGTCGCTGGACCGGCTGGCCGCCCTGCCGGTGCCCGACGACCCGATGCGGCGCTGCCGCGTGCTCTACGTCAGCCCGCTCAAGGCCCTGGCGATGGACATCGAGCGCAACCTGCGCTCACCGCTGGCCGGCATCCGCCAGGCGGCGGCACGCCTCGACCTCCCCGCTCCCGACGTCACGGTGGCCATGCGCACCGGCGACACGACCGCCGACGAGCGGCGGCTGTTCGCCCGGCGTCCGTCCGACATCCTGATCACCACGCCCGAATCGCTGTTCTTGCTGCTCACCTCCGGGGCCCGCGAGGCGCTGCGCGGCGTCGATACGGTGATCGTCGACGAGGTGCACGCGGTGTGCGCCACCAAGCGCGGTGCCCACCTGGCCCTGTCGCTCGAACGGTTGGACGCCCTGTTGCCGGCGCCGGCGCAGCGCATCGGGCTGTCGGCGACGGTGCGCCCGGTCGACGAGGTGGCGACGTTCCTGGCCGGGGGACGTCCGGTAGCGGTCGTCCAGCCGCCGGCGGCCAAGACGTTCGACCTGCAGGTGGTCGTCCCGATCGAGGACATGTCCGCGCTGGGCGAGCCGATCGATGACCTGACCGGTCCGGCGGCCGGCGCTGAACGCCGGGCGTCCATCTGGCCGCACGTCGAGGAACGGGTGCTGGATCTGATCGAGCAGCATCGGTCGACCATCGTGTTCGCCAACTCCCGCCGTCTCGCCGAGCGGCTCACCGCCCGACTCAACGAGCTGGAATCCGAGCGGCGCGGCGCTGCGCTGGAGGACGCGCCGCCGCCGGCGCAGCTCATGGGCCAGTCCGGGTCGGGACATCCCACCGGCGAGGTCGTGATCGCGCGGGCCCACCACGGGTCGGTGTCGCGCGAGCAGCGGGCCCTGGTCGAGGAGGATCTCCAGGCCGGACGGCTGCCGGCCGTCGTCGCCACGTCGTCCCTCGAGCTCGGCATCGACATGGGGGCCGTCGACCTGGTCGTGCAGGTCGAGGCGCCGCCGTCGGTGGCGTCCGGGCTGCAACGGGTCGGCCGGGCCGGGCACCAGGTCGGGGCCGTGTCCCGCGGCGTGATCTTCCCGAAATACCGGGGCGATCTCGTCGAGTGCACGGTGGTCGCCGAGCGGATGCGCGACGGCGCCATCGAGTCGATGCGCTACCCGCGCAACCCGCTCGACGTCGTGGCCCAGCAGATCGTGGCCATGGTCGCGATGGACGAGCTGAGCGTGGACGACGTCGAGGCACTGCTGCGCCGCGCGGCCCCGTTCAGCGGCCTGCCCCGGTCCGCGCTCGAGGCCGTGCTGGACATGCTCGCCGGCCGATACCCGTCCGACGCGTTCGCCGAGCTGCGCCCCCGCCTGGTGTGGGACCGCGTCAGCGGCGTCCTGCACGCCCGCCCGGGCGCGCAGCGGCTGGCCGTGACGAGCGGCGGCACCATCCCGGATCGTGGCCTGTTCGGGGTCTTCCTCGCCGGCGCGGACGGCCCGGGCAAGCGGGTGGGCGAGCTCGACGAGGAGATGGTGTACGAGTCGCGGGTCGGCGACGTGTTACTGCTCGGGTCGTCGTCCTGGCGCATCGAGGACATCACCCACGACCGCGTCCTGGTCACACCGGCCCCGGGCGAGATCGGCCGGATGCCGTTCTGGAAGGGCGACGCGCCGGGGCG
>DASXYE010000143.1:0-5013 GCA_036502695.1 Jatrophihabitantaceae bacterium
CTACCACGACGCGCTGAACTCGTCCGACCCGACGGTGCGGCAGCTGGCCGACCGGGCCGCGGTGAAGTCGAGCTGGCAGCCCAACTCGGGGCTGGGTCACAACGTCGACCACGTGCTGGCCCGGTTCATCGCCGACTGCGCGGCCGGGACACTGCCCGCGGTGTCCTGGGTCGTCGCGCCGTACCTGTACAGCGAGCACCCGTCGGCGCGGCCGGTGGACGGCGCCGCCTACACGCAGGGCGTGCTGAATGCCTTGTGGGCCAAGCCCGAACTCTGGGAAAAGACCGTCGTGCTGCTCAACTACGACGAGCACGACGGCTTCTACGACCACGTCATCTCGCCGACGGCGCCGGCCGGCACGCCCGACGAGTTCGTGCTGGGCCTGCCGGTGGGCCTCGGTCCGCGCGTGCCGATGACGGTGGTGTCGCCGTGGAGCCGCGGCGGCTGGATCAACTCGCAGGTGTTCGACCACACGTCCGTGCTGCGGTTCCTCGAGCTGTGGACGGGCGTGCACGAGCCGAACATCTCGGCCTGGCGGCGGTCCATCGCCGGCGACCTCATGTCCTGCTTCGACTTCGGCACCGCCGACTTCTCGGTCCCGGCGCTGCCCGACACGGCCGAGCTGCGCCGCATCGCCGACGAGAACGAGTCCAAGTTGCCGACGCCGACCCCGCCGCCACCCGGCCAGCAGGTCGCGCCGGTGCAAGAGCCGGGCACTGCGCCGGCTCGCGCCTTGCCGTACCAGCCGCTGGCCGACATCACCGCGGGCACGACCTCGGCCACCGTCGCGCTGAGCAACGCCGGCACCGCCGCGCTGCAGTTCCAGGTGTACGGCGGGACGGACCCGGCGCAGCGCATCGACGTCGGCCCGGGCGGGCACGCCACGACTACCGTGCCGGTCAGCGGCGCCTACGACATCGCCGTCCACGGCCCGAACGGGTTCCTGCGCGAGGCGACCGGCGATGCCGCATCGGGGGACATCGACGTCGCGGTGGGCCTGGACGGTTCGCGGCTGGTCGTGACGTTCCGCAAGTCCACCGCGGGCGATGTGATCGCGCGGGTCGGTGGGTTGGGCGGTCCGGCCCGGACGATCGCGATCCGGCACGGCAGCTCGTCGGTGACCGTCCAGCCGAAGCACGGCTGGTACGACATCGCCGTGACGCTGGCCAAGTTCGCGACCTACCGGCGCCGGTTCGCCGGCCACGTCGAAGACGGCAAGCCCAGCATCACGGGTTAGAGCTCGGGCGAACCGGCCGGCTGCCGTGGCCGGCTCAAACGCCCATGGCTTCGATGACGAGCCGGGTCACCGCCCGGGCCGAGTACTGCTGCTGGCCGGTGATGAGCCGTCCGTCGCGAACGGCGAACGCCTTCAACAGCCCACCCTGCACGTAATTGGCCCCGCAGCGGCGCAGCTCGTCCTCGACGCGGTAGGGCATCACCCGCTGGCCGACGAACTCGTCGCTGAACTCCTCCTCGGCGTTCGAGAACCCGGTGACCGTCTTGCCGTCCACCAGGTACGAACCGTCCGAGAGCCGCAGGTCGATGAGCGCCGCCGTGCCGTGGCAGTACACGGCGGTCGGCTTCTCGGCCTCGTAGAACCCGCGCAGGGCGTCCGCCACCGAGGCGTTGTCGCGGAACGTGAACATCGGCGACTGCCCGCCGGCCACCATGATCGCGTCGAAGTCGGCGACCTCCAGATCAGACAGCTTGGCTGTACTGTCCAGCAGGGCCAGCAACTCCGGGGTGTTGACGAAGCCCATCGTGATCAGGTCGCTCGCCGACCACTTCGACGGGTCGCGCGGATCGCTCAGCCCGTCCATCTCCACCTTCCCGCCGTCCGGGCTGGCGATGGTGACCTCGACGCCGCGCTCGGTCAGCTCGAAGTAGGGATGGGTGAGCTCGGCCGCCCAGAACCCGACCGGCCAGCCGAGCGTTGTCGACACCGCCGGATTGGCCACGACGACGAGCACCCGCTTGGGCGTCGTCGACACCAGATCGACGCGCATGCGGTGCTCGGGCTCGGTCTGCGACTGCGCGGCACTCATCCAATTCCCCCAATAGAACAACGGTGATCGCCTGACGGTCGGCCAGATCGAGCCTATGGGCGCTCGAAGATCGCCAGCAAGCAGCGATTGATGTAGCACCACAAGCCCAGCTTGTCGCTGACGGGTCGAATACGCTGCTCAGCCGTGGCCCGCGATTCGGATTTCGATCTCCGGCAGCTGCGCACGTTCGTCGCGGTGGCGCGGCACCGCAGTTTCACCCGGGCGGCCGAGGATCTGTTCATCGCCCAGCAGGCGGTGAGCCAGCACGTGCGGTCGCTGGAACGGTCGCTCGGCGTGACGCTGCTGCGACGCAGCCCGCGCAGTGTCGAGCTGACCGCCGAGGGTGCGGTCTTCCTGGCCGATTGCCGGCGCATCCTGACCTCGGTGGATAGAGCCACCCGCCGGGTGCAGGCCGCGGCTCGGGGCGAGGCCGGCACGCTGCGGCTCGGCTACACGCTGACGACCGCCTGGGACACCACGCCGCGGCTGCTCGCCCGGCTCGGTGAGCGCTATCCCCAGCTACGGGTGGATGCCCGGGAGGTGTTCGGCGGCGACATCCCCGACCTGCTGCTCAGCGAGCGGCTGGACCTGGCACTGGCCCCGATGACGTCCTACCCGCGGGGCTTCCGTCGCCGGACTGTGCGCCGCGAGCCGCTGCGTGTGGCGGTGGACGCCCGCTATCCGCTGGCCCACGCCGGGCCGGTCGAGCTCGCGAGCCTGCGGGATCAGCGCTTCGAGGTGTGGCCCCGGGACATGGCGCCCGGGTTCTACGACGCCGTCCTCGCGGCTTGCCGGGCGGCCGGGTTCGAGCCCGAGCTCGACGAGCGGGCCACCGGCAACACGGTGTGGGGCTACATCGCCCGGGGCCGGGGCGTGGCGCTGATCAACGACTCGCTGCGCGAGCAGCAGCCGCGTGGTGTCGCCCTCGTCGCGACGACGGCACCGGAGTCCGCGCTGGCCATCGAGGCGGTATGGCGCGGCGAGGCCCCGCCGGCGGTCGAGCGGCTGGTGGACGTCGCCGCCGAGCTGGCCCGCGCCAACGCCTGGCTGTAGGCGCGGCCGGCGCTGCGGGATCTAGGCGGCGATGGAGAACATCCAGGCCATGATCTCGCCGAGCAGCAGCACCAGGGCGACCTGGAACGTCTCGCGCAGCCGTCTGACGATCCGGCCGTTGTTCGCGAAATCCTGCTTGATCCGTAGGGCCAGGGCTCGCTGCATGTCCGTCACCGACCCTGCGTCCTCGGCGTCGACGTAGCGGGTGAGCAGATCTTCGGGGTCGAACCGGAACGCGAGGTCGTAGTACGGCCACAGCAGCACCACGGTCAGCGCGCCGATCAGCAAGAGCAGCACGATCGCGGTCCAGTCCCACGCGCCGACGCCGTCGCCGAGCGCCCGGCTGCCGAGCAGCGAACCCGCGAACGACGCGGCAAACACGAGGGTGGCCGCCCGGTTGTGCAAGCTCTCGACAGCCGCCTGCTGGCCCACCAGGCCACGCAGCGCCTCCTGGTACACGAACGCGACGCGCGGATCGTCGGTCGTCGACTCGGTCATGGCCGGCATCATGCCCGACCGAGAGGACGTCCGGGCTCCCAATTTTCGCCGGCCCGACATCTGCCGTGTCTTGACGAGTTGCGCCGTTCGCCACCATCCTGGTCGCTCGTCCAAGACGTCTGATCGAGGAGTCTTGCCATGGTCGAAGTGAGTCGCCGGACGTTCATGGGCGGGGCCGCCGGCGCGGCGGCCGCAGCCGGCCTGCTGGCCAACCTGCCCGCCGGCGCGGCGACGCCACGACGCGGTCCTTCCCGCGCCAGCCTCGACGACGTCCGGCACGTGGTCGTGCTGATGCAGGAGAACCGCTCGTTCGACCACTACTACGGGACGATGCGCGGCGTGCGGGGCTTCGCCGATCGGGCCGCCCTGCGCGGCGTGATCCGCCAGCCGGACCTGCTGCGGCTCGACGGCGGCTACCTGTTGCCGTTCCGGGTGGACACGTCGAAGGTCGACGGCCAGGACCTCGGCGACCTCGCCCACGACTGGGACACCACGCACCTCGCCTGGCACGGCGGCCGCTACAACCAGTGGATCCTGGCCAAGTCCGAGATGACCATGTCCTACTTCGACACCGGCGACATCCCGTTCCACCGGGCGCTGGCCTCGGCGTTCACGATCTGCGACCACTATTTCTGCTCGATCCAGGGACCGACCACCCCGAACCGGCTCTACCACTGGACCGGCACCATCGACCCGGACGGCGTCGCCGGCGGGCCGGCCACCTACAACCCGTCCGACTACCAGCCGGTGTACAGCTGGACTACCTACCCGGAACGGCTGCAGTCGGCCGGCATCTCGTGGCAGGTGTACGCCAACGACGAGGTCGGCGACGGATCGGACGGGTTCGTCGGCGACTACGGCGACAACCCGTTGTGGCTGTTTCAGGCCTACCACGACGCGCTCGCCTCGACGGACCCGAGCGTTCGGCAGCTGGCCGAGCGGGCTTCGCTGCGCACGGCGTGGAAGCCGGACTCGGGGCTGGGCAAGAACGTCGACCACGTGATTGCCCAGTTCGCGGCCGACTGTGCGGCGGGCACCCTGCCCGCCGTGTCGTGGGTGGTGGCGCCGTACGGGTACAGCGAGCACCCGGCCGCCCGCCCGGTCGACGGCGAGGCGTACGTGCAGGGCGTGCTGAACGCGGTGTGGGGCAACCCGGAGCTGGCCGCGTCCACCGTGGTGCTGATCAACTACGACGAGAACGACGGCTTCTACGACCACGTGCCGCCGCCGTTCGCCCCGGACGGCACGGCGCACGAGATGTTGCCGGCCGTGCAGCCGCTGACCAACGGGTTGCCGCCGCCGTTCGGCCCGCCCACCTCGATCGGCCTCGGCCCGCGCGTGCCGATGACGGTGGTGTCGCCGTGGAGCCGTGGCGGCTGGGTGAACTCGCAGGTGTTCGACCACACCTCGGTGTTGC
>DASXYE010000144.1:0-10452 GCA_036502695.1 Jatrophihabitantaceae bacterium
CCCGCGACCGGCGGCTCGGCCAACAACGTGACGATCGTCGGCGTCGGCGCCTATCCGAACCTGGAGGCCGACCTCACCCACTACCGCAGCCAGTACGGCCTGCCGGCGTGCACGACGGCCAACGGCTGCCTGAAGATCGTCGACTACCACGGCGGCCCGCCGCTCGCCCCGAACGCGTCGCTCGCCTCGGTCGAAGAGTCCTACGCCACCGAGACGGCGCTCGACGTGCAGATGGCCTCGGCCGCCTGCCCGACCTGCACGATCACGATGGTGCAGATCCCGATGAACCTGCTCGAGCTGCTGCTGGCCGCCACGCTGGGCCTGCCCGGCGCGCTGGCCACCGACTTCGGCACCGCGGTGAACGAGGCGGTGAGCCTGGGCGCCAAGGCGGTCAGCATGAGCTACGGCCTGCCCACCGGCCTGCAGGGTGGCTTGCTCGGCACCGGCGCCCCGGCGCAGGCGCTGCACCACCCGGGCGTCGCGATCGTCGCCTCGTCCGGCGACAACGGCTACACCGGCAGCTCCCAGATCTGGCCGCAGGAACTGCCGTGGGTGACCTCGGCCGGCGGCATCACGCTCACCTCCGGCGACGGCGGGCAGACGTTCACCAAGTCGGCGTGGGGCGGGCAGTTCACGTCCAGCGACGGCACGACGAAGTGGGTG
The DNA here is from genome assembly GCA_036502695.1 of Jatrophihabitantaceae bacterium. GTDB lineage: Bacteria > Actinomycetota > Actinomycetes > Mycobacteriales > Jatrophihabitantaceae > DASXRA01. The sequence continues at coordinate 664 of DASXYE010000144.1, forward strand.
GGCGCCGGCAGCGGCTGCGCGCTGGACCTGCCCGCCGCGGTGGGTCAACCGGCCGCGGTGGCCGCGAACTGCAACGGGCACCGGGCCGTGTCCGACGTGTCGGCCGATGCCGATCCGCACACCGGCGTCGCCGTCTACGACACGTACACGCCGGACAGCGGCACCGGCGGCGGCTGGCTGGTCGTCGGCGGTACCAGCGCCGCATCGCCTTATCTGGCCGGCTTGTACGCCCGCGCCGGCACCACCGGCGTCAACGGCCCGAACACGATGTACAGCGCGCCTGCCGGTTCCATCGAGGACGTGGTGGGCGGCTCGAATTCGCAGAACGGCGCCGCCGACTGCACTCAGTTCACCGCCGCCACCTGCACCGGGGTAACCGGCTGGGACGGCCCGACCGGCGTCGGCGTCCCGAACGGATTGGGCGCCTTCTAGGAGGGGAGCCGGGAGGGGGCGATCCCCCAGGCGTCCCCTCCCGGCACACTTCCCGGCACACTGGCCCGGTGACCCACATGTCGCCGGACGAGTTCCGCAAGCACGGCCACCGCGTCGTCGACTGGATCGCTGACTACTACGAGCAGCTCGAGCGGTACCCGGTGCTGTCGCAGGTCGAACCGGGCGCCGTCCGTTCCGCTCTGCCGGCGACACCGCCCGAGCAGGGCGAGGGATTCGACGCCGTGCTGCGCGACCTGGACGACGTGATCATGCCGGGCATCACGCACTGGCAGCACCCGTCGTTCTTCGCGTACTTCCCGGCGAATGCCAGCGGGCCGGCCATCCTGGGCGATCTGCTGGCGTCCGGGCTGGGCGTGCAGGGCATGATCTGGGCGACCTCGCCGGCGGCCACCGAGCTCGAGACCCACGTCCTGGAATGGCTGCGGGAGCTGCTCGGACTGCCCGATCGGTTCCGCGACAACGGCGTCATCCAGCACACGGCATCCGACGCGGTGCTCGTCGCTCTGCTGGCCGCCCTGCATCGGGTCAGCGGCGGCGCCACCGAGCGGCAGGGTGTCCACAGTGGACGGTTCACGGCGTACACCTCGGCGCAGACGCACAGCTCGGTCGAGAAAGCGTGCCGGGTGGCCGGCCTCGGCGCGGACGCGCTGCGCAAGATCGACGTCGATCCGGTGACCCAGGCCGCCCGCCCGGATCACCTGCGCGCGCTGATCGAGGCCGATATCGCCGCGGGGTTCACCCCGGCGTTCGTCGTGGCCTCGGTAGGCACCACCGGCACCGGCGCGGTCGACCCGGTTCGCGAGCTGGCCACCATCGCCCACGAACATGCAGCCTGGCTGCATGTCGACGCGGCGTGGGCCGGGGTGGCCGCGGTCTGCCCCGAACTGCGCTGGCTGAACGACGGCGTCGAGTTCGCGGACTCCTACGGCACCAACCCGCACAAGTGGCTACTGACCAGCTTCGACTGCCATACGTTCTGGGTGGCCGATCGGGCTACGCTGGTCGGCGCGATGTCGATCCTGCCCGAGTACCTGCGCAACCAGGCCACCGAGTCCGGCGCGGTGATCGACTACCGCGACTGGCACGTCCCGCTCGGACGCCGGTTCCGGGCGCTCAAGCTGTGGGCCGTCATCCGGTGGTACGGCGCGTCCGGGCTACGGGAACACATCCGCGGACACGTCGAGCTGGCCCAGGAGTTCGCGTCCTGGGTCGCGGCCGACGAGCAGTTCGAGCTGGTGGCCCCGCATCCCCTGTCGCTCGTGACGTTCCGGCTGCGGGCCGGCGACGACGCGACCCGCGCACTCATGGAACGGGTGAACGCGGGTGGCCGGCTGTACCTGACCCATACCGCGGTGAACGGTCAGGTCGTGCTGCGCTTCGCCATCGGCTCGCCGCAGACGCAGCGCCGGCACATCGAAGCCGCCTGGGCGGAACTATCTGCGTGATGCCCCGGGCGTGGCCACCGTCAATCCGGCGGCCCGGGCGCCCTCGTTCTGCCGCCGGTCGTAGCTGACGAACGCAGAGATCGCCTTCCCGGATGCGATCAACACCTCAGCGGTGGCCAGGTGGATCGCATCCAACGAACGCAGGTGCGGCTCGGTGTAGGCCGCGGCGGTTGCCCGGACGGCATTGTTGACGTCGATTCGGTCGAAGCGTCGCAGCACACCAGCCGCCAAGGCGAGCGACGACGGCCGGGTTCGCCGCAGCGCCCGCGGTACCTCGACCTCGGACAAGGCCGACGTGACCAAGCCGGTATTGGCGTGGCGCCCGAGCCACCGAAGCAATGCCGCCGTTTCCGATTCGACGCCGATCAACTTGACGATCGCGCTGCTATCGAGATAGATCACCAGCGCTCTTCATCTCGCTGAGCTGCCAGGGCCGCTGACACCGCATCGTCCTCGAAGACCTCTTCCGGCATCGGGATAGGCCCGTGTACAAGCGCAGGAGTGACCCAACCTTCGGCAACGAGATCTGCCAGCTCGCCCTCAACGATCGGAATGAGTCGCGCGACCGGCTTGCCCCGGCTCGTGATCTCCACGGACTCGCCCTCCTCGACCCTAGCCAGCACGCCAGCAGTGTCCTGATTCAAGACGCGCACAGGTATTCGACGCATGTCGACAGCGTACTACGTACCGTACTACTACGCCGACGGGACGCGCATCATGCCTTCCTGCACGACGCTCACCGTGTGCCGGCCGTCCAGGGCATAGATCTGCCCGGTCGCGAGGCCACGGCCACCCGAGGCCGACGGCGAGGACATGTCGTACAGGAACCACTCGTCGGCCCGGAACGGGCGGTGGAACCACATCGCGTGATCCAGCGAGGCGCTGACCACCGGATCGAGCAGCCAGGCCAGCCCGTGATGCACGAGCACCGTCTCGAGCAGGGTCAGGTCGGAGGCGAACGTCAACGCGCAGACGTGGATGAGCGGATCGTCGGGCAGCCGGCCGTCAGCGCGCAGCCACACCCGGTGCGGGGCGGCGCCGCGGGGGCCGTGCTGGCGCTGCACCCACGGCGGGTCGTCGACGTAGCGCAGGTCGAACGGCCGCGGCAGCTGCCGGAACACCGCGGCGATCTCGTCGAAGCCGGCGACGCGCTCCTCGATGGTGGGCAACTCGTCCGGCCGCGGCACGTCGGGCATCGGCGACTGATGATCCAGCCCGCCCTGGCGCAGCTGGAACGACGCGGACAGCACGAAGATCGGCTCGCCGTGCTGGATGGCCGTCACCCGGCGGATCGAGAACGACCGACCGTCCCGGGCGCGATCGACCATGTAGACGATCGGGATGGCCGGATCACCCGGGCGGATGAAGTACGAGTGCAGCGAGTGCACGGCGCGATCGGACTCGACGGTGCGCCCGGCGGCGACGAGGGCCTGCCCGGCGACCTGGCCGCCGAACACGCGCTGGTGTGATTCCTTGGGGCTGACGCCGCGGAAGATGTTCACCTCGATCGGCTCGAGGTCGAGCAGCCGCACCAGCCCGTCGACGACGGCCTGCCCGGACGTCGGCGCCTGGGTGACCGTCTCCAGCTCAGCCGCCACTCTTGAGCACGTCTCCGATGTGGTGGACGCGGATGGTGTTCGTCGCGCCCGGAGTCGCCGGTGGCGTGCCGGCCACCACGATCACCAGGTCACCGCGCCGGCAGACCCCGCGCTGGACCAGGGCAGCGTCGACCTGGCGCACCATCTCGTCGGTGGTCCGCACCATCCACACCAGGTGGCCCTCGACGCCCCAGAGCAGAGCCAGCTGGCGCAGCACGTTCTCGTCCGGCGAGAACGCCAGCAGCCGCTGGGACGGTTGCAGCCGGGACAGCCGGCGCATCGTGTCGCCGGTCTGGGTGAACGCGACCATGGCGGCGGCGCCCATCGCGTCGGCGATGTCCTTGGCCGCCTTGGCGATGGCGCCGGCCGACGTGCGCGGATTGTGTTGCAGCGCCGGCGGGTGCACGCCCGAGGCCTCGACGGACACGATGATCCGCGACATGGTGGCGACCGTCTGCACCGGGTAGGTGCCCACGCTCGTCTCACCGGACAGCATCACCGCGTCGGCGCCGTCGAGCACGGCGTTGGCCACGTCGGATGCCTCGGCCCGGGTCGGCCGCGAGTGCGTGATCATCGACTCGAGCATCTGCGTCGCGACGATCACCGGCTTGGCGTTGTCGCGGGCGATCTGCACGGCCCGCTTCTGCACCATGGGCACCTGCTCGAGCGGCAGCTCGACGCCGAGATCGCCGCGGGCGACCATGATGCCGTCGAAGGCCAGCACGATCTCTTCGAGCCGGTCGACCGCCTCCGGCTTCTCGATCTTGGCGATCACCGGACGGCGGATGCCGACCGAGTCCATGATCTGGTGCACGAGCTTGACGTCCTCGGGCGCCCGCACGAACGACAGCGCGATGAAGTCGACGCCGAGCTTGAGCGCGAACTCCAGGTCGTCCGCGTCCTTCTCCGACATGGCCGGGACGCTGACCGAGACACCCGGCAGCGACAGGCCCTTGTTGTTGCTGACCGGCCCGCCCTCGGTGACGTCGCAGACGACGTCGGTGCCGTTCTCGATCTCGACGGCGACCAGCCCGATGTTGCCGTCGTCGACGAGCAGCCGATCGCCCGGACGCACGTCGTCGGCCAGCTGCTTGTACGTCGTGGACACCCGGTCGTGGGTGCCCTCGATGTCCTCGACGGTGATGCGGACGCGCTCGCCGGTGTTCCACACGGTCTTGCCTTCGGCGAACCGGCCGAGGCGGATCTTCGGCCCCTGCAGGTCGCCCAGGATGGCGATGTTGCGTCCGGTCACCTCGGCGGCCTGGCGCACTTCGCGGAACCGGCGACCGTGCTCCTCGTGCTCGCCGTGGCTGAAGTTCAGTCGGGCCACGTCCAGCCCGGCCTCGACGAGCGCGCGGACGCGTTCGGGAGAGTCGGTGGACGGCCCGAGGGTGCAGACAATCTTTGCGCGACGTGCCACGAGTACAACACTACGATGCCGACGTGACCGACGTCGCAGCGATGGTCGCTACCGCGTGCGGACGGCCGGTCGCGGACGTCCGGGCGGTGCCCGGCGGGGACATCTGCGCGGCCTGGCGGGTGCGGTTCGCCGACGGTTCGGTGGGGTTCGCGAAGACGTTCTCCGGCGATACGGCGATGTTCGACGCCGAGTCCCGCAGCCTGACCTGGCTGGCGCGCGCCGGGGCGCCGGTGCCATCCGTGCTGAGCGTCGGCCCCGAGGTGCTGGTGCTGTCCTGGCTGTCCGCGGCGGCGCCCACGGTGGCGGCGGCCGAACGGTTCGGGCGCGAGCTGGCCGGCGTGCACGGCGCCGGGGCGGACCGGTTCGGCGCCGACTGGCCGGGCTACGCCGGGCGGCTGCGACTGGGGAACGAGGCGGCACGGACCTGGGCGGAGTTCTTCGCGGCTACCCGCTTGCTGCCGCTGATCCGGCAGGCGGCCGATGCCGGCGCGCTGCCCGAGCCGGCGCCGCTCGAGCGGGTCGCGGCGCGCCTGGCTGAGCTGGCCGGCCCGCCCGAACCGCCGGCCCGGCTGCACGGCGACCTGTGGGGCGGCAACCTGCTGTGGAGCGCCGATCGGGTCTGGCTGATCGACCCCGCCGCCTACGGCGGGCACCGCGAGACCGACCTGGCCATGCTCGACCTGTTCGGCGCTCCGCACCTCGATCGCATCGTCGCCGCCTACGACGAGGCCACGCCGCTGGCCGACGGGTGGCGTTCGCGGATCGGCCTGCATCAACTGCACCCGCTGCTCGCCCACGCCGTCATGTTCGGCGGCGGCTACGGCGTCCGGGCCGAGGCGATCGCCCGCCGCTACGCCTAGCGTCTGACCCGATTGTGGTTCGGACGCACCGAATACGGTGGCTTCCGAACCACAATCGCGCGAGGCCCCGCCCTAGACGCGCGGGACGGGCCAGCCGGCCGGGTGGATCACGTAGGCGGTGCCGCCGCTGCGATCGCTCGGCAGCCACACGTTGGCGAACTGCTGGCGCTTGTACGTCGTCTCGACGGCGCCGTCGCTCTTGATCAGGTGCGAGGCCGGGTCGTTCACCACGACGTCGCCGTTGGCCGCGAACCCGCGGATCACCATCAGGTGGCCGTCGGTGCTGTAGCCGGCGCCGTCCAGCTCACTCGAGTCGAAATGTATCGACACGACAAGGGGAATCCCGGCCTTGATGAAGCGCTCGGCGTCGGTCATCGAGTGCAGCTGCACGACCTGGCCCTCCAGGCCGTACGAGGCGGCGTACGCGACGTTGAACGGCCAGTTGCCCGCCCCGGGGTACTGCCAGTCGTAGACGTGCATGGCGGCGTAGTCGACGCTCGGGTCGGCGTACGGGATGCCGGTCAGATCGGCCGGACGCGGGTGGTGCCCCCAGTACTCGGTGACCATCTCGGTCGAGGTCGGGCTGCACCACGCCGAGCCGCCGCCGTCGAAGTCCGGGTACTCACCGATGTGGACCTCCTGCGAGTACGCCGGCACGTCCAGCGTGATGCCCTCGGCGCCGCCGAGCGGACCGGCCGGCACGGTGGTGTCATCGGGCAGCGCCGAGGCGATCGCGCCGACCGAGCGCACCGTCGGCCGGGCGTTGGTGCCGTGCTCGCGGTACAGCGTCACGCGCAGCTGGTAGCTCTGCAGAGCCACCCCGTCGGCCGAGAAGTAGGTGTCGGTCGACACCGTGCCGTTGGCGTCGCGCTGGCCGTCGACCGATACGCGATGGATGTCGCCGGTCGCGGCCGAAGCCATCTGCGAGGTCCAGCGACCCATCACGTACCACTTGGTCGCGGCGTTGGTCGCGGTCGTGCCGCGCATCTCGACCTGGACCCAGGTGCCGTGCGGGGTGTCGGCCGTCCAGCTGGACACCAGCTCGGTCAGCCCGAATCCGACGCGGTGCACCGGCGACGTCCAGGTCGCGTAGTCGTAGGACGTCGGCCCGGCCGCGGTGTCGAACGGGTCGGTGTAGTCGAGCGTTCCGGCGCTGCGGGCGAACGTGATGGCCCCGTCGCCGGACAGCGCCAACCGGGCACCGTCGAAGCGGCCCCGCACGAAGTCGAGGTAGCTGGTCGAGCCGTGGTAGTCGATCTGGCGGGTCGAGTCAGCAGCCGGTGCCGGCGGCTGGGCCAGCGCGCCGGGCGGGCCGGCGGTGGCGCCGAAGCCGACGACCGTGACCACGGCGGCGATGAGACGAACAGTGGTGGAACGACGCATGCGTCCTCCCTCAAGGGCGCCCCCGACTGCGGATTCGCGGATGTTAGCCCCGCAACGCCCACATGCGCCAGAGCGTCACGCAGCGTGCGCACCGGGAGAATCGGCCAACGGCAACGAGTCAGCGGCGGGCGGCGGCCATCACCGCGGCGTCGACGTCCTCGCCCGCGGCCTCGGCCCGGCGCGTCGCCTCCAGCACCCGGCGGTAGTCGCGCGGCACGACCGCCGAGAAGCGATCCAGGGCGGACGGCCAGTCCGCGAGCAGCGCGGCCGCTACCGCTGAGCCGGTCAGCGCCGCGTGCTGCTCGAGCACCGCCCGCAGGGCCAGCGCGTCCTCGCCGGACAGTCCCCCGACGTCGACCAGTTCGCCGTTGACCAGCGCCGGATCGAGGTCGAGCACGTACGCCACCCCGCCGGACATGCCGGCCCCGACGTTGCGTCCGGTGCGGCCGAGGATCACGGCCAGGCCGCCGGTCATGTACTCCAGGGCGTGGTCGCCGGCGCCCTCGGCCACCGCGGTCGCCCCCGAGTTGCGGACGCAGAACCGCTCGCCGACGACGCCCCGCAGGTAGATCTCGCCGGACGTGGCGCCGTAGCCGATGACGTTGCCGGCGATGACGTTGCGCTCGGCCGCGAACGGCGCCGCCTCGTCGGGGCGCACGGCGACCACGCCACCGGACAGCCCCTTGCCGACGTAGTCGTTCGCGTCGCCGATCAGCCGCAACGTGATGCCGGACGGAACGAACGCGCCGAACGACTGGCCGGCCGAACCGCGGAACGTGACGTCGATCGTCCCGTCGGGCAGGCCGGCCGAACCGTACCGGCGGGTGACGTACGAGCCGAGCATCGTGCCGACCGTGCGGTTGACGTTGCGCACCGGCAGCTCCAGCGACACCCGGTCTCCGTCGAGCAGCGCGCCCTCGCACAACTGGATGAGCGTGTTGTCCAGGGCGGCGTCCAGACCGTGGTTCTGCGAACGGGTACGCCGGCGCTCCGGTCCGGGCGGCGTCGACGGCGTGGCCAGGATCGGCGACAGATCCAGCCCGGACGTCTTCCAGTGCTCGATCGCCTCGTTCGTGTCGAGCAGCTCGACGTGCCCGATCGCCTCGTCCAGGGACCGGAATCCCAGTGACGCAAGGATTTCGCGCACCTGCGAGGCGATGAACTCGAAGAACGTGACGACGAACTCGGGGCGTCCGGTGAAGCGTTCGCGCAGCACCGGGTTCTGCGTGGCGACGCCGACCGGGCAGGTGTCCAGGTGGCACACCCGCATCATCACGCAGCCCGACACGATCAGCGGCGCGGTGGCGAACCCGTACTCCTCGGCGCCGAGCAGCGCGGCCACCACGACGTCGCGGCCGGTCTTCATCGCGCCGTCGACCTGGACGGTGATCCGATCGCGCAATCCGTTCAGCAGCAGGGTTTGCTGCGTCTCGGCCAGCCCGAGCTCCCACGGCAACCCAGCGTGCTTCAGCGACGTCAGCGGCGCCGCGCCGGTACCGCCGTCGTGCCCGGAGATCAGCACCACGTCGGCGTGTGCCTTGGAGACTCCCGCCGCGACCGTCCCCACGCCCGACTCGGCGACCAGCTTGACGTGGATGCGCGCCTCGGAGTTGGCGTTCTTCAGGTCGTGGATGAGCTGGGCGAGGTCCTCGATCGAGTAGATGTCGTGGTGCGGCGGCGGGCTGATGAGGCCCACGCCGGGCGTCGAGTTCCGGGTGCGCGCGATCCACGGGTAGACCTTGAAGCCGGGCAGCTGACCGCCCTCCCCCGGCTTGGCGCCCTGGGCCACCTTGATCTGGATGTCGTCGGCGTTGACGAGGTAATGCGACGTCACGCCGAACCGTCCGGACGCCACCTGCTTGACCGCCGACCGGCGCAGGTCGCCGTTCTGGTCGGGCGTGAACCGCCGGGCGTCCTCGCCGCCCTCGCCGCTGTTCGACTTGCCGCCCAGGCGGTTCATCGCGATGGCCAACGTCTCGTGCGCCTCGGCCGAGATGGACCCGTAGGACATCGCGCCGGTCGCGAAGCGCTGCACGATGGACGACACCGGCTCGACCTCGTCGAGCGGCACGGGGTCCCGCGACGACCGGAACTCGAACAGGCCGCGCAGGGTGCCGCCCCGCCGGTCCAGCTCGTGGACCTTGGCGGCGTACTCGGCGAACACCTCGTAGCGACGTTGCCGGGTCGCGTGCTGCAGCAGGAACACCGTCTCGGGGTTGAACAGGTGCAGCTCACCCTCGCGGCGCCACTGGTACTCACCGCCGACGTCCAGCTGCCGGTGCGCGCGCGCCGACGGCACGACGGGATACGCCAGGGTATGGCGAGCCTCGGCCTCGGCGGCCAGCACATCCAGGCCGACCCCGCCCAGCCGCGACGGCGTGCCGGTGAAGTACTCGTCGACGACGTCTTGCCCCAGACCGAACGCCTCGAAGACCTGCGCACCGATGTAGGACGCGACCGTCGAGATGCCCATCTTCGACATCACCTTGAGCACGCCCTTGCTCAATGCCTTGACGTAGCGGGCGATCGCGTCGTCGACCGGCCCGGGGATCGCACCGCGGGCCACCAGGTCCTCGATCGTCTCGAACGCCAGGTACGGGTTCACCGCGGCGGCGCCGTAGCCGAGGAGC
>DASXYE010000145.1:0-2669 GCA_036502695.1 Jatrophihabitantaceae bacterium
TGCAGGTCGACCCCGACCGGCAGGCGCAGCCCGAAGTCGTAGATGAACGACTCGGTGCCGTCCGGACGGGTGATCTCGTAGGGCCGCTCGTCGAGTACCTCGATGCCCATCTGGCTGAAGATCGGCAACGCCTTCGCCAGCGACAGCGGCGACCCGGTGCGGTACACCTTCAGCCGGCGGTCGGCATCGTCGTCGGACGGCGGGGTGTAGACGTGGAAGCCCAGCCCGTCGTCCTCGGGCAGGGACTCCATGCGCTTGAGGTCGTCGACGGCCGTCCCGGCGCCGAAATCCTCCTTGTACGCCTCGGGAAACGCCCCGTCGTAGCGGCGGGCCAGCCGCTCGCCCTCCTCCTCGCCGTGCCCGACGGTGAGCAGGTCGGCCAGGTCGTCGCTCCACCGTCGGGTGACGCGCAGGACCTCCTGCTCGACGGCGTGCCGGTCCGGGCTCGGCGGGGGCGTGCCGGGCCGCAGCGCGATGAGGAACTGCATCCGGGCCAGGCCCAGCTCGACGATCCGGTCGTCGCGGTCGATGACGTCGCCCGGCCACTGCGCGGCGATCACGGCCTCGACCCGGCGGCGGGTCTCCGGCCCGAACCGCTCGGCCGGGAAGTACACCAGGATGCTGGCGAAGTCGCGGTTGAGGTGGATGCGGGCGAACACGCCGACCTGGCCATGCTCGGCGCGTGCCACCACGAGCTGGGCCAACCGCAGCAGGTCGGCGGTGGGCGCCTCGAGCAACTCGTCGCGGGGCAGGGTCCGCAGCGCGGCCAGCAGCTGCCGGCCGGTGTGGCTGTTGCCGCGCACCCCGGACCGCAGCAGGATCTCGGCGATGCGCTTGCGCACCACCGGCACCCGGCCGACCGTGCCGTCCTCGCTGGTGGTGATCAGGCCGAGGAACACGTGGACGGTCTGGCCGTCGGTGCCGCCCTCGGGCGTGACGACGGTGACGCAGTCGTAGTGCGACGAGCGGCGCACCCGGGACACGAGCGGCGACTTGAAGATCACCAGCGGCGCCCCACTGCGGAACGCCGGCAGCAGTTCGAGCGGCGAGATCGTCGCGCTGCCCGGACCGCCGCGCAGTACGCCCTGCGCGTCCGCCGGGGCAGATGACCGGGCCGGGCTGGCCAGGTCGTTGGCCGAGTAGGCGGCGTGGCCCAGCACCATGTACGAGCCGCTGACCAGCCAGCGCAGCAACGCCGCCGCCTCGGAGCTGGCGTCGCGGTCGAAGTGCCCGGGGTTGGCCTCGAGTCCGTCGGCCAGGTCGCGCACCAGCTGATACATCGCCGGCGCGTCGTCGACGGCGTGGTGCACGTCGTCGAACACGCGGCGCAGCGCGGTGGCCAGCCCCGGCGCCTGGTCGGGCTCGATCAGGTCGAGCTCGACGTGCATCCACGACTCGACCGAGGCTCCGTCGGGCACCTCCGCGTTGTCGTCGATGTCCGAGACGTCCACCAGGGTGCCCAGGTCGTCGCGGGTGACGACGATCTGCGGGTGCAGGATGCGCTCGACCGGGTGGCCCAGCCGCTCCAGCTCGGCGCGCACCGAGTCGACCAGGTACGGAGCGTCCGCGGTCACGATGTCGATCGCCGTGGTGGACCCGTCCAGGTCAGTGACCCGGATCAGCGTCTCGTCCTCCTTGCGCGTGCTGCCGAAGGCCACGGCGTCGCGGGCGAGGATCGTCAGCGAGCTAGTGCCCCGTCCGGGCAGCTGGCTGGAGGCGTGGGCCAGGTAGCGACGGGAGAAGACGTCGAAGATCGCGTCCGGCGGCTGGCTCGGGGTCATACGTGTCACCTCGTTGTGACGAGTAGGGAACCACTCGTCATCTTCGCATCCGCCATCCTTGCACCAGTTGAACGGATCGGCGGCCCGTGAGCCGCGCCATCATTTAGCGGTCACTCAAACCGGGACGCCGGCCCGCCAGACCTGGGCGATCAGCGGCACGCCCGGCCGGTAGGCCAGGTGGATGTAGGACGGCGCGTCGAGGACGACGAGGTCGGCCCGCCGGCCCGGGGCGATCACCCCGATGTCGTCCCTTCGCAACGCGGTTGCGCCGCCGACGGTGGCCGCGCGGACCGCCTCGGCCGGCGTCATCCGCATCTCCCGGACAGCCAGCGCGATGGCCAGCGGCATCGAGGTCGAGTAGGCCGAGCCGGGGTTGCAGTCGGTGGCCAGGGCCACCGTGGCGCCGGCGTCGAGCAGCCGTCGCGCGTCCGGATACGGAGACCGGGTCGAGAACTCGGCCAGCGGCAGCAGCGTGGCGACGGTGTCGGACGCCGCGAGCGCATCGACGTCCTTGTCGCTCAGATGGGTGCAGTGGTCGGCGCTGGCCGCGCCCAGCTCGACGGCGATCTGGACGCCCGGGCCCTCGGTCAGCTGGTTCGCGTGCACCCGGGCCCCCAAGCCGCGGGCCAGCCCGGCCTGCAGAATCATGCGCGTCTCGTCACCGTCGAAGGCGCCCTGCTCGCAGAACACGTCGATCCAGCGGGAATGCGGCGCGCAGGCGTCGAGCATTCGGCCGCAGACCAGCCGGACGTAGTCGTCCTGGAACGTGTCGGGCGGCACGACGTGCGCGCCGAGGAACGTCACCTCCGGCGTGAACTCCCGGGCGATGCGCACCGAGCGTTCCTCGGTCTCGACGTCCAGCCCGTACCCGGACTTGCACTCGAACGT
>DASXYE010000146.1:0-6732 GCA_036502695.1 Jatrophihabitantaceae bacterium
CGCTGGCCACCGGATCGCCGGCCGTGGTGGCCGAGCAGGTGCGCGCCTACGCCGAGGCCGGCGCCACCACCGTCGTGCTGCAGCCGGCCGAGGGCGACCTCGCGCCCGAGCCGCTCATCGGCCTGGCCGCCGAGGTCCGGATGTTGCTGCACGGCTGAGCGGCGGCAGTCCGGGAGTTGTCCTACCTCCGGCGCGTTATACGACGCCGAGGGTGGGACAACTCGCAGAGGGGGTGGGCGAGCCGCTCAGCTGCCGAAGGTCTGCGGCTCGCGGGTGAACGGGTAGGTGGCCCACCGGATGCGGGCCACGTCGCCGGCGGCGTCGCGTTCGACGAGCAGCTGCTCGCCCTCCTCGCGGCCGGACACCGTGCGGTAGCGGTCGGCGCCGATTGCCTCGAACACGGCCGGCGGCTTGGTGGCCGGCTGGCCGTCCTTGCGGGCTTCGAGGCGGCCGTCGGCCACGGTGAACGTGAACGACGAGCCTTCCGACCACCAGCGTCCGACCAGCGGCGCCAGCTCGGCCGGCACCGGCGGACCGGGCCGCCACGGCGCCACCGCGGGCGGCTCGGTGTCCAGCGTCGCCTCGATCAGGTCGAGGGCCAGCGTCGCCGGATCGGCGCCGGCCGACGTGTTGCAGAGCACGACGGCGCCCACCCGGTCGACCCGGCGGGTCGCGACGCAGGCCAGGAACCCGGGCATCGCGCCCTCGTGGCCGACCATGATCCGCTCGCCGCGGCGCAGCAGTTCCAGGCCGAGACCCCAGGCCAGCGTCCACGCGTCGAGGTCGGCCATGATCTCGGGCCGGGTCATCTCCTCGATCGTCGACTCGGCCAGCACGCCGTCCGCGCCACTGGTCAGGAACGACACCCACCGGGTCAGGTCGGACAGCGTGCTCCACAGCCCGCCGGCCGACGAGAACCCGCCCATGTCCGGCCACTTCTCCGGATGCACCTGATCGGTGAACGGGTCGGTGTAGTACCCGATCGCCGACGGCGCGCCCGGGGCCAGCCCGGTGCGGGTCATGCCCAGCGGGTCGAGCAGCCGAGCCTGCACCGCCTCGGCCCACGGCCGGCCGTCGACCCGCGCCGCGACCTCGCCGAGCAGCGAGTACGCCAGGTTCGAGTAGTGCCAGCGCTTGCGTGGGGCCAGCACGGCCTCGGCCTCGGCCAGATCGCGCACCACGTCCGCGATCGACGGGACGACCAGGGTGTCCCACAGGTCGCCGACCGGTTCGCGCTGCAGGCCTGAGGCGTGGGCCAGCAGCTCCCGCAGCGTCAACCCGCCGTGCGCCGGGACGTCCACGTACTTCGAGACCGGGTCGGTCAGCGCCAGCTTGCCCTCGTCGCGCAGGGTCATGATCAGCGACGCGGTGAACGTCTTGCTGATCGACCCGACGGCGAAGGCCGTGTCCGACGTCGGAGCGGAGTCCGGCGCGGCGACATCCGACGTGCCGACGCCGAGCGACCAGGCCAGATCGCCCTCGCGCACCAGCCCGGCGACCAGCCCGGGCGAGCGCCATTCCCGCTGCTTGTCCCGAACCCGCCGTTCGAGATCGGCAGCAAGCGTGTCCCCGATAGACACGTTACGGCCGGCCGAGCGCCCGGTACCGCCAACCGGCCTTGCGCCACTGCACCGGATCCAGCACGTTGCGGCCGTCGACGATGTTGCGCTGCGCGACCTTCGTCCCGACGACGGCGGGGTCCATCTCGCGGAACTCGTCCCACTCGGTCAGCAGCAGTGTGACGTCGGCCCCGGCCAGCGCGTCGTCGAGCGACTCGACGTAGATCAGCTCGGGGTGCACGCGCCGGGCGTTCTCGATGGCCTGCGGGTCGTAGATCACGACGTCGCCACCGTGCCGTCCGATCGACGCGGCCACGTCCAGCGCCGGCGAGTCGCGGATGTCGTCGCTGTTCGGCTTGAACGCCGCGCCCAGGACGGCGATGCGCGTGCCCCGGTAGGTGCCGTCGACCAGGTCGAGGCCGAGCTCCAGGGTGCGGGCGCGGCGGCGCAGGTTGATCTCGTCCACCTCGCGCAGGAACGACACGGCCTGGTCGACGCCGAGCTCGCCGGCTCGGGCGATGAACGCGCGGATGTCCTTGGGCAGGCAGCCGCCGCCGAAGCCCAGCCCGGCACGCAGGAACTTGTGCCCGATGCGCTCGTCGTGGCCGATCGCCTCGGCCAGCTGGGTAACGTCGGCGCCGGTGGTCTCGCACACCTCGGCCATCGCGTTGATGAACGAGATCTTGGTGGCCAGGAACGAGTTGGCCGCCACCTTGACCAGTTCGGCGGTGGCGAAGTCGGTGACGATGACCGGGGTGCCGGTGTCGATGACCGGGGCGAACGCGGCCCGCATCTGCTGCTCGGCCCAATCGGAGTGCACGCCGAACACCAGGCGGTCCGGGCGCAGCGTGTCCTCGACGGCGAAGCCCTCGCGCAGGAACTCGGGGTTCCACGCCAGCTCGACGTCCTTGCACGGGGTGAGGCTGCGCATGAGCTTCTCCATGCGCGCTGCCGTACCGGCCGGTACGGTCGACTTGCCCACCACCAGCGCCTTGCGGTTCAGGTGCGGGGCCAGCGAGGTGAACGCCGCCTCGACGTAGCGCAGGTCGGCCGAGTACTCGCCCTTCTTCTGCGGTGTCCCCACGCAGACGAAGTGGACGTCGGCGAACTCGGCGACCTCCTCGTAGGACGTCGTGAACCGCAACCGCCCGCTCTTGGCGTGCTTGGTCAGCAGCTCGGGCAACCCGGGCTCGAAGAACGGGATCTCGCCCTTCTTCAGGCGGCCGATCTTCTCCTCGTCGACGTCCAGCCCGATGACGTCGTAGCCGAGCTCGACCATGCACACCGCGTGGGTGGCGCCCAGGTAGCCGGTACCGATCACGGACAGCTTCGGCCGCTCAGTGCTCACTACGAACCCCTCAGTCTCATTCGGATAACCCGACGAGGTTAGCTGTTCACCGGACGCCGGTGGCGTCCAGTCTGCCCGGGATGCTGAGATGGCACAGAGGACAGGAGGGCGCCCATATGGCTGAGGTCACTGCACCGCCGTTGACCGAACGGAGCGCGTGGAAGGAGCTGCAGGCCCATTACGGGCAGATCCGCGACGTCCACTTACGCGAGCTGTTCGTCGAGGACCCCGGCCGGGGTGAGCGGCTGACGCTCGAGGCGTGCGGCATCTACCTCGACTATTCGAAGAACCGGGTGACCGACGACACGCTGCGCCTGCTGCTGCGGCTGGCCGACGAGTCGGGCCTGCGCGGGCGCATCGACGCCATGTTCGCCGGCGAGAAGATCAACATCACCGAGGACCGGGCCGTGCTGCACGTGGCGCTGCGAGCCCCGCGCAAGGAGCAGATCGCGGTCGACGGCATCGACGTGGTGCCGGCAGTGCACGAGGTGCTCGGTCGGATGGGTGAGTTCGCCAACCGGGTGCGGGCCCGGCAGTGGCGCGGCTACACCGGCAAGCCGATCCGCAACGTCGTCAACATCGGCATCGGCGGGTCGGATCTCGGCCCGGTCATGGCGTACGAAGCACTGCGCCACTACAGCGCCCGCGACCTGACGTTCCGGTTCGTGTCCAACGTCGACGGCACCGACTTCGCCGAGGCGACGCACGATCTCGATCCGGCCGAGACGCTGTTCATCGTGTCGTCCAAGACGTTCACCACGCTCGAGACGATGACCAACGCACGTTCGGCGCGGCAGTGGACGCTCGACGCGTTGAAGGACGACGCCGCGATCGCCAAGCACTTCGTGGCCGTCTCGACGAACACCGCCGAGGTCGAGAAGTTCGGCATCGACATCATGAACATGTTCGGCTTCTGGGACTGGGTCGGCGGGCGCTACTCGATGGACTCGGCGATCGGTCTGTCCACGATGATCGCCATCGGGCCGGCCGCGTTCACCGAGCTGCTCGACGGGTTCCACGAGATCGACGAGCACTTCAGGACCGCCCCGTTCAGTGCGAACCTGCCGGTGCTGCTCGGCTTGTTGACGGTCTGGTACAGCGACTTCTTCGGTTCGCAGACGCAGGCGGTGCTGCCGTACGAGCAGTACCTCAAGCGGTTCCCCGCGTACCTGCAGCAGCTGACGATGGAGTCCAACGGCAAGTCGGTTTCGTTGGACGGCCGGCGCGTCACGTATGACACGTCGCCGGTGTACTGGGGCGAGCCCGGCACGAACGGGCAGCACAGCTTCTACCAGTTGATCCACCAGGGCACCCGGCTCATCCCGGCCGACTTCAACGGCTTCCTGCACACGTTGAACCCGCTGGGCAATCACCACGACCTGCTCATCGCCAACGTGTTCGCACAGACCGAGGCGCTGGCGTTCGGCAAGACCGCTGCCGCCGTGGCGGCCGAGGGCACGGCCGACTGGCTGGTGCCACACCGCGTGTTCGAGGGCAACCGGCCGTCCAACACGCTGCTGCTCGATCGGTTGACCCCGGCGGCGCTAGGCAAGCTGGTCGCGCTGTACGAGCACAGCGTGTTCGTGCAGGGCACCGTGTGGGGCATCAACTCCTTCGACCAGTGGGGCGTCGAGCTCGGCAAGGTGCTCGCGAAGAAGGTGGCCGACGAGCTCGTCTCGGATTCCGAGCTGGCCCACGACAGCTCGACCAACGCGTTGATCGCCCGATACCGGGCCGCAAGGAAGGCGTGACGATGCAACTGGGAATGATCGGCCTCGGCCGGATGGGCGCCAACATCGTGCGCCGCATCATGCGCGACGGCCACACGTCGGTCGTCTACGACCGCAGCGCCGACAGCATCAAGGCGCTGGCCGACGAGGGGGCGGTCGGCACGACGACCCTGAAGGACTTCGTCGCCGCGCTCGAGACGCCGCGCGTGGCCTGGGTCATGATCCCAGCGGCGGTGACCGGCTCGGTGGTCGACCAGCTGGCCGAGCTGATGGAGCCCGGCGACATCATCATCGACGGCGGCAACTCCAACTACCGCGAGGACATCGACCGGGCCGCGGCGCTGCGGCCCAAGGGCATCCACTACGTGGACGTCGGGACGAGCGGTGGCGTCTGGGGCCTCGAGCGTGGTTACTGCCTGATGATCGGCGGCGAGGACTCGGTGATCGACCACCTCGACCCGCTGTTCGCCAGCATCGCCCCGGGCATGGACGCGGCGGCGCGGACGCCGGAGCGCTCCGGCGACCCGAGTCGCGAGGAGCAGGGCTACCTGCACTGCGGGCCGAACGGGGCCGGGCACTTCGTGAAGATGGTCCACAACGGCATCGAGTACGGCATGATGGCCGCCTACGCCGAGGGCCTCAACGTGCTGCAACACGCCGACGCCGGCAAGGAAGCCGCCGAGCACAGCGCCGAGGTCGCGCCGATCGACCAGCCGCAGTACTACCAATACGACTTCGATATTGCCGCGGTCACCGAGGTGTGGCGTCGTGGCTCGGTGATCGCGTCCTGGCTGCTGGATCTCACCGCCGGCGCGCTGGCGAAGAACCCGCAGCTGGACGGGCTGGCCGGCCGGGTGTCGGACTCCGGCGAGGGTCGGTGGACGGTCAAGGCGGCGATCGACGAGGGCGTGCCGATGCCGGTGCTATCGGCGGCGCTGTTCGCCCGGTTCTCCAGCCGCGGCGAGGCGCTGTACGCCGACAAGCTGCTGTCCGCGATGCGCCAGGCCTTCGGCGGCCACGTGGAGCTACCGTCCGGGGAGTGAACAAACGGTTTTGGCCGCCCGGCATCACATACGAGCCTGGGCGGCCAAAACCGTGGTGGTCTGTGGTCGCTTAGCCGACCGAGGCGCAGCGCACCCAGGCGAAGCCCCCCATGTCCTTGCCCGTGAAGTTCCAGATGTTGACCTGGTACTGATTGCCGTTCCACACCGCGCCGAGATCACGGAAGTTGCCGTTCGCGGCGTATTGGGTGATCAGGTAGCCACCGCTCAGCGGGCGTTCGTTGTCCGGGCAGGCCGCGTAGAAGTGTCCACCGTCGGACGGGATCGTCGTCTGCTCGCCCCGCACGTAGTCGACCGACTGCAGGCCGGGGCCGGCCGGGCCGGCGTCGCCCTGCGGGCCTTGATCACCCTGCGGCCCCTGGACGCCCTGCGCGCCCAGGTCGCCCTTCGGACCCTGCGCGCCGGTCGCCCCGACCGGTCCCGCCGGCCCGGCTGGTCCGGTGACGCCCTGCTGGTTCCAGGACAGCGCCGTTTCGGCGGACGTGCACTTGCTCGGGCTGGACACGATCCGAAGCTGGCCCTGGCCCAAACCCAGCACGCCCTTGGCGACACACCCGTGGACCTGCGGCGGTGTGTCGTCGGCGCCGGCCGCGGCCGCTGCCGTGGCCACCGTGCCGAGCACGACCAGGCCGGCGGCCACGAGCAGGACCGGGCGGCGCCAGCTGTTTCCGCGCAGCGCCGAGCGCACGTTCATCATTCGAATTCCCCCTTGTGGAATATGCCGGATCTGGCCCGGCGTCGATTCGACGCTAGGTCCCGACCGGGGGAGGGGAACCCGTGGAACTACCTGAATGCCGCCTCGGGCCATACCTGGTTTTGGCCGCCCGGCATCACATACGAGCCTGGGCGGCCAAAAGCGGATTACGCGGGGTGCTCGGCCCGGTCGGGGGTGGCCCACTCGGTGTGGAACGTGCCGTCCCGGTCGATGCGCTTGTACGTGTGCGCCCCGAAGTTGTCGCGCAGACCCTGGATGAGCGCCGCCGGTAGCGGCGAGCGGCGTAGCCCGTCGTAGTACGCCAGCGACGACGCGAACG
>DASXYE010000147.1:0-4970 GCA_036502695.1 Jatrophihabitantaceae bacterium
GGACGCGATCGCGCTGCCCGAGGGGTACGCGTCGGAGGGGCGGCTGGTCGAGCAGCATCCCGACCTGGTCGGCGCCGATGCCGCGGCGATCTGCCGGGCCGGCGCGTCGGTGAGTGCTCGCGACTACCTCGACGCGCAGGACGCGCGGGCCGCGTTTGCCCAGCCGTGGCAGGAGTTTCTCGCCGCCTACGACGTGCTGTTGACGCCGACGATGCCGGTGACGGCGTTCCCGGTCGGGCAGCTGGCCCCGTCCACGATCGACGGCCGCCCGGTGCCGGCGTCGTTCGACGACTGGTGCGCGCTGGCCCTGCCGGCCAACCTCGTCGGGCTGCCAGCCGCGACCATCCCGATCGGCACGGGGCGCGACGACCTGCCCGTGGGCCTGCAGGTGATCGGCGCCCGCTGGGCCGACGCCACCGTCCTACGAGCCGCCGCAGCAATCGACGCGACCTGATCCGATCGTGCAATCCTCTGCGGCCTGACACCGCAGGAAATTGCACAATCGGGGAGTCAGGCGCCGATGCGGGGCCAGGGGCGCTCGGCCTCCAGGGCGAAGGCCACCTCGAGCAGGGTGCGCTCGTCGCCGTACGCTGCGCCCAGGTGCACGCCGATGGGGCGGCCGTCGTCGGTCTGGCCGAGCGGCAGCGAGATCGCGGGCGATCCGGCGATGTTGTTCAGCGGCGGGTAGGCCACGTAGCCGCGCAGCCGCTCGATCAGCACGTCGAACGGGACGTTCGGGCTCAGGTAGCCGATCCGGGGCGTGACGTGCGCGAGCACCGGCGACAGCAGCAGCTCGTGCCGGGCGAACATCCGCGCGTAGATCCGCGGCGTGCGGCGCAGCCGGTACAGCATCGCCGGCGTGTGCCGCAGGTTGCGCACGTAGTGCCGATGCAGGCCCTGGGTCAGCCCGTCCAACTGGGACGGGTCGAACGAGCGCCCGAACGTGAACCGCCCCAGGCGGGTGGCCAGCGCCGCGAGCATCCCCCAGTACAGGACGAAGTCGTCGGCGAACTGCTCGCCGACCGGCAGCTCCACCGGCTCGACGTGGTGGCCCAGCTTCTCCAGCAGCGTCGCGGTGTTCTCGACCGCCGCCCGGGTCGGTGCGTCGACCTCGGCGCCGGTCACGGTGTCGAGCACGAGCCCGATCCGCAGGCGGCGCCGGGCCGGTCCCTCGACGAGCCCGATCGGGGGCAGCATGGGATTGCGCCGGTAGTCCTCGGCCGCGGCCAGGAACGCCGCCGTGTCGCGGACGGTCCGGGTCAGCACGCCCTCGGAAATCATGTTGATCGGCAACGTCCGGGCCGTCTCGCCGTCCACGTGGCGGCCGCGGCTGGGCTTGAGCCCGACCAGCCCGCAGGAGGCCGCCGGGATGCGGATCGAGCCGCCGCCGTCGTTGGCGTGCGCGATCGGTACCACGCCCGAGGCGACCAGCGCCGCCGCGCCGCCGGACGAGGCACCCGGCGAGTACTCGGGATTCCACGGGTTGCGGACCGGCGGCGCCGACGGGTACTCCGTCGCTGCGTTGAACCCGAACTCGGGCAGCCGGCTCTTGCCCAGCACGGTCAGCCCGGTGCTGAGGAACTGCCGCGCGTACCGCCCGTCGTGCTTCGCCGCGCCGGCCACGAACGCGGCCGTGCCGTGGTTGGTGGGCAGCCCGGCGACATCGGTGTTGTCCTTGACGAACGTGGGCACGCCGTACAGCGCGCCGTCGCGTGGCCCGAGGCGGGGCTGGTCATAGGCCGGCGCCGCGATGGCGTCCAGCAGCGGGTTGACGGCCAGCGCCCGGGCGATCGCCGCCCGGGCGACCTCGTCCGCGCTCAGCTCGCCGCGTCGCACCAGCTCGGCGATGGCCACCGCATCGTGATCGGCCAGGACATCGTCGGTGAACGCACTAACCGAAGTCATCCGCGCAGCTCCTCGCGATTGTGGTTCGGACGCTCAACATACGGTGGCTTCCGAACCACAATCGGCAGCGTTCTAGTCGAACCGGCCCATGACCGCGTCGTGCAGCACGTCCAGGCCGACGCTGCCGACGTCGAGAGCCCGACGGTGGAAGGACTTCAGGTCGAACGCGTCACCGTCGCGGCGGCGGGCCTCGTCGCGCAGCTGCAGCCACAGCCGCTCGCCGATCTTGTACGACGGGGCCTGGCCGGGCCAGCCGAGGTAGCGGTCCAGCTCGTAGCGCAGCTGCGGCTCGGACTTGGCCGAGTGGGCGGTGAGGAACCGCCATGCCTTGTCGTAGTCCCACGCTCCGCCGCCCACCTCGGCCGGGGCGTCGAAGCGGCAGTGGATGCCGATGTCGAGCACGACGCGGGCCGCGCGCAGCGACTGGCTGTCGAGCATCCCCATGAGATCGCCGGGATCGTCGAGGAACCCCAGATCGGCCATCAGCCACTCGGCGTACAGGGCCCAGCCCTCGCCGTGGCCGGAGACCCAGCACCCGATCCGCCGCCAGCGGTTGAGCAGCTCGCGGCGGTACGTGGTCTGCGCGATCTGCAGGTGATGGCCGGGCACGCCCTCGTGGTAGACGGTCGACAGCTCGTTCCACGTCGAGAACTCGGTGACGCCTTCCGGGACGGCCCACCACATCCGTCCCGGCCGGGAGAAGTCCTCGCTGGGATTGGTGTAGTAGATGCCCCCGGTGTGGATGGGGGCGATGCGGCATTCCAGCGTGCGGATCGGCTCGGGGATGTCGAAGTGCGTGCCGGCCAGCGCGGCGACGGCGGCATCGGACTTGCCCTGCATCCACGACTGCAGCGCGTCGGTGCCGACGAGCCGGCGGGCCGGATCGGCGTCGAGGTGGGCCATGGCTTCCGCGACGGAGGCTCCGGGCTGGATGCGTTCCGCCGTCTGCTGCATCAGGTCGGTGATCCGGGCCAGTTCCTTCTGGCCCCAGATGTAGGTCTCGTCGAGATCGATGGCCGAGCCGAGGAACGACCGGGACAGCAGGGCGTACCGCTCGCGGCCTACGGCATCGGCGGCCGGGGCCACCGGAAGGAGTTCGTCGGCGAGGAACGTCCGCAGCCGGGCGTACGCGTCGGACGCGGCCTGCGCGCCCCGGTCGAGGTCGGCCCGTACCGCGGCGGGTACCTCAGCCTGGGCGACCAGTTCGGCGAAGAACCCGGTCGGGCCGACGTTGTCGTCGCACTGCGCGACGCACGATTCGACCTGTCGGCGCGGGCTGACCGCATCGCGGGCGGCCGCGGCCCGCAGCGAGGTGACGTACCCGTCGATCGCCGCCGGCACGTTGCCGAGCCGGGTGGCGATCACGGCCCAGTCGTCGGCGGTCGCGGTGGCCATCAGGTCGAACACCATGCGCACGCCCTGTATCGGGCTGGCGATGTTGTTCAGGTCGGCCTCGTCCAGGCCGAGCTCGTGGGTCTCCTCGGCGACGTCGAGCCGCTCGGTGGCCGCCGCGATCGTGACGCGGTCGGTCGCGTCGGCCGGGGTGGCCGCGGCCAGTGCGGACCGGGTGCGGCGCCGCAACTCCGACTGCGCAGCCAGACCGTCCGGCGACAGGTCGGGCAATTCGGTGTCGTGGCCGGTGATGCCGACGAGCGTCGCGGAGATGGGGTCCAGCGCGACGTGGTCGTCCAGATAGCCCTCGACGAGATCGTCGACCGAGGTCCGGGTTCGCGTCATGTCCGGACCCTACCCGGCCTCGGGGTAGTCT
Source organism: Jatrophihabitantaceae bacterium (assembly GCA_036502695.1). Lineage (GTDB taxonomy): Bacteria > Actinomycetota > Actinomycetes > Mycobacteriales > Jatrophihabitantaceae > DASXRA01. The sequence goes on from DASXYE010000147.1 coordinate 3,674, forward strand.
GGGCAGCCAAGGTATCTTGAAGCCAAGAGATCGAACCGCCGTGCCGAGGAGCACAGAACTTCGGAGGATGCATGTCCAAGATCAAGGTTCAGGGCACCGTCGTCGAGCTCGACGGCGACGAGATGACTCGCGTCATCTGGCAGTTCATCAAGGACAAGCTGATCCTTCCGTACCTCGACGTGAACCTCGAGTACTACGACCTCGGCATCGAGCACCGCGACGCCACCGACGACCAGGTGACCGTCGACGCGGCGCACGCGATCCAGCAGCACGGGGTGGGCGTCAAGTGCGCCACCATCACCCCGGACGAGGCCCGGGTGGAGGAGTTCGGCCTGAAGCGGATGTACCGCTCGCCGAACGGCACGATCCGCAACATCCTCGGCGGCGTCATCTTCCGCGAGCCGATCGTCATGTCGAACGTGCCGCGCCTGGTTCCGTCGTGGACCAAGCCGATCATCATCGGCCGCCACGCGTTCGGCGACCAGTACCGGGCCACCGACTACGTGGTACCGGGCGAGGGCACGCTGACGATGACGTTCACGCCGAAGGACGGCAGCGCGCCGATGGAGTTCGACGTGTTCGACTTCCCGGGCGGCGGCGTGGCCCTGTCGATGTACAACCTCGACTCGTCGATCCGCGACTTCGCCCGCGCGTCGTTCCGGTACGGCCTGCAGCGTAACTACCCGGTGTACCTGTCGACGAAGAACACCATCCTCAAGGCGTACGACGGCCGGTTCAAGGACCTGTTCGCCGAGATCTTCGAGACGGAGTTCAAGGCCGAGTTCGAGAAGGCCGGCCTGACCTACGAGCACCGGCTGATCGACGACATGGTGGCGGCGGCGCTCAAGTGGGAGGGCGGCTACGTCTGGGCCGCGAAGAACTACGACGGCGACGTGCAGTCCGACACGGTGGCCCAGGGCTTCGGCTCGCTCGGGCTGATGACCTCGGTGCTGATGACGCCGGACGGGCGCACCGTCGAGGCCGAGGCGGCGCACGGCACGGTCACCCGGCACTACCGTCAGCACCAGCAGGGCAAGCCGACCTCGACGAACCCGATCGCCTCGATCTTCGCCTGGACCCAGGGCCTGGCGTACCGCGGCAAGCTGGACGGCACCCCCGAGGTGACCGCGTTCGCTGAGACGCTGGAGCGGGTGTGCGTCGAGACGGTGGAGAGCGGCAAGATGACCAAGGACCTCGCGCTGCTCGTCGGCGAGGGCACCCCGTTCCTGACCACGCAGGAGTTCCTCGCCGCTCTGGATGAGAACCTGCAGACGGCCATGGCCGCGTCCTGACGAGC
>DASXYE010000148.1:0-6043 GCA_036502695.1 Jatrophihabitantaceae bacterium
GCCGCCGAGCTGGCCGGCCTGGGCCAGATCGCCCAGCAGCGTCCGGATCGAGCGGGCGTGCTGGGCGGCCAGCACCTCGGTGGGCGCCAGCAGCGCGGCCTGCCCGCCGGAGTCGACGACCTGCAGCATCGCCCGCAGCGCTACGACCGTCTTGCCCGAGCCGACCTCGCCCTGCAGCAGTCGATGCATCGGGTGCGGACGGGTCAGTTCGGCGGCGAGCTCGTCGCCCACCGATCGCTGGCCGGCCGTCAGCTCGAACGGCAGCCGCTTGTCGAACTCGGCCAGTACCCCGTCGGCGAGGCCGGGGCGAGGGGTCGCCGGATTGGCCGCTGCGGCCGCCCGCCGCTGGGCCAGGGCGAGCTGCACGCCCAGGGCCTCGTCCCACTTCAGGCGCTTGCGGGCGGCGTGCCATTGCTCCCAGGACTCGGGCTGGTGGACGGTGCGCAGGGCCGTGGCGAGCTCGACGAGATGGTGCCTCGCCCGCACCTCGGCCGGCATCGGATCGGCCACCGGGTCCAGGCTGTCGAGCACCAGCGCGACCGTGTTGGTGATCTGCCAGGTCCGCATTTCTTTGGTGGCCGGGTACACCGGGATCAGCGTCGAGGCGAATGCATCCGCCTCGAAGTGCTCGAAGCCGTCCTTGGCCACCACCTGGTAGTCGGGATGAGCGAGCTGGCGGATGTCACGAAAGACGCTGACCTTGCCGGCGAAGAGCCCCAGCGTGCCGGGCGTCAGCTCCTTCTGTCGCCAGGTCTGCCGGAAGAAGATCAGCTGCAACGTGCCCTTGCCGTCGCCGACCACGACCTCCAGCCGCTGTCCGGCCTGCCGGCGATGGCCGATTACCTTCGCCGAGCGAACCTCGGCCAGCACGGTGACTTCGTCGTCGACGCGCAGCGAGGCCAGGTCGGTCAACTCGCCGCGCTCGGCCATCCGTCGCGGATAGTGCCGGAGCAGGTCGGCGACCGTCTCCATGTCGAACCCGTTCGACAGCGCCTTGGCGGTGCGGCCGCCGACGACGTCGACCAGGCGGGTATCAAGGGTCGCCACGGGTTGCAGATTAGTGCGCCCGTCCGACGATCCGCCGCAGCAGTGTCACAGCTCGACGAGTCGCAGATCGGCCACTCGGCTGAAGTGTTTGCGATTGCGGGTGGCCAAAGGGAGGTCGTGGCGCACGCAGATGCCGGCCTGCAAACAGTCGGCCTGCCCGATGACCTGACCCGAGCGCTGCAGGGCAGCTGCGATTTCGCCGGCACGGAGCGCGGCGGCGAGGTCTAGCGGGACGGTCCGGGTCCGCAGCAAGCGCACGATGTCGTCGCGTCGAGGCAGGAAATCGGCGCCGACCCGGAGCTCGAACGCCGTGACTGCGGTCGTGCGCATGCGTCGCTCGATGATCAGCGTTCGAACTAGTTTCGCGCCGTCGCCGCGGCCGCGCAGGAAGTCGATGATCAGATCGGTGTCGACGACTACGAGGCCCGCCATGTTGCCTTCGCGTCGTCGATGCGAGATCGCAGCTGCCGCTCGTCGTCCACGCTGAGCGTTCCCTCCAGGCTCAGCAGCAGATCGGTCTCATCCGTGTCCAGTGCGTCCAGGTACACCGCCACCGCCTCCTGGACAACTGCCGAGAACCCTCGAAGCCCCCGCTTTCGAGCTACGGCGGCGAGTGCCCGATGTTGCTCGTCCGTCAGCTCGATCGTGGTGCGCATACATGCATGTTAATGCGTGCATGCATTACGTGCAGTAAATGCGTGCAGGCAATTACTCGACGCCGAGCAGCAGCGGGTAGTGCGGCTGGCCGCCGTCGAACACGGCCACGTCGATCAGCGGCGCCACCTCGGCGATGTGCCCGCTGACGTGGTCGGCCAGGCCGGGGTCGGCATCCGCGCCGACGATGATCGTGATCAGCTCGCCGCCGACGCCCAGCAACCGGTCCAGGGTGGCCAGCGCGACGTCCGACACGGAGGCGCCGATCTCGACGACCTCGCCGTCGATCAGGCCCAGGACGTCGCCGGAGGTGACCCGGCCCAGGCTGGTGAGTGCCTCGCGCTGGGCGACGGTGACCTCGGCCCACCGGGTGGCCGCCGCGGCCTCGGCCATGGCTACCACGTCGTCGCCGAAGCGCCGGCCGCCGTCGTGCACGGCGACCGCGGCCAGGCCCTGCACCGGCGAGCGGGTCGGGACGACGGCCACGTCGATGCCCTCGTCGCGGGCCTGATCGGCGGCCGCCTCGACCACCGCGCTCACCTGCGAGGCGTTCGGCAACAGCACGACGTGCGCCGCCCCGGAGTCGCGCACCGTCGCGAGAACCTCGGCCATCGACGGGTTGTCGCCCGGGCCGCCACCGACCACGTGCACCCCCTCGCCCGCGAACAGGTGGGCCAGCCCCTCGCCGGGCGCCACCGCCACGACCGCGATGCCGCTGCGTTCGGACACCGGGGGCGGCGTCGCCTGATCCGCGAAGCGCACCACGGTGATCCGGTACGGACGCCCGGCCTCGACGCCCGCCTCGATCGCGGCGCCCACGTCGTTGACGTGCACGTGCACGTTCCACGTGCCGTCGCCGGTGCCCACGGCGACCAGCGAGTCCCCCATCCGACCCAGCTCGGTGCGCAGCGTCGCCACGGCGGCGTCGGACGCGTCGAGCAGGTACTGCACCTCGTAGGCGTACTGGTCGCTGCCGGCTTCCCGGGCCGATTCCAATGCTGATCGGGGCCGGGCCGAACGCCGCGGCGGCGCGAGCCCGTCATGCACTCCGGTGACCACGCCGGCCAGCGCGTCGAGCAGCACGACCAGGCCCCGCCCACCCGCGTCGACGACCCCGGCCCGGGCCAACGCCGGCAACTGTTCGGTGGTGTGGTCGAGCGCCTCGGCCGCCCCGGCGACGGCGGCTTTGACGACCGCGGCCAGGGCCGCGGCGCCCGCGGCGTCGCCGGCGTCGGCGGCGGCTCGGGCCACGGTCAGGATGGTGCCCTCGAGCGGCTCGGCCACCGCGGCGTATGCGTGGTCGGCGGCCTGGCGCAGGGCGGCCTGCAGCCCGCGGGCATCGCACGCGGCGCCGTCGACGGCATCGGCGAACCCGCGCAGGATCTGCGACACGATCACGCCGGAGTTGCCGCGGGCCCCCAGCACGGCGCCGCGGGCCAGGGTGCGCAGCGCGGCGGCCGCGGTGGGGGCGGCGTCCGCGGCCAGGGCGTCGCAGGCCGCGCGCAGGGTCAGCGCCAGGTTGGTGCCGGTGTCGCCGTCGGGCACCGGGAACACGTTCAGCTCGTCGATCTCGGCCTGGTGCTCGACCAGCGCGTCGGCGGCGGCGATGCTCCAGCGACGGACGGCCGGCCCGTCCAGCTCGTCCAGCACGTCCACCGCCTCCGAGGTCAGCCCGGCGGCGCCGAGGGCTACTGGGTCGCCGTACGATACTGGAGCGGCCGCCCGGTTTGGATCGTCCGCGCGCTCGCGGCTAGACTGGGGCGCTGCCCGGCGGTGTGCCGGGCACAATCACGTACGAGCAATGGAGGCCACTGTGGCCAGCGTCTGCGATGTCTGCGGCAAGGGCCCGGGCTTCGGCATGTCCGTCTCGCACTCGCACCGGCGTACCCACCGGCGCTGGAACCCCAATGTGCAGACGGTCCGCGCGATCGTCGCGCCGGGCACGCGCAAGCGGATCACGGTGTGCACGTCCTGCCTGAAGGCCGGCAAGGTCACCCGCGGCTGAGCCGCTTCTCGTAGAACCGCGCGTCCGGCTCGCCGGCGTAGCGCCCGTACGGCTCGCCGGTTTCGTAGCCGCTCGACTCGTACAGCGCGATCGCTTCCGGCTGCGCGTCGGCCGTCATGAGGATCACCTGCTCGTAGCCGCGCGCCGCCAGCGTCGATTCCAGCTCGCATCGAACTCCCCGGCTCGATCGGCGTCTCGTCCGGCCCGCCGTAGCGCACCAGGTATTCGGCCTGCAGCTCCTCGATGAGCTCGACGGACTGCGGGTGGTCGAAGGGATGCGGCTCGATCACGAACACGACCGCCACCGTATCCACGGCCGCTCCCGGTTTTGGTCACCAGTCCGCCGATATGACGACTGACGACCAAAACCGAGTCCCGTCAGCGGAAGTGCTCGTGCCCCCCGGTCGGCCAGCGCCGGCCGTCCACGCGCACCCCGTCGCCCTCGACGACGGAGCCGATCACCGTCCAGGCATCGGGCAGCTGCGTCCCCTTGGCGAACGTGGCCACCAGGGCGTAGTCGTCGCCGCCGGTGAACACCCACACGAGCGGGTCGATGTTCAGGGCGGCGCCGACCTCCTTGAGCTTCCTCGGCATCGGCACGAGGTCGGCCCGCAGTTCGATCCGGACGCCGCTGGCGCCGGCGATGTGCCCCAGGTCGGCGATCAGCCCGTCGCTGACGTCGGTCATGGCCGTGGCGCCCAGGTCGGCGGCCCGCGGGCCTTCGGCGTAGGGCACCTCGGGCCGGCGATGCGCCGCGACGATCTGCACCGGCGAGCGGAATCCCCGTCCCAGCACGGCAAATCCCGCGTCGGCCCAGCCCAGCCGCCCGGCGAAGGCCACGAGGTCGCCGGGGCGGGCCCCGCCGAGGGTGACCGGGTCGCGACCCTGCAGATCGCCCAGCGCGGTCACGCCGAGCGTGATGGTCTCGCTCTCCGATACGTCGCCGCCGACCACGGCCGCGCCGACCTCGCCGCACTCCTCGCGCAGCCCGGCCATGAGCCCGTCGACCCAGTCCAGCTCCAGGGACGGCGGCGCGGCGAACCCCACGAGCAACGCGGTGGGCACGGCGCCCATGGCAACGATGTCGGCGAAGTTGCGCGCGGCGGCCTTGTGCCCGACGTCGTTCGCCGTGGACCAGTCGCGGCGGAAGTGCCGGCCCTCGATGAGCAGGTCGGTGGTGGCGACGACGCGGCCGTCGCCGGTGCGGACCACCGCGGCGTCGTCGCCCGGTCCGATCAGGGTGGTGTCGGCGGGCGCGAGCTGGGCGGTGACCCGGGCGATCAGGCCGAACTCCCCGACGTCAGAAACGGTGATCGCGACATCCTTACTATGTCTTGGGCCTCGCTGAGAGGGCCTGCGCTACGTTCTACCTTCCCGACGATGCGAGCTGAGAAGGGCGCGCCGATGGCAACCGTGAACGCATACATCCTCATCCAGACCGAGGTCGGAAAGGCCGCGGCCGTGGCGGGTGAGATTGCGTCACTGCCCGGTGTCACCAGCGCCGAGGACGTCACCGGGCCTTACGACGTCATCGTCCGGGCCGAGGCGAACACCGTCGACGAGCTGGGCAAACTGGTCGTGGCCCGGGTGCAGTCCGTCGACGGCATCACCCGCACGCTGACCTGCCCGGTCGTCCACCTGTAGGGAGCCGCACCGATCGACGCGAACCGCCGCCGCAACGCCTTCATCGCGTCGGCCATTGCCGTACCGGTAGTCGTGATCGTCGCCTTCGCGCTCGGCCGCGACGCCGATGATCCGCACCCCGCCGCGAAGTCGTCGGGGCCGCTACCGCCCATCACCGTGTCGGCGCCACCGGTCAACGCCACCGCCGACGCGCCGTGTGCGCAGGTGTTGAGCGCGCTGCCGATCCAGTTGGGCCAGCTCGCGCCCCGGGTCGTGCACGCGCAGCCCGACTCGCCGAATGTCGTCGCCTGGGGCGATCCCGCCGTCGTGCTGCGCTGCGGCGTAGGCCGGCCCGCGGACTTCGTGCCGACGTCGGACGTCTACAACGTCGGCACCGTCTACTGGCTGGCGGTCAAGCAGAAGTCGGCCACGGTGTGGACGGCCGTCGACCGGTCGGTGTACGTCGAGGTGACCGTGCCGCAGAAGCAGGCGTTTCAGCCGCTTCCCCTGCTGGGCCAGGCCATTGCCAAGAAGCTCAAGCCGATCTGCGCCGTGCCCGAGGACAACAGCAACCCGCCGCAGGACCAACTCTGCGTCAACCGTAAGTAGCACAAACGCAACCACGGGCGACGAAACCACGAGCTAACTCAACCATCCACGCGATGAGCGCTCGCGCGAAGAGCCCGCCGCCGCGACGCGGCCCGCGACGAAGTC
>DASXYE010000149.1:0-6307 GCA_036502695.1 Jatrophihabitantaceae bacterium
AGGCCGCCGAAACGGTGACGGCATCGGCGGACTGGATGGCCCGGTGCGCGGCAGCCGGCAGCTTTCGAAGCTTCCCCAACCACCACAACAAGATGTGGGTGTCGAGGAGCAGGCTCACCAGTTCTCGTCCTCGTCGTCGCCGTAGAAGGAGGCGATCAGCTCCGGATCGTCGTCGTCGAAGTCGTCGGCGATCCAGACCTTGCCTTCCCAGGCACCCGGCTCGCGCTTGCGGACCGGGGGCTCGTAGCGGACCAGCTTGGCGCGCGGCTCGCCGGCCCGGCCGATGACGATCTCTTCCCCGGCGGCAGCCCGCTCGACCAGGCGCGACAGGTGCGTCTTGGCCTCGTGCATGTTGACGATCGCGGCCACACGGGGAGCTTAGCCCGACTTAGTCCGACCCGCCAGCGTCAGCCTGGCTCCGGCGGCGCACGATGCGGTCGATCATGTCGATGCGCTGCTGAGCGATCGAGGCCATCTCGTCCGTACGCCGGCGTACGTGCTCGACGTCGGCGCCGGTCGAGAACACCATGGCCCAGCCGTCGCCTTCCAGGGCGGGCACCGACTCGACGAGGTCGTCCTTGCTGACGTAGTGCGTGCCGGTGAACTCGTGCCCGCGGTCCACCACGGCGACCAGCACGTGCGTGTCCTCGACCTCGGCGATCGCCGCCACGATCCGCTCGGCGTGCGCGCCGAACACCTCGGCGACGGCGATCGTCTCGCGGGCCCGCTCTTGGGCTTCGGGTGACAGGTCGGGCACGGTTCCTCCGTGGAGAGTCGGGGATGGTCGAGAGTCAGTCGAGATCGTCGTGGTGCATCAAGCGGCGGGCCGCCTCGGCCACCGAGCCGGACAGCGCCGGGTAGACGCCGATCGTCGCGGCAACGTCGTTGACGGTGAGCCCGCGCTGCACGGCCAGCGTCACCGGGAAGATCAGCTCGGACGCGTTCGGGGCCACGATGACCCCGCCGATGATCACCCCGGTGGCCGGGCGGCAGTACAGCTTGACGAAGCCGTCGTGGTGACCCTGCATCTTGGCCCGCGCGTTGGTGGCCAGGGGCAGGTTCACCGTACGGGCGGGTACGGATCCGGACGAGATGGCCTGGTAGCCGATGCCGACGGTGGCGATCTCGGGATGGGTGAACACGTTCGCGGCCACCGTCTTCAGCCTCAGAGGCGCCACCGCCTCGCCCAGCGCGTGCCACATCGCGATCCGGCCCTGCATGCCGGCCACCGAGGCCAGCTGCAAGACGCCGGTGCAGTCGCCGGCCGCGTAGATGCCCGGGGCGCTCGTCCGCGACACCCGGTCGACGGCGAGATAGTCGTTCTCGTCCAGCGACACGCCGACGTTCTCCAGGCCGAGGCCGGCGGTGTTCGGCACCGACCCGACGCACATCAGCGCGTGCGATCCGGTGACGGTCCGGCCGTCGACCAGCTCGACGACCACGCCGTCGTCGGTGCGGCGCACGGCCGCCGCCCGAGCCTGCTTCACGAGGGTGCCGCCCCGGCTGGTGAAGACCTGCTCGATCACCTCGGCGGCATCGGGGTCCTCACCGGGCAGCACCCGATCGCGGCTGGACACCAGCGTGACCGGCACGCCCAGCTCGCTGTACCCGCTGGCGAACTCGGCCCCGGTGACCCCCGAGCCGATCACGACGAGGTGGGCCGGCAGCTCCTTGAGCTCGTAGACGTCGCGCCAGGACAGGATGCGCTCGCCGTCGGGCGCCGCGTCGGGCAGTACCCGGGGCGTACCGCCGGTGGCCAGCAGCACGACGTCGGCCTCGAGCGTGCCGGTCACCGCGCCGAGGTCGTCGAGCACCTCGATCCGGTACGTCCGCCCCTCGTGGGCCGCCGCGAACCGCCCGGCCCCGGCCACGACGCTGATGCCGTCGCGCACCAGCCGGGCGCTGATGTCGTCGGACTGCTGCTGGGCCAGGGCCTTGACCCGCTGGTTCACCGAGGCCAGATCCACCCCGACGTCGGCGGTCTGCAGGCCCAGCCGGGGCGCATCCCGGAACGCGGTGACCGAGTCGCTGGTCGCGATCAGGGTCTTGGACGGCACGCAGTCGGTCAGCACGCAGGCCCCGCCGACCCCGTCCCGATCGACCAGGGTCACGTCGGCGCCGAGCCCGGCGGCGACCAGCGCCGACTCGTAGCCGGCCGGTCCGCCACCAATGATCACGATGCGACTCACGCTGACATTGTCCCGTGTTCACGCCGGGGTGGGTACGCTCCCCCAGCGTGGGCGTATACGGCACGTACGGATCCAACATGGATCCCGAGCAGATGCTCGAACGCTGCCCCCATTCGCCCGCGGCCGGCACCGGCTGGCTGCGGGGTTGGCGGCTCACGTTCGGCGGCGAGGACCTCGGCTGGGAGGGCGCGCTCGTCACGATCGTCGAGGATCCGGCGAGTGATGTGTTCGTGGCGCTCTACGACGTCTCGCCCTTCGACTACGAGCAGCTCGACCGGTGGGAAGCCGCCGATACCGGGATCTACCGCAAGCTCCACGTCCGGGTGTCGACCCTGGACGGCGAGGTGCTGGCCGGCGTCTACGTGCTGAACGCCTACGAGGGCGGCCTGCCGTCCGCACGCTACCTCGGGCTGCTGGCCGACGCCGCCGACAAGGCCGGCGCCCCGGACGACTACATCGCCGACCTGCGCTCGCGCCCCTGCCGGTCCAACGGGACCTGATTCACCGATCAGAGCAGGGCGGTCAGCGCCGTGCCGACCATGAACCGCACGCCGACGGCCAGCGCCGCCTCGTCCAGGTCGAACGTCGACTGGTGCAGGTCGAGCGACGTGGCCGCCCCGGGCGTGCGGACGCCGAGCCGGGCCAGGGCGCCGGGCGCGTGCTCGAGGTACCACGCGAAGTCCTCGCCGCCCATACTCTGCGCGGTCTCGTCCAGGGCGTCCGGACCGAACGCCCCGAGGACGGCAGCCCGCTGCACCTCGACGGCGCTCGCGTCGTTCACCACCGGCGGCACGCCCCGCTCGTAGGTCACCGCCGCCCGAGCCCCGGTCGGCGCGAGGATCTCGTCGATCAGCTGCCGGATCAGGCCCTCGGCGCCGTCCCACACCGCGTGGTCGAGCATGCGCAGGGTGCCGCTCGCCGAGCCGCTCGGCGGGATCGCGTTCGGCACGTTGCCGGCGGCGACGGTGCCCCACACCAGCGACAGCGACGCCCGCGGGTCGACCCGGCGGCTGAGCAACCCCGGCAGGTCGGTGATCAGCCGGCCCAGCGCGTAGACGAGGTCGGCGGTCAGGTGTGGACGCCCGGTGTGCCCGCCGTTGCCGGACAGCGCGACGTCGACGGTGTCGCAGGCCGCCGTGATCGGCCCCACCCGCAGGCCGATGCGCCCGACGTCCACGCGGGGATCGCAGTGCAGCGCGAAGATCGCCTCGACGTCTTTCATCGCACCGGCGGCGATCAGGTTCAGGGCTCCGCCCGGGATGTGCTCCTCGGCCGGCTGAAACAGCAGCCGGACCCGGCCGGGCAGCTCCATACGCGCGAGTACGGCGGCCGTACCCAGCAGGATGGTGGTGTGCGCGTCGTGGCCGCAGGCGTGGCACGCGCCCGGAACGGTCGATCGGTACGGCACGTCCTTGGTGTCGGCGATCGGCAGGGCGTCGATGTCGGCGCGCAGGGCGATCAGCGGTCCCTCGGTGCCGATGTCGCAGATCACGCCGGTACCGCCGGTACCGCCGGCCGGCAACACCGGCTGCAGACCCATCGCGCGCAGCCGGTCGGCGATCAGCCGCGTCGTACGGCGCTCTTCGAAGGCGACCTCGGGATGGGCGTGCAGATCCCGGCGGATCGCGATCAGCTCGTCGGTGTGCTCGGCGAGCCAGGCGTCAAGATCGTTCACAGAGCCAGACCATCACGCATCTCGGCGACAAGCGAATCGACCACCGGCTCGAGTTCGCCGTTGTGCTCGGCGGCGACGGCCCGCTGCCGCTGGTAGCTCGCACCGCGCTCGATCAGCTTGGGGATCGCCTCGAGCTCGGCCCGGCAATCCAGCCGCCGGGCGATCGGCAACAGGTCGTCGACCAGGTCGTGGATCGCCGCCACCACCGGCTGCACCTTGCCCGAGTTGTCGATGACGATCTCGGCATCCAGGCCGTAGCGGGCGGCCCGCCACTTGTTCTCGCGCACCAGCCAGGGGCGCGGCTCGGGCAGCGTGTACCCGTGATCGAGCTGCCGGTCGAACCGCTCGACGAGGCACTGCGACAGGGCGGCCACGCAGGCGATCTCGTCCAGGGTCGGCAACCCGTCGCAGATGCGCAGCTCGACCGTGCCGAAACCCGGGTGCGGGCGGATGTCCCACCACACCTCGCGGATCGACTGGATGGCGTGCGAGGAGATCAGCGCCTCCATGTACTTCTCGAAGGCGTCCCACCCGGACAGCTGATAAGGCAGCCCGGCTGTAGGTAGGGCCTCGAATACCTTGCTGCGGTAGGACGCCAGGCCGGTGTCCGCGCCGATCCAGTACGGGCTGGACGCCGACAGCGCCAGGAAGTGCGGCAGGTACGCGAGCAACGCGTTGACGATCGGGATCGCCTTGCCCGGCGCGCGAATCCCGCAGTGCACGTGCACGCCGAAGATCTGCAGCTGCCGGGCCATCCACTGGTTGCGCTCGACCAGGGTCTGGTAGCGGTCCTTCTCGGTGATGCGCTGCGTCGTCCAGTCGGTGATCGGATGGGTGCCCGAGCACATGATGCCGAGGTTGCGCTCGGCGGCGGCCCCGCTGACCTCGGCCACCGTCTCGGCCAGGTCGGCCCGCGCCTCGGCCACCGTCTGGCAGATGCCGGTGATCACCTCGACGCACGACTGCAGCAGCTCGTGCTTGGCCTTGGGATGCTCACCGTCGCCGTCCGGCGAGATGGCCATCAGGACGTCGTCGGAGGCGCTGGCCAGTTGCCGGGTGTCCAGGTCGACGAGTTCGAGCTCCCACTCGACGCCCAGGCTGGTCCGCTGCGACGAGCTGAAGTCGATACGCACGAAGCGAAGAGTAACCGCCAACGGGGCGCCTACGTCAGCCTCTGATCGACCAGCCGCCGTCTACGTCGATAGTCTGCCCGGTCACCCAGTCCGAGGCCGGCGAGGCCAGCCACACGATCGCCTCGGCGATGTCGTCCGGAGTGCCCCATCTGCCCTGCGGATGCGCCTTGGCGACGGCGGCGCGGCCGGCCTCGTCCGCGTAGCCGGTGTCGATCGGCCCGGGGTTGATGCAGTTCACCGTGATGCGGTGTGGCCCGAGTTCCAGGGCCAGCGACGGCGTCAGCTGCTGGATGGCCGCTTTCGAGGCGATGTAGGGCAGCTCGGCCGGCATGGGCCCGCGATGCTGCCCGGACGAGAACGTGACGACCCGGCCGTGCTCACCCTGGTGGCGCACCGCGAACTCGCGCACGAGCAGCAGGGTGGCCCGGGCGTTCACCGCGAACGTCGCATCCAGCTCGGCGGCGGTCAGCTCGCTCAGCGACTGGTTGACCGATCGGGCGTGGACGGCGAGCAGCACGTCCAGCCCGCCCAGGGCATCGTGCGCGGCTTCGATCAGCCGGGCCGGCGCGTCCGGCTCGGCCAGGTCGAGCGACAGGTAGTGCAGAGTCGGCATCGCCGGCGCGTCGTTCGAGCCATAGGAGGCGACGTCCTGCGGCGCCCACCCGGACGCGTACACGCTGGCCCCCTCGTCGACGAGCCGCCGGGCCAGCGTGTACGCGATGCCGACCCGACGGCTCACCCCGGTGATCAAGACGCGACGTCCCGTCAGGCTGCTCATGCCGCCGATCATGCCCAGGATGGCGCTATCAGCACATCTCCTCGCCCGACGCGAACGGCTTGTTGCCGACCGCCACGGTCTTGACCACGTTGTTGTCGTCGAGCCGGCCGACCCGCCGTCGAGGACTTGTCCGCGCTTCGCGACGTCCAGGCAACGCCAAGCGCGGACAACCTCCAAAGGTCGACGGCTGCAACCCCGCCGTCCACAAGCTATCCGCGCTTCGATGTGTCACAACGTCGCGAAGCGCGGACGACTGGGGCGGAACCGGGCTCAGAACGTGTCGGCGGGGCGGTAGAGGCCCCAGATCTCGCGCAGCGCGTCGCAGACCTCGCCGACCGTGGCCCGGGCCCGCAGCGCGTCCTTCATCGGGTAGAGCACGTTCTCCGACGAGCCGGTCGCGGCCGAACGCAGCGCCGCCAGCGCCTTGTCGACCTCCGCGTTGTCGCGTTCGGCGCGCAGCGTCGCCAGCCGGGCCCGCTGCTCGGCCTCGATCGCCGGATTGACGCGCAGCGGCTCGTAGGCCTCTTCCTCG
>DASXYE010000150.1:0-5230 GCA_036502695.1 Jatrophihabitantaceae bacterium
GGCATTGGCCGTAGCGCTGCTGGTGCAGCTGCTGCCGCGACGTCGCTAACTCAAAAGTTGTCCGCGCTTCGCGACGCTATGACGTCGCGAAGCGCGGACAACTCGAGCGGTTAGGCCAGCAGCGTCCGAACAACCGAGATCTGCTGGGCGTCGTAGTTGTCCGTGTTGGCGGCCCGGCTGCACTGGACGGCGTAGGAGCCGAACCCGCCGAGAGGCACTTCGCCGAGCAGGGTGATCGACAGGCCTTGATCCGAACTGGTCATCCCGAAGCTGGTGGTGTCGGCCACCTCGCTGAAGATGTTCCCGCCGCTACCGTGCGGCTCGTACACCAGCGAGCAAGACCCGTGGATGTTGTCGTCGTCGCTGCCGTGCGGGGTAATGTCGATCTTTGCCTCGACCACGTAGTCGTTACCTGTCAGGTTGCCTTCGGTGACGATGGTTTCCGGGTCGGTCTGGAAGATGCCGGTGGCGGGCCAGTGGAACGCTACGACGTTCGGCGTCCCGGCCGGGCCGGCGTCGCCCTTATCGCCCTTGTCACCCTTGTCGCCCTTCTGGCCGGCCGCACCGGGTGTGCCGGGAGTTCCGGGATCGCCCTTCGGCCCCTGCGGTCCGGTCTGGCTCCAGGTGATCGCCGTCTCGGTGGACAGGCACTTGCCGCTGATCGGGTCGTTGGATGCGGTGTCGATCACGCGCAGCTGGCCGATCGCCTTGTCGTAGCAGCCGTGGATCGTGCCGCCGGCGTCCGGGATCGACGCGTAGGCGAAGGCGCCCGCCGCGCAGAGCACCGTCGCGCCTACGGCGGCCAGGCCTGCGACCTGCAGGCAACGAGAGATTGTCATGCCTTGGAGTCTCGTGACGTGCTCGGCGCAGCGAATCCGTGGAACCACCTGGATGGCCTGCCCCATCGGGTGATTAGGGTCCGCTTATGGGCGATGTGCGGCTGACCGTCTGGGTCGAGGGTCGCGTCCAGGGCGTCGGGTTCCGGTGGTGGACGCGCCGGGTCGCCGCCGGGCTCGGACTTGCCGGATCGGCCACGAACCTGGCCGACGGCCGGGTCGAGGTGGTTGCCGAGGGCGCCCGGGCGGCGTGCCAGTCACTACTCGAATGGCTGGAGGGCGACCGTACGCCGGGGTACGTCCGGCGTGCGACCTACGAATGGTCCGATGCGGACGGGCTTTCCGGATTCACGGTGCGATGAGCAGTTCGCCGTCGACGACCGTGATGGCCCGGCCGGTCAGGTGCACCCGATCGCCGTGCAACGCCACCTGCAAGATGCCGGTGCGGGCCGATGCCTGCAGCGCGGTGAACGCCGGGCGCCCGAGGCGATCCGCCCAGTACGGGGTGACCGCCGTGTGTGCGCTGCCGGTCACCGGATCTTCCAGGATGCCCGACGCCGGTGTGAAGAACCGCGAGACCACGTCGTGCGCGGACCCGGGATCGCCCGGTGCCGTGACGATGACGCCGCGGATGTCGTTCTCGACGCTGATCCGGGTGAGCGCGGCGAAGTCCGGCTCGACCGAGCGGACCGCTCCCTCGTCGGGCAGTACGACGAGCAGATCGCCCAACGGCCCGGTCCGGTAGGCGGATTCCGCCTTGGCGGCGCCCGGGCCCAGCGCCTCGGCCAGCCCGTCGGGCAGGGACGCTTCGGTCAGTGGGGCCGCCGGGAAGTCCAGCGTGATCGAGCCGTCGTCCTGCGGCGTCGCGATCAGGCTGCCGCTGCGCGTGCGGTACTCGATCGGGCCGCTCGCCCGGCCGTCGCTGTGCAGCGCGTGCGTCGTGGCCAGCGTGGCGTGCCCGCACAGGTTCGTCTCGACGGTCGGCGTGAACCACCGCAGCGCCCAGTCCCCGTCGGCCAGGGGATGCGCGAACGCGGTCTCGGACAGGTTCAGCTCGGCGGCCACCCGGCGCATCCACGCCTCGTCCGGCCAGGCGTCGCCGTCGAGCAGGCAGACGCCGGCCGGGTTGCCGGCGAACGGGCGATCGGTGAAGGCGTCGATGATCCGGATGCGCATGACGGTGACGCTACGGCGCGGGCGCCGATCGACGCCCGCGCCAATTCCCGCCTAGTGGCGCGGCTAGTGGCCGACGTCCTTCGTGATCAAGCCGTGGTTGCTGGCCAGGTATCGCGCGTGGCCACCGCCGACGTAGAACGACGTCGAGCTGCCGTCCGACTCGGACGTCACACCGTTCGCGCGCGACAGGATCCCGGACGAGTGCACGTTCTCGACGGACGAGCCGGTGGCCGAGTCGCTGAGGATCTGTGTCATGTCGACCGTGCCGGTCAGGCTGAAGTTCTGGTCGTCGACGAAGTTCGCGGCCGAGTAGTCGATGGTGATCGGGTAGTCGTACGCGTGCCGGGCGGCCACCCGACCGTCCACTGTGGACGTTTGGGTACCGGCGTCGTGCTGCACGATGTGCTGCGTCAGACCGTTGTCCGTGAGCGTGTCGTCATTGCGATACGCCAGGGTACGGACGACTCGGGTGCGGATCCGGCCGGCCGACGTGTCGACGTAGCCGGCGGTGACGTCATGCCGGGCCACGGCGTCGGTGACGCGATCCCCGGACTCGGTCACGTGCTCGGCGGCAGTCGGCGCGACGTCGTCGGTGGTGAGCGCGCCGTGCGTCTGGGCGGCCCGGTGGTCGGTGTACAGCAGCAGCGTCGCGACCACCGTCCACTCGTCGCCGGCGTTCTGGATGGTGAACGACAGATCGTGGCTGCCGCCGTCGACGAGTCGCCCGACGAACGGCGTCACGTCGATGTGCTCGGCGTACAGGTTGAACGTGTGGATGGCCGGGATGGGCCGCCACAGGGTCGGCACGATGCCGCCGGAATAGATGTGCGGGTAGGTGTGAACAGCCGCCACCGGCGTGCCGTCCAAGGCGATATCGGCTTCGCGGTACGGCCCGTGCGTGCACAGCCCGGCGCTCGGGTACTTGGCCGAGACGTCAGCCGGGACGTCGCTGAACCACTGCTCGTCGCAGCCGTGGCCCTCGAGCGTGACCTCCAGGTCGGCCCGGACGATGTTGCGCGGCAGGTCGTTCAACGCGAGGTGGGCGGGCGCGTCCTGGGCCGGGAACCCCACGACGGCATCCGGGGTGCTGGGCGCGCGTCCCCGGTAGTACGTCAGTGTCACCGTCTGGTCGTAGTTGCCGGTGTAGACGTCGGTGACGGTGTTGACGATCCCGCCGGTGAACGACTGCGGTTTACGCAGCAGAGCTGTGTATTCGGTGACGTCCTTGCTGACGGTGTAGGTAATGGGTGTCGGTCCGGACGGTTCCTCGGTGGTGCCCCAGTAGACCTCGGTGTTGCCGATGCGCAGGTCACCCCAGCGGTCGTACTGGCGGCCGCTGACGCTGACCGTGTAGTCCATGACCACCTTGGCCCACGGGCCGGGGCACGCGCTGGGCGGCGTGAGCGTGCCGGAGAAGTACTGCGACGTGTTGTCCGGCGCGTTGGACAGGAAGTGGTTCGCCAGCGTGACCGTGCAGTGCGGGCCGGCCGGTCGGCTCACGGCGGGCTCGGCCGTGACCGGGTTGTCGGAGTACGGCTCGATGAACTTCGGGGTGTCGGCCGGTGCGCCTGCAGCCGGCACCGCGAACGCCGCAAGGGCAGCGACGGTGGCAAGGACGGCGAGCACGATGCGTTTCATGTGCGCTCCTGGGGGTGAGAGCCTGGGGGTATGAGTATCGCGCCCGCCATTGCCCGGTATGCCGACCGGTTCCACCGCGTTGTCGGCGACGATCACCACGTGGCGTCGCCGCTGGGCGCCTGGCTGGTGCTGGCCCTGGCCGCGCCGGCGGCGACGGGCGCGGTGCGGGACGAGCTGACCTCCGTCTTGGGCACCTCGCCGGAGGAGGCCCGGGACGCGGCCGCCGCCCTGCTGGCGAACCCGCATCCGGCCGTCGCGTCGGCGGCGGCCGTGTGGCGCGTGCCGTCGGTGGTGGCGGCGCTGCAGTCGTGGCTGGCCGGGTTGCCGTCGGCGGTAGAGGTCGGAGACCTGCCCAGCCCGGCGGCCGCCGATCGCTGGGCGGCCGAGCACACGCTGGGGCTGATCGACAAGTTCCCGGTGCAGATCAGCGCGGACACGGTGCTCGTCCTAGCCTCGGCGCTGGCCACCAAGGTCGACTGGGAGGTGCCGTTCGAGGCGGTGCCATCGTCCGAGCTCGGCGGTCCGTGGGCTTCGCGGGTTTCGCAGGTGCTGCGATCGGTGCCGCAGCACCGGGCGTTCATCGCGTCGTCGGCGGTCGGCGACGTGGCCGTGCACACTGCCCGGTCGGCCGACGGGCTGGAGGTGACGTCGGTGATCGCCGGGCCGGAGGTCGCCGCCGCCGACGTCCTTGCCGTCGCGCACTCGGACCCGCTGGCGCCGCGGTCGCTGTTCGACCTGCCGCTCGGCGACGGTCCGCTGTGGACGATCACCGAGTCGTCCGGGCGCCCCGGTCAGCACCACACCGCCGTGTTGCCCGCTTGGTCGGCGGTGAGCGACCACAACCTGATGCGCCCCGAGTTCGGGTTCCCCGCCGCGGCCCAGGCGCTGATCGAGCTGATCGGGCCGGCCGGGGTCGAGGCCAAGCAGAAGGCGCTGGCTCGTTACACGCGGACCGGGTTCGAGGCGGCGGCCGTCACCGGGATGGCGTTCGCCGTGTCGGCGGTCAGTGAGGGGCGGCAACGGCGCGCCACGCTGCGGTTCGGACATCCGTACGCCGTGGTGGCCCGGGCCAGCGGCGGCGACTGGGACGGCGTGCCCGTGTTCTCCGCCTGGGTGGCCGACCCGGAGGAGCCGGCCTGAGCTCCGGTTTTGGCCGGATGGACCGCGCAGCGCGGCTCGTCCGGCCAAAACCGTGCGTCTTAGGAGCGGGTGTAGAGGTGCTCGCCGTCGTCGTTGGTGTCGTCCTGCCGGGTGAAGCCGAACTTGGCCAGCGTGGCTCGGCTGGCCGTGTTGTCGTCGGTCGTGTGCGCGATGACGTCCGCGCCGGCGGCCGTCGCGGCGTCGAGCATCACGCGCACCGCGTCGCTGATCAGCCCCTGGCGCCGCGCCGACTCGACGAGGCCGTAGCCGATCTCCACCGTGCCGTCCTCGGGCGGACCGAAGAAGCCGATCGTGCCCACCGCGAACCCGTCCGAGCGCCGGATCACGTGCCGCACCGACCACTCCGGGGCACTGCGGCCGACCATCCCCGCGGCGTCGAGGTCGTCCTGGCGGGGATAGCCCTCGGCGAACCAGGGCAG
>DASXYE010000151.1:0-3175 GCA_036502695.1 Jatrophihabitantaceae bacterium
GTGGGCCTAGTAAGGAGTGACTGGCGGGGTGTCGTGGGTCGTCGTCCCAATCCGAAGCGGGGCCGTCTGGCTGCGCTGGCCGACCGGCGCGTGTTGGCCCGCGCGGGCCAGGCCGAAGACCGGCATGTTGCCGTAGATCCCCTCGTACTCGCCGGCCCTGACCCGGTAGGTCTCGTGCCAGATGCCGACGCTTCCGTTGTCGCGGACGTGGCGGTTGAACTGCCGCCACGCCTCCAGGTGCGGCAGGTCCTGGTCGCGGGCGAACCGGTCGAGCGAGTCGAAGTCCCGCCAGTACTGCAGCATCAAGGTGGTTCGGCCGATCCACTGCTGTGCGCCCAGGCAACCCAGTTCGGGATGGGCGTTCAGGGTCCGGACCATCTTGGGCATCGCGGTGAACACCGGCCACCAGCGGTTGACCCGGATCAGGTTGTTGAAGCGCATGCCGATCAGGAAGACGACGAAGTCGCCGTCGATCTCGGCCAGGTAGCGCCCGCGGTGTATGGCCATGCGGCCGATACTGCTACTTGCTGCGCCAGGCGGCCATACCCAGAGCGACCAGTCGCAGCTGGCGTTCTGCCTGGCTGACGACCTCGCGCTCGGCGCCGGCCCGGTGCGGGTCTACTTCGAGCAGGGCCAGCACGATCGAGAGCATGGCGGCCACCATCAGGTCGGCGGCCATCTCGAGGTCGTCGGTGCTCCAGGCGGCCATCGGCGGCATCCGGGCCAGGTCGATGGTCAGCTCGTTGGTGAACAGTCGTAGCTCGGTTGCGATGGCCCGCTGCACCGGGACGACGCCGCCGTAGCGCTCGCGCGTCAGGAACCGGAAGTGGCCGTCGTGCGCCCGCACTTGCTTGGTCAGGGCGGCGACGCTGCCGCGGATGACGTCGGCCGACGGGTTGCGCCGGGCGTCGCGGATCAGCTGCCGCAACGGCCGCATGCTCTGCTCGACCAGGGCCACGCCCAGCTCATCCATCGACTCGAAGTGCCGGTAGAACGCGGTCGGGACGATGCCGGCGGCGCGCGCGACCTCACGCAGGCTGAGGCTGGCCAGGCTGCGGTCGGTCAGCAGGTGCAGGGCGCCGTCGAGCAGCATCTGCCGGGTGCGTTCCTTGCGCTCGGCGCGGGTGTGCGGGTCGGCCTGAGCTCGCCGGCTGTTCGGCACCTCACAGTCCTCTCCGGTTGACAGGCGGGGCGCCGCCCGAGTTAGTGTACGACTGTACACTCAAATCGGAGGGCGGCATGACCGCGACGATCAAGCGATTCTCCCCGTTGGCGCTGGCCGAGGCGCTGGCCACCCCGCACGGCGTCGACCGCTACCTCGAGCTGGTGCACCCGATGCTGACGGTGCGCGAGCTGCGGGCAGCCGTCGTCGACGTGCGCCGTACACCGAGCAGCGTCACGCTGCGTCTGCGGCCGACCTGGCAGTGGCGCGGTTTCACCGCCGGGCAGTTCGTGCGGATCGGCGTGTGCATCGACGGGCGGTGGCACACCCGCTGCTACTCGCCGGCCGGCTCGCAACACCGAGGGGGCATCGAGCTGACCGTGCGCGCCCACGACGACGGGCTGGTGTCGCAGTACCTGTACGCGGCGGCCCGTCCTGGTCTGACCGTCCGGCTGAGCCCGGCCGAGGGCTCGTTCGTGCTGCCGACGCCCCGTCCGCCGCGCGTGCTGTTGATCAGCGGCGGCAGCGGCATCACCCCCGTCATGTCGATGCTGCGGACGCTCGCCGACGAGGACTACGCCGGCGAGGTGGCCTTCGTGCACTACGCCCGCCGGCCGATCGACCTGCCGTACCGGGCCGAGCTCGACGCGCTGGCCGCGGCGCATCCCGACCTGCGCATCGCGGTACTGCATCCGGCCGAGCACGGTCACCTGGACCGGGCCGGCCTGTGGGCGGTCGCGCCGTGGTTCGCCGAGGCCGAGTCGTTCGTGTGCGGACCGCCGTCGCTGATGGCGGCTGCGCGCGAGCTGATCGACGGTGAACGTCTGCACACCGAGGAGTTCGTGCTGGCCGCGCCCACCCGGGGTGCGGCCGGCGGTTCGATCACGTTCGCGCGCAGCGGCGTCACCGCGGTCAACTCCGGTGCGACGCTGCTCGAACAGGCCGAGGCGGCGGGTCTCACGCCTGAACACGGTTGCCGCATGGGGATCTGCTTCTCGTGCACCAAGGTCAAGACGGCCGGGTGCACGCGCAACGTCCGCACCGGTGACACCGACAGCGACCCTGACCACGAGATCCAGCTGTGCATCTCGGTACCGGTCGGCGACGTCGCCCTGGAACTCTAGGAGCTACGCATGTCCACGCACTTGACTGCTCAGCAGCTCGACGAGCTGGGCCGCGAACTCGATGCCATACGCCAGCGTGTGGTTGACGACCTGGGCGAGGAGGACCGCGCCTACATCTACCGGGTCGTCAAGGCCCAGCGCGGATTCGAGGTGGCCGGCCGCGCCCTGATGTACGTCCCGCCGGCCTGGCTGCTCGGCGTCGGCGCCCTGTCCATCTCGAAGATCCTCGACAACATGGAGATCGGGCACAACGTCATGCACGGCCAGTACGACTGGATGCGCGACCCCGCCCTGAACTCGAAGATGTTCGAGTGGGACACCGTGTGCCCGGCCGAGCAATGGCGGCACTCGCACAACTACCGCCATCACACGTACACCAACGTGCTCGACGAGGACCGCGACATCGGCTACGGCATCCTGCGCATGGACGAGTCGCAGAAGTGGAACCCGTACTACCTCGGCAACCCCGTCTATGCCTTTGCGCTCATGGTGTTCTTCGAGTGGGGCGTGATGATGCACGACCTCGAGTTCGAGCGCATCGTCGCGGGGGAGCGGACCTGGGCGTCGACCAAGGGGATCCGCCGCCAGATGTGGCACAAGGGCGTCAAGCAGGTGGTCAAGGACTACGCGCTGTTCCCGGCGCTCACCGGTCCGCTGTTCGTGCCGACGCTGGTCGGCAACGCGATCGCCAACCTGGTCCGCAACGTGTGGGCCTACAACATCATCTTCTGCGGGCACGTCCCGAGCGGCACGATGACGTTCACCCGCGAGGAGATCGAAGACGAGTCGCGCGGGCACTGGTACCTGCGGCAAATGCTCGGCTCGGCGAACATCACCGGCAGCAAGCTGTTCCACATCCTGTCCGGCAACCTGTCGCACCAGATCGAAC
>DASXYE010000152.1:0-8783 GCA_036502695.1 Jatrophihabitantaceae bacterium
CCTCATCGTCAATCTCGTCCTCATCGCCGCCGTCCTCGTGCTGCTCGGTGTCTGGGCCTTCACCAGCGCCCACCGCCGCCGCCAGGACCGCCGGCGGCACGCCGAGGAACGCACGCTGATCCTGCAGGCCTTCACCGGCGCCGGCGCCGCTCCAGCAGCTGCGCCGGCACCGGCAACCGCTCCAGTCACCGCGGCCGCCCCCGCCGGCGGCGCGCAACACCTGGACGCCGCCTCGGTCGCCGCCCTGCTCGACCTGCTCGAGGATCGCTGGCCCCAGCGGCGCGGACTGATCGCCGGCCTCGTCACCAGCCCGCGCAGCATCTGGTCCGCCGGCGAGAACGCCGGCCAGCAGGTCGGCCGCCGCACGATGGGGGAGGAGCCCGCCGGCGATGCCGGAGCCGAGCTGTACCGCGACGCCGCCGCCGAGCTCGTCGACATCCACGCCCACGACCCCCACGACGCACAGCGCGAGTTCGCGCGCTACGCCGCCGCCCTCGGCGACCCCGCCCTCGCCGAGCTGTACGTCCGCTCCGCCGCCTACAGCGCCTACGCCGAGCACGCCGAAGTCCGCCAGGTCATCGAGGAGATCACCGGCGCAACGCAACTCCCGGAAGTGTCGGATGGCCCTGCCAGCATCGACTCGTGATCGAGGTCGACCTGCCGCCCAAGGTCGAGGCCTTCGTCGTCCGAACCCCCACCGACTGGTTCTGGACCGGATCACTCAGCGACGACGGGTACCCGACCATGCAGCTGGGCAGCGGGTCGAAGCTGCGGACGGTGCGGGTGCACCGCTACGTCTGCCTGTTGCAGTGGGGCGCCCTCGGCGCCGAGGAGAAGGCACTGCACACCTGCGACGAGACATCCTGCGTGCGGCCCAGCCACCTCTACCCGGGCAGCCAAGCCGCCAACCTCGCCCAGATGGCCCGCCGTGGCCGCAGCGCCGGCCGCTACCACCGGGGCCTGGCCGACATCAGGGGAGCCGGCGGCCGGGCCCGAGCCATCCGGGCAGCACTGTGCGACGGGTACAACCCGGGCGCGCTGCACGCAGCACTCATCGCCGGCGACCCACGCCGCGACCAGCTGCAGCTGTTCTAACCCCGCACCCGCGAGTCCACCCTTGACACCCTCCCAGCTATTGCATACATTGTAGGTAATACCGGTAAAGTCCTTGGAAGGGGCACCCACCATGAGCTACATCGTCACCGAAGGAAACGTCGTCGCCAACGCCGCACTGCGCGAGACCCACGGCGGCAAAGCCGTCGCCAACGCCGTCATCCGAGTGGACATGCGAGTCCGCAACGAGGACGGCAGCTACAGCGACGGGCCGACCAGCGACTACGAGATCACCGTGTTCGGCAAGCCCGCCGAGTCGTTCGCGGCCTCGGCGACCAGGGGAGCGCGGGTCTTCGCGGCGGGAGAGCTGTCGGTCGAGCGGTACAACGACCAGGACGGCGCCAGCCACCTGCGCCGGCGCATCGTCGCCGAGCACCACGGCGTCTCGACCCACTTCGCGCCCGCGGCCAGCCGACGCCGCAACGGCGACCAGTAGGCGCGGGCCAGGACACGGATCGCAGCCATGTCCCCCACCGACACCTACACCGCCCGCCAGCGCTTCGCCGTCGACGTTCTCAACGCAGCCCTCGGCGGCGGCATCCAGCACTGGGCCCGCGTCACCGGCCAGACCACCACCGGCCCGGCCGGAGCCATCGCGGCCGATGGCGTCGACCTGGCCGACGACCGATCCTTCTGGCACGTCACCCTCAGCGACGTCGAGAAGGCGATCGACAAGGTCATCGACCGACCCGAGGACTGCTTCGGCCCTGACGCCGGCATCGACCCGGTCTTCAGCGCCAGCATCCCCACCCTGCTGCGGGCCATCCGCGACGAACTGACCAGCCACGGCTACCCGCTGCCGCAGTTCTACGCCGAGCGTGTCGACGCCGTCATGGGCGACATCGTCGTCCAGGTCGCCGTCGCCGACGAGGTGATCTACTGATGCCCGCACCGGCCCGGCTCGCCTGCCCGCACTGCGGCTGCGACAGCCAACTGCGCACCGTCGAGCTGCTCGAAGCGCTCGCCCACGTCACCTTCACCGCCGGCAGCGACACCCCGACCTACCTCGGCGAATCCGATCTGCTGTGGGACACCCAGCAGTGGCCCGACGGGGGAGCGATCGTCTGCCGCAACTGCGACCAGGTCGACCTACGCCTCAACCAGCTCGTCCCCGCCAGCACCCGCGGCGAGGACGACAACTCTCCCGTGCCCGCACCGGGACGTGCGGCACCCATCCAGCCGCAAGGAGCCACCTCATGACCGCCGCACCCAGCACCACCGCCAGGACCGACCCCTACATCGACGCCCTACGCGCCGGCGACCTATTCGCCGACCCCGCCTACCAGCGCGACCTCGACCAGGCCCGCGTGGAGCGGATGGTCAGCGAACTCGACCGCACCCTGCTCGGCGTGCTCGAGGTCTCCGCCCGCGCCGACGGCCGCTACGCGATCATCGACGGCCAGCACCGGTGGGCCGTCGTCCGCCAGGGCGGCGGGGACGACGCGCCCCTGGTCTGCCAGGTCCACACCGGACTCGGCGTCGAGGACGAGGCCCGGCTGTTCTACGAGATCGACACCTGCCGCAAGACCCTCAGCTGGTGGGACCGGTGGCGCGCCCGCCGAGGTGCCGGCGACCCGCACGTGCTGGCCATCGACGAGGTCCTCAAGCGCCACCAGCTCCAGATCGACCCCGCCCCGCGCGACGGCAACATCCGCGCCACCAAGGCGATCGAGACCATCGTCGAGGACCTCGGCGACCTGCAGATGCTCGACCAGGTCCTCATCGTGCTCACCTCAGCGTTCGGCCGCAGCTTCGACGCCTTCGACGGCGCGATCATGCAGGGCGTCGCCCTCGTCCTCGGCCACTACGGCGCCGACGAGCTGGACACCGACCGGCTCGTCGTCCAGCTCCGCGACATCCCGCCGCGTCAGCTACGCGCCCGAGCGATCGCCCTGCGCGAAGGTCACCGCGGCACCGTCCCCCGGCTGTGCGCGGCCGTCATCATCGAGCGCTACAACGCCGGCCGGGGCCGCAACGTCGAGCCGTTCTTCACCCGCGTGCCCTCGATCAGCAAAGCCGGCGCCGCGTTCAACCGCGGCCGTAAGGAACGCGCCGCGATCCGCCGCTGGGCCGAACGCCACGGGCACGACATCACCGGATCGCGCAGCATCCCGCCGACCGTGCGCCGCGCCTACGAAGAAGCCCAGGTCGCCGCGCAGGCCCGGGCCAGCGAGACCGCCGCATCCGGTGACACCGACCTCGACACCGACCTCGACATCGAGACCGACGAGGACGAGAGCCCGGCCGTCGGCGTACCGGACCGAGACGGTGTCCGCCGCGCCCTAGCCAACGGGCGTGGCATCCGGTGGGTCATGGACGCCTACGGCCTGGACTACCAGACCGCGAAAGGGATCCGCGATGAGCTCGACGCCGCCTGAGCCGGACACACACATGCCCGCCACCGCCGCCCCCTTCTGCGGCGCCGCCCTGCTTCCAGCGGGCGCACCGCTGCCGCCGCCGTGGCTCACCGAAGACAGCAGGTCACTCGATTGCGAGCTGTGCGGCGACGTCGTGGCCGAGTTGTGGCCGCTCGACTGGTATCCGGCCGACCTCGACTGGGGCCTGAGCCCGGCGCTGTGCGTGTGCCGCCGGTGCGCCGAGGCGATACGACCCGCCGCCAACGCCCACAGATCCGTCGCATGAACCGAGGAGGAGCGATGACCACCACGACCAGCACCAACACCGGCAGCGCCGCCACGACCCCCGACCACCAGGCCGAGGACCGCGTCGACGCCGCCTCCCGACACCTCTACGAGGCCGAGTGCGCCCTGCACACCGCCCACCAGTCCCACGTCGACGCGTGGATCGCCGCCGCCGGCGAACG
The DNA here is from genome assembly GCA_036502695.1 of Jatrophihabitantaceae bacterium. Lineage (GTDB taxonomy): Bacteria > Actinomycetota > Actinomycetes > Mycobacteriales > Jatrophihabitantaceae > DASXRA01. Next base: position 3,938 of record DASXYE010000152.1, read on the forward strand.
GCTGCACGCCGCCGTCACCGAGCATCTGGCCGCAGTCGCCGAGGCGCACGAGCGGGAAGGCCGGGCATCGGCGAAGAAGCTGACCGACAAGCAGCGCGCGCTGCTCGAGACGCTGGCAACCCGCACTCGGCCCAGCGGCGGCGTGAGCCTGGCCGAACGGCTCGGTGCACCGCCGGCCGGGATCCACCGCACCGCGGCGTCCCTGGCCCGACACGGCCTGCTCTACCGGCTGCACTACGGCGGCATCGGGGTCCAGTACGAGATCTCCCCGGCCGGCCGCGCCGCCCTGGCCGGAACAGAGACAGCGACATGACCACCCATCCTCAAGTGCGGATCCGCAGCTGCGTCTGGCTCGAATGCGCCGAGTGCGGAACCGACTCCTACGACGAGGGAACCCCGCACTTCGGCTCCGAGACCGAGGCCCGCACCTACCTGCTCGGTGACCCCAGCAAAGACGGTGACGACGGATGCGGCTGGACCGAACGCCGCGACGGCCGGCTGCTATGCCGCAGCTGCAGCGAGCACGCCGACTGCCAGGAACACGGCCACGAGATGACCGAGTGGCACGCCCACCCTCGCGACCCCGAGATCGAATGGCGCCACTGCGAACACTGCGGCGGCGCGATCGAAGACCGTCTCACCGCCCTCCGCGGACCACTATGACCAGCGCCGACCAGCACTTTTCCGCAGCGGCCAACGCGCCCGAGCTGCTCGGCGCCACCCATGCCTGGCGCAGCATGCTGCGGCAGGCAGCCGCTCACCTCGACACCATGACCAGCCAGCCCAGCGACCAGCCCACCCGGCTCGCCCTCGAGGACGTCGTCACCCACCTGCACCAAGCGTGCGCGCTGCTCACCACCATCGACGCCACGCTCGCCCCCGGCGTCGCCGACGCTCGACGCGAACACAGCCGCGACGAGCTCGCCCGACGCGTACGGGCTCACCGAGCCAGCTGAACCCACCGAAGGGTCGGGACCGGCCACGCAAGCAGGGCACGCCCGGCAACCGACGAGGCTGTCAGGCAGCCGTGATTCCGTCGGAATCAGCCGGCGCCGGCCCAACGACGAGGGCCGCCGAGCGCGCCGATGGACGTCAGCCCGCCGACCTTGGCCCAGCCGGCGACGGTCCTAGCGTCCAACACCGACCAGCACCGCCGCGGCCTGAGCGAACTGCTCAGCCCTTCTTCGTCTTCGTCAGCGGCTGGAGCTCCCGGCCCGTCTGCGCCGCCCACGCCCGCACATCCTCGAGAGCCCAGATCTTGCCCATCACCAGGTCGGCGACCGGCTCCGGGAAGTCCTTGCGGGCGATCAGCTGAGCGAATCGGGTGCGGCTCACGTCCAGCATCTGCGTCAGCTCGGCCGGGCCGACGAGTTCCATCCTCACGTCCAGCAGCGTAGCGGTCATGTGTCCACTGTACACGTGCGCAGTCTGTAAATCTGCCCTCTGTGCATCTTGACACCACCACTGTACATCTGTACAGTGTACATATGACCAGTTCGAAGCGAGACGGCGTGATCTACCTGCTGCATTTCGACCGCGCCTACAAGCACGCCCGCCACTACACCGGCTGGACGAGCGACCTCACCGCCCGCCTCGACGAGCACGCAGCTGGCCACGGCGCCCGCCTGCTGGCTGTCGTCGCCGAGCAGGGCATTAGCTGGCAGCTCGCCCGCACCTGGCCCGGGACGCGCACGCGGGAGCGCCAGCTCAAGACCCAGGGCGGCGCCGCCCGCCGGTGCCCGCTGTGCGGCGTCATCCCGCGCGAGCACCAGCCCAACGCGGAGCGTGCAGCGTGAGCCGCCGCAAGGTGATCGGCCGGGTGCTCAAGGTCGCGGGGTTCCTCGTCTTCACCGCCTACGTCGCCGTCACGGTAACCACCGCCACCGGTCCGGCGATCGACATCGCCTTCGACCTCGCGGTCTACGTCGCGCTGCTCGTGCACCTGGTCCGCCGGTGGCTGCGCCAGCAGCCGCCCGAGCGGCGGCACTAGGGCCGGCCGACACCAGCTCCCGGGCGGGGCTGCTGCGAATCGACGCGCAGCCCCGCCTGGGCTCCAAACCCGAACACCACCACCAACCGAAGGGGAGCACCACAGATGACCGATCAGAACCTCACCGTCGAGAACGTCGACCCGAGCACGCTGCTCGTCGACGTGAACGTCCGCAGCGACGCCGCGCTCGACAAGGACTTCCTCGCCAGCATCCGCGACCTCGGCGTCCTCGTGCCAGTCGTCGCGGTCCGCACGCCGGACGACGCGCTGCGCGTCCGCTACGGCCACCGACGCACCCTCGCCGCCGTTGAGGTCGGCCGCGCCAGCGTCCCGGTGATCGTGACCGGTGACGACGACGCCGACGAGACGGCCCGCATCGTCAGCCAGTGGCACGAGAACGAGCACCGGGCCGGGCTGTCGACCGCCGACAAGGTCGCCGCCGTCGAGCAGCTGAGCCTGCTCGGCCTGTCCGCCGCGCAGATCGTGAAGAAGACCCGGGGACGCAAGGACGACGTCGAGCGCGCGTTGGCCACGGCCAGCTCGGCCCTGGCCAAGGGTGCCGCCACCCGCTACGACTTCCTCACCCTGGATATGGCGGCCGCGGTCGCTGAGTTCGACGACCAGCCCGAGACGGTGAAAGCGCTCGTGGCCAGCGCGAAGAGCAGCGAAGGCGAGTTCGCGCACTGCTTGCAGCGTGCCCGCGACGAGCGGGAAGAGGCGGCCAAGGTCACCGCCCTGACCGCCGAGCTGGCCGCCGCCGGCGTGAGCATCATCGACCGGCCTCGCCACGACGAGCGCGACACCCACCCGATCGACAACCTGGCCGACGACAAGGGCAAGCCGCTCGCCGCCGCCGGGCACGCCGCCTGCCCCGGTCACGCCGCCTACATCGGCCGCGACTGGCGCGGCGTGCGCCCGGTCTACGTCTGCACCCAGGTCAAGACCGCCGGCCACCGCGACCGGTACAGCAGCAGCGGCCGGCCGGCGGGCACGCCGATGACCGACGCCGAGAAGCAGGAGCGCCGGCAGGTGCTGGCCAACAACAAGGCGTGGAAGTCAGCTGAGACCGTGCGTCGCGCGTTTCTCACCAAGCTGCTGGCCCGCAAAGCCGCACCGAAGGGAAGCGCGACCTACGTGGCCGGAGAACTCGGCCGGGGCATCCACGAGATCCGGCGCGGGATGGAGCGCAGCCACCACCTTGCCGCCGAGCTGCTCGGCCTGGACCCCGCCAAGGGACGCGACGTGATCGCAGCGTCCGCCGCTGACGCGACCGACGCCCGGGCGCAGGTGCTCGCCCTGGCCGTCGTGCTCGGCGACATCGAGGAGGCGACCAGCACCGACACCTGGCGGCACTCCAGCGACACCGTCCGCCGCTACTTCGCGTTCCTCGTCGCCAACGGCTACGAGCTGGCCGACGTCGAGAAGCTGGCCGCAGGACAGGCCAAGCGTCGTCGCTCGGCCGCACGCGGCAACGTCGGCAGCGACACGGCTGCGTAGGCCCACGCCATGACTCACACATCCCCGACCGCCGACGCGCGCCAGCACCAGCTGGTGCGCGTCGAGATGAGCGAACGCGTCACCTACGTCAAGCACTACACCCACGCCGAGCTCGCCGACACCTTCCAGATCCCGATCGGGGAGGTGCCGGCGCTCATCGCCGGCTGGCGCGAGCACGGAACACCGTTCGACCCGGAAGACCCGGACGAGACCAGCCAGGCCGTCCTCGACGTCCTCGACACCGACGAGTGCTGGTCCGGCGGCGAGGACCGCAGCTGGCGCATCGAGACCACGCCATGAGCACAACGGCGTCACCGGACCAGGGCACCGAGTCGTGGGAGCAGTGGGTCGGGTCCACAGCTCGACCCGTCGAGCAGGTCAAGCGCGGCGCAACGGTCGAGATCCGCGACGGCCGCCGCTGGATCACCTACCGCGACGAGCTCGGCGGCCAACCCGTCGTCGTGTCGATGCCGAGCAACGCACCCACCAAGGCCTGCGACCAGGCCCGCCACGACGACTGCCCGCACCGCCTCGGCGCCCCGCAGGAGGGCGGCGTCGTCCTGAAGCTCTCGCTGCCCGGCTTCACCTGGCGATGCGGCTGCGCCTGCCACAACGACCCGGAACGGGCCGGACGGTTGTTCTGATGACCGCGCTGGACACGCTGCAGTGGCTGCCCGGTGAGCAACTGGACCTGTTCACCGACGCCCCTTAGCCGCCACGATCTCGGCTAGGCCGGGCACGACGAAGGCCTCCACGCTGACGGGTGGGTCAGCGCAGAGGCCTTCTGGTTGGGCTACAGAGCCGCCCTACATGTCCATCTCGATGCCGGCGTCGGCATCGGCCAAGCTAGCGCGCTCAAGCGCGAGCGCGTCCTGCTCGACGGCCAGCAGCTCCCGGGTGTCGCCCGAGGGCAGCAAGGGAGTGGTGGATTCATCGACCCGCCGGTTGGCCTCGACTTCTGCACGCTCGTGCGCCTCCCGCTCGTGTGTCGCGTCCCGCCGCTGCGCGACGCGCAGCCGCCGAACGTGCCGCCGGTCGGCACGCACCTGGGCGAGCCGCTCGGCGGTCCCGTCGTCGTCACTGACTGCCATTAACTGACCTCCTGCTCAGCGTGGTACCCGGCGTCGACGTTGTCGTCGACGTGCAGCTCGAGGTCGAGCTGCCGCTCTGGGCTGGCGGCGCGGTCGACCGCCAGCTCGATGTCGCCGCGCTCCAGCGCGGCGCTCCACTCGCGCAGCTCAGCCCGGTCGGCGGCGCGTTCCCACATGCGGGACGCCTCGCGCAGATCACGGCCGCCGGCGTCGGCGCTGGTGATCACCGTGGCCACGACGTGCTCCACGATGGCCCGCTCGGTGTCGT
>DASXYE010000153.1:0-2547 GCA_036502695.1 Jatrophihabitantaceae bacterium
GCCGAAGTGGCAGGTCGAGGGCCTGGTGAACTGGGAGATGCCCGACCGCGAGGAGTTCGCCGACTTCCCGCGCCTGGGCGTGGCCGGCAAGAAGAAGATCCTCGGCCTGAACGCGGCCCGGCTCTACGACATCGAGGTGCCCAAGGAGTACCAGATCGCGGACGAGAGCGCGCCGGCCGCCAAGGACGACGCCCAGCTGGTCGACGACAAGCAGCCGGTCGCCGGAGCATGACCGTCTCGGCCACGGCGGTATCGGGCCGGGCCGAGGCTGTTCTCAAGGCCTTGGAGACGGTGCGCGACCCTGAACTCGACGAGCCGATTACCTCGCTCGGGTTCGTGGCGTCGTGCGCCGTCTCCGCGGCTGGGGACGCCCAGGTGCGGCTGCGGCTGCCCACGTACTTCTGCGCACCCAACTTCGCGTACCTGATGGTCGCCGACGCCTACGACGCGGTGTCGGCGCTGCCGGGCGTGCGGCACGCCGAAGTGGTCCTGGAGGACCACTTCGCCTCCGCCGAGATCAACGGCGGCGTGGCCGCCCAGGCTGGCTTCGTCCAGTCTTTCGACGGCGAGGCGGTCAGCGAGCTGGGTGGGCTCCGGGCTGACTTCCTGCGCAAGGCGGTGATGGCCGGCACTGACCAGGTGGCCAGGCCATTGCTGTCAGCGGGAACGGATCCGGCGGCATTGCTCGCGATGACACTCGGCGAGGTGCCGCCGTCTCGCGCTCTGGACCGGCTGCGGCAGCGGCGGGCCGAGCTCGGCCTCACGGCCGGCGACGACGCCCCGCTGCTCATCGACCCGGCGACCGGAGAGCGGGTGGCGGCGGACTCGGTGCCGCTGCACCTGCGTAAAGCCAAGCTCACCCGGGTGAGCATCGAGGCAAATTCGGGTATCTGCCGGGGCATGCTGGCCCACAGGTACCACAACACCCAAGGACAAGGGGAAACGGCCCCGGTTGCGGACCCCGCCGGGGACTGAAGCCGGGGTCTGCCCCGAACAATGAACTGACAAACCGCGAAGCAGGTCGAGGAGGACCACCCATGAAGGCCGTCCGGTTGCATAAATTCCATACCCAGCCGGTGATCGACGAGGTGCCCGAGCCGAAGATCAGCGGACCCCTCGACGTGATCGTGAAGATCGGCGGCGCCGGCGTCTGCCGGACTGACCTGCACATCATCGAGGGCCAGTGGGACGCGGCCATGGGCACGCCGCTGCCGTACATCCTCGGTCACGAGAACGCGGGCTGGGTCCACGAGGTCGGCTCGGCGGTCACCAACGTGGCCGTCGGCGACACCGTCATCCTGCACCCGACCCCGACGTGCGGGCTGTGCCACGCCTGCCGGGCCGGCGACGACATGCACTGCGAGAACAGCGAGTTCCCCGGGCTGTCCCGGGACGGCGGCATGGCCGAGTACCTGCTGACCTCGGCGCGGGCCTGCATCAAGCTCAACCCGGACACGCAGCCCAAGGACGTCGCCGCGCTGGCCGACGCCGGCATCACCGCCTACCACGCGGTGCGCAAGGCGCTGCCGCTGCTCTATCCCGGCACCACCGCCGTGGTCATCGGCGCCGGCGGCCTGGGCCACATCGGCATCCAGTGCCTGGCCGCGCTGACCGCGACGAACATCGTCGTGGTGGACCGCAACCCGGACGCGCTCAAGCTCGCCTCCGAGCTCGGCGCCAACCACACCGTGGTGGGCGACGGCTCGCAGGTCGACGCGGTGAAGGACCTGACCGGCGGCCTGGGCGCGCACGTGGTGCTCGACTTCGTGGCCGAGCAGGGCGCCGAGATGGACGGCTGGAACATGACCCGGCCGGCCGGCTCGTACTACGTGATCGGCTACGGCGGCCAACTGGAGATCCCGACCCTGGACATCATCTCCACCGAGCGCAACATCATCGGCAATATCGTCGGTACCTACAACGACCTGGTCGAGCTGATGGTGCTGGCCCAGGCGGGCAAGGTCACGCTGCACACCAAGACCTACCCGCTCGACGCCGCGCCGGACGCTCTCGCCGACCTCGACGCCGGCCGTGTTCGCGGCCGCGCCATCCTCGTCCCTTAGGAGTCATTCATGGCCAAGGAACTGCGCTTCGGCGCTGAAGCTCGCGGCCTGCTGCTAGCTGGCGTAGACCAGCTGGCCGAGGCCGTCAAGTCGACTCTCGGTCCCAAGGGGCGCAACGTCATCCTGGAGAAGATCACCGGCACGCCCGTGGTCACCAACGACGGTGTCACGATCGCGCGCGAGATCCACCTGAAGAACCAGTTCGAGAACATGGGCGCGCAGCTGGTCAAGGAAGCCGCCATCAAGACCAACGACATCGTCGGCGACGGCACCACCACCGCGACGGTGCTGGCCCAGGCGATCATCCACGAGGGCATGGAGGCCATCGGCAAGGGCGGCAACCCGGTCCTGGTCAAGCGGGGCGTCGATATCGCCGTCGGGCACCTGGTCGAGTACCTGCGCGGGGTCGCGCACCCGGTGCAGACCGAGGAGGACTACGCCCGGGTCGCGGCGATCTCGGCCAACGACGACGACGCGGTCGGCG
>DASXYE010000154.1:0-15119 GCA_036502695.1 Jatrophihabitantaceae bacterium
ATGCGCAGGAAGATCAGGCCGGCGAGGCGATCTTCCTGCATCTACGCCCTACACGGTCCACAGCGCCTCCGTGGGGGACATGCGGGCGGCGCGCAGGGCGGGCAGCAGTCCGGCGATGGCTCCGATGACCAGTGCCGCACCAAGACCGCCGGCCCACGCCGGGAGCGGGACGACGATCGACCAGTGCTTCGTGGACGCGTAGATCGCCGTCGACAGCGCGCCGAGACCGACGCCGATCGCGCCACCAAGGACGGCCAGCAATACAGCCTCGCTGAGGAACTGCAGACGCACTTGGCCCCTCGTGGCACCGAGGGCACGGCGCAGTCCGATCTCCGATCGTCGCTCCAGCACCGAGATCACCATGATGTTGGCTACGCCCACGGCTCCGACGAGCAACGACACCGCGCCGAGCCCGAGGAACAACCCGTTGAGTGCACTCTTGGCCTTGGCCCGGGCAGTAAGGGCGGCCGAGGGCTGGCTGACGCTCACGTCGCCGGGCGACTGGGGGTTGGCGGTGGCGCCGAGCACGGACTGCACCGCCGCGACCTGGTCCGTACGCGCGCGTACGTAGATCGTCGAGGGATGGCCGTCGAAGCCGAGATACCTCTGCGCAGCCGGGAATCCGACGAGGACGCCGGTGTCGATCTCGGGGGCGAGGACGGCCGGCTCGAGGATTCCGGCGACGTAGAACCACTGCTCGCCGACCCAGATCCGCTCGCCCGGGTAGACGTGGTCAATGCCCAGTCGCTGGGCGGCCAGGGCGCCGAGCACGGCGACGGGTTCCCGCGCGGTGGCCGCGTTGAGGTAGCGGCCCTGCGCCACGGTGGTGGCGACGCTGGGCAGCAGGCCGAGGCTGGCCGCCTGCACGGTGATCGCGTTGGTATTGACGTCCGGGATGAGCGGGCTGCGGTAGGCCTTCGCGCCGATCGTGCCGGTGTACTGGCTGGCAGTGACCGGGCCGATCCGGGCGATCATGCTCGGCGCGGCGACCGGCAACTCGGCCGTCTTGCCGAGCACGTCCTGGCCGTTGGTGACGGTCAGCAGGTTCGTGCCCAGCCGGTCGATCTCGGCGAGCAGTCCCGCCTGCGACGACGACGAGAGGCCGAGCACCGCCACGATCGCAGCGACTCCGATGGCGATGCCCAGCGCGGACAGACCGGCCCGCAGCTTGCGGGTCCGCACCCCGACACTCGCCACCCGGCCCAGGTCGGCGAACCGGAGCCGGCGCACGACCGGCACCGGGGCGCTCACGCGAGGCTCCCGGCGAGCGCGGCCCCGCTGTCGGCGACGACCCGTCCGTCGAGCATCTCGATGCGCCGGGGAAGCCGGGCCGCGATCTGCCGGTCGTGAGTGATCACCACGATCGTCGCGCCGCGGGCGTTGAGCTGCTCGAGCAGCGTGATGATCGCGTGCCCCGTGGCGCTGTCCAGGTTGCCGGTCGGCTCATCGGCCAGCACGATCGCCGGCCGGCCGGCCAGCGCCCGGGCGATGGCCACCCGCTGCCGCTCACCTCCGGACAGCTGAGTCGGGCGGGCGGCGGCTCGGTGTGCGAGCCCGACCTGGTGCAACGCCTCGATCGCACTCCGACGTCGCCGGCGCGGCCGTACGCCGGCGTACAGTAGCCCGTCGGCGACGTTGTCCAGGGCAGTGGAGTGCTCGGCGAGGAAGAACTGCTGGAACACGAACCCGATCCGGGTGGCGCGGATCGCCGAGAGCTTGCGGTCGTTCAGCCGAGCCACGTCCAGGCCGGTCACTCGCACCCGGCCCGAGCTGGGACGGTCCAGCGTGCCGAGCAGGTGCAGCAGCGTGGTCTTGCCCGACCCGGACGGTCCGACGATCGCGACCAGTTCGCCCGCGCCGACCTCGAAGCTGACGCCGCGCAGCGCGCTGACCGGCGGCTGGCTGGAGTAGGTCTTCGTCACGTTCTCGACCTGGAGCACGCTCATGACGACGGCACCACCACGTGCTGCCCGACGGCCAGCCCCGACCCGGTGACCTGCACCAGGCCGTGCGAGTCGTCGAAAACGCCGAGCGTCACCGCTACGAGGTGGTGGACACCGTCGCCGCCGACCACCTCGACGGCGTACCCGCCGCCGGCCAGTGCGACCAGCGCGGTGACCGGCACGACCAGCGCGTTCTTGACCCGATCGGTGGTGACGGCCACCTGCACCGGCGCCTGGTCCAGGGTCCCGGTGGCCTTGGGCTCGGTCAGCGTGACGTCGACGTCGATCGTGGGGGAGGAGTCCGAGCTGCCCTGCGGGGGCGACGTCGCGACGCTGCCCACGGACGACACCCGACCCGGCGTGGTCCGCCCGTCCGGCAGCGTGATCGTCACGGTGTCACCGACCTTGATCGTCGACTGCAGGTCGGCGTCTAGCTTGATGCTGACGTGCCGCTTCATCGACGTGGCCTTCAGTACCGGCCCGCCGGCCTGGGTACCGAGCGACGCGCTGAGCTCGGTGACACGCAGCGCGGTCGGCTCGAACACGACGTCGCCGAGCGCTAGCCGGCCCGTCTCGTCCACCCCGAGGGCGGCCTGGAGCTGCTTCACCGCGGCCTTCGTGGCCCAGCCGAACTCGTCCGAGGTCGGATCCAGGTCGTCGGCGCTGGCATAACCCAGGGCGACCAGCGCGGCGTTGAGTTGCTGCACGTCGCGCCCGGTGACGTCAGCCGCCTCGGCCCCCTCGGCCAGCGCGCGATAGGCCGGCGTCGAGCCGTTGAGCAGCACCACCGGCTGGCCGTCGACCCGGTACAGCACCTGGCCCTGCTTGATCACCTGCCCGACTGCCGGCAGCGCGGTCACGGTGCCGCGCAGCTGCCCGGCCACCGTGTAGGTGTCGGCGTACCCGAGCTTGCCGTCGAGCTGCGTCTGGGCGGTCAGCGTGCGCCGGGACACGGTCGCCAGGGCGGCGCCGGCCGCGGTGTCCGGGTTGCCGGCATCGGCGGCGGGGTGCCGGCGGAACGGGTGGGTGATCGCCAGGGTGACTGCGCCGGCGGCCAGGATCACCACGAGGGCGAGCAGCCGCCGCCGCCATCGTCGGCGGGGCCGTTCCTCCCAGATCGCGACGGGCGGCTCCTCGGTCACGGCGCTCACGACTTGCCGCCGGTGTCCTGGCCGGCGCCTGGTCCACCTTTGCCACCGCGGAAACCGGCGCAGGCCTTGTCCGCGGCCTTGAACAGGGGCGAGTTCGGGTCGAGGTCGCTGCCCGGCGACATCGAGATCTGGATGCCACCCTGCGAGTTGGGGTCGGGGAAGTCCTTGACGCCGTGGTCGCGCATGCACTTCGAGTACTTCAACGCGGTGGCATGCTGCTTGGCCTGCTCCTGCGGGCTGCCCGTGGGCTCCAGCGACTTGCAGGCCTGCTGGGCCGACTTGAATCGCGCCGAGTTCGGGTCGAGGTCACTTCCCGGGTGGGCTTCCAGGCGGATGTCACCGTCTGCGCTTGGATCCGGGAAGTCCTTGATCCCGTGGGTACGCATGCACTGCGAGTAGGCCAGCGCGCGGTCTCTCGGCGAGCCGGTGGGCGACGATGTCCCGTGCGGTGTCGACGATCCCAGGCTGGGCACCACCGGCCCACGTGACCCCGACGAGCAGCCCGCCGTGAGGAGGGCACCGCTCAGCAACGTCACCAACACCAGTCCGAATCGCTTCATGAATGCCTCCGTCGATCGGGTCGCGTCGACGTCGGTTCTAGGGCGGCGGCGGTTTCGGGTGCGTATCAACAGCGCACTCTTAACCGCGATACCGCGCCGAAACCAGGTTGCCGGGCATCCTGGTGACCGTGCGGGTGCTGGTGATCGAGGACGACGAGGAGCTGGCCGAGACGGTCGCGGCCGGCCTGCGTCGCGAGCAGCTGGCCGTCGACGTCGCCTTCGACGGCCGGTCCGGCCTGGAACGGGCGCTGGTCACCGACTACGACGTGATCGTGCTCGACCGCGACCTGCCCGGCCGGCACGGCGACGACGTGTGCGCGGACCTGATCGCCGCCGGGCGGCGCAGTCGCGTGCTGATGCTCACCGCGGCTGCCGCCATGGACGATCTGGTCGACGGGCTCGGGCTCGGCGCCGACGACTACCTGCCCAAGCCGTTCGACTTCCCGGTGCTCGTCGCCCGGATCGGCGCCCTGTTGCGGCGAGCCCAGCCGGCGATGCCCCCCGTGCTCTGCCACGGCAACGTGCGGCTGGACACCGGGCGGCGGCAGGCCTGGCGGGATGAGCGACCGCTCGACCTGACGCCGAAGGAGTTCGGCGTGCTTGAGCTTCTCCTTGCCGCGCTTGGCCGAACGGTCTCCGCCGAGGAGCTGCTCGAACGGGTCTGGGACGAGTACGCCGACCCGTTCACCAACGCCGTAAAGATCACCGTCAGTCGGCTGCGGACCAAGCTCGGCGACCCGCCACTGATCGACACCGTGGCCAAATCCGGCTACCGGATCTGAGGAGGCATCGTGCGCCCGATACGCCGGCTCACCGCGCTCACGGTCCGACCGCACCTGCCGCGCCGCACCGTTCGGCTGCGGCTCACCCTCGTCTACGGCGGGCTGTTCCTCGTCTCGGGCGCCGCGCTGCTCGCATTCACCTACGTGCTCGTGGACCGGGTGACCGACATCGGCTTCTTCCACGCGGGCAACGGCGTCAGCGGAATGGTCTTCGGCGGTACGGACTCGCCCGGCGGCCGGCCGGGCGTTACCGCCGAGTCTCACCTGCCGGGCAATGCTCCGCTTCCCCGGATCACGCCCGAGCAGGCCCAGCACCTGGCCGGTCGCCAGCACGCTGCCGAGATGCACCAGTTGCTGCTGTCGTCGGGCATCGCGCTGGGCACCATGGCCGTCATCTCGATCGCCCTCGGCTGGTTCGTTGCCGGACGGGTGCTGCGCCCGCTGCGGACGATCACCGCGTCGGTACGTGACATCTCGGCCACCAACCTGCATGAACGGCTCGCCCTGCGTAGGCCCGACGACGAGTTGCGCGAGCTCGGCGAGACGTTCAACGCGCTGCTGGCGCGGCTGGACGCGTCGTTCCAGGCCCAGCGTCGTTTCGTCGCCAACGCCTCGCACGAGCTGCGCACGCCGCTGGCCCGGCAGCGCGCGCTCGCCCAGGTTGCCCTCGCCGATCCCGATGCCGATGCGACCACGTTGCGGGTCGCGCACGAGCGGGTGCTGATCGCCGGCGTGCACCAGGAGCGGTTGATCGACGCGCTGCTCGTCCTCGCGCGCGGTCAGGCCGGCGTGGCTACGCACGAGGGAGTCGACCTGGCTCGGATCGCCTGGTCCGTAGTGGCCGAGGCGCGCCGCGATGACGTGGACCTGCACTGCATGCTCGATCCCGCGGCGATGTCCGGGGACCCGCGCCTGGTCGAACGCCTGGTCACGAACCTTGTCGACAACGCCATCCGGCACAACGTCGACGGCGGCCAGGTCGAGCTGACAACCGCCGAGCGCGACGGCCTGGCAGTGCTCACCATCAGCAATACCGGGCCGCTGGTCCCCGAGGCCGAGATCGACCGGCTCTACCAGCCGTTCCAGCGCCTGGGCGCCGACCGGATCGGGCGCGGCGCCGGGCTGGGCCTGTCGATCGTCGCCGCCATCGCCGACGCCCATGGCGCCGTCCTCACGACGACGCCGAACCCTACAGGCGGGCTGTGCATCGTGGTGACGTTCGCCGGCGTCTCAGGCCGCGTCGTGGAAGACGAGGCCGAGCGTGAACCGCCGGCCCGACCGGATCGTCGATACGCCATGGCGGACCGGAGCGGCTGACCAGCCCCGGGCGCCGGCCACCGGGCGATCCCGGGTGGTGAAGACCAGGCCGTGGCCCTGCGGGACGATCCGGGCGTGGCCGCGGGACTGGGCGCGCGGCCGCTGCTCGACCAGCAGGAACTCACCACCGTCGTGGTCGACGCCGGGGTTGCTCAGGTTGATCACCACCTGCAACGGGAACACGAGGTCGCCGTACAGGTCGCGATGCAGCGCGTTCCAGTCGCCCTCGGCATATTTCAACAGAATGGCTGTGGACTTCGTCTGGCCGGCCTCGTGGCACCTGGCCAGCCACTCGTTCAGCGTGTCCGGCCATGGGGCTTGCCGGCCGAGCTTGGCGTACCAGTCCCGGGCGATCGGCAGCAGCCGCGGGTACAGCGCCTGCTTGAGCCGCTCGACCGGCTCGGGGTAAGGCCGGTCGAAGTAGCGGTACTGGCCTTCGCCGAACCGGTGCCGGGCCATGTCGATGGTCGACCGGAATCGCCCGGTGTCGTCGTACAGGTCGGCGATGCCGCGCGCCTCGGCCGGCGTCAGCAGCTGCGGAGTGAGCGCTCCGCCATAGCGGTCGAGTTCGTCCGCGATGGCCCGCCAGTCGGCGGCGGCCACCCGTTCGGCCCAGGTCGTCATGCCAGCACCAGGCTCGGTTGGCCGGCCTCGAGGTCGAGCAGCCGCCGCTTGTTACGCAGCCCGGCTGCATATCCGGTCAGCTTGCCGTTCGCGCCGACGACGCGGTGGCACGGCACGACGACCAGCACCGGGTTGCCGGCCAGTGCCGCCCCGACTCGCTGGGCGTCGACGTCGCCGAGCGTCCGGGCCAGCGCCCCGTACGTCGTGGTGACGCCGTGACCCGGCAACGCGCCCAGGACGCGCGCATCGACGCCGTCCACGCCGAGGTCGACCGGGACGGTGAACGCCGTCCGGGTGCCGGCGAAGTACTCGTCCAGCTCAGGCCGGGCCAGCTCGATCCACCGCCGGCCGGCCGGGTCGTCGAGCCGGACCGCCGGGCCGGGCCGGCGCACGTGGCACCAGGTCAGGCCGGCTGCCGACGCGTGCAGGTGCAGGGTGCCGAGAGGCGATTCGTAGGTGCTCATACCTAGGGAACGTCGGACCGACCCATGCCGTGAGGTCGCGTCCGTCCGCACCACTCAACGGGATCCGGGCGAGCGGGGTCAGGCGGCTTCCAGGTCGAGCAAGGTCTGCTTGGCCGGGACGCCACCGACGTACGCCCCGGTCGAGCCGTCGCTGCGCACCACCCGGTGGCACGGGATCACGATCGGCAGCGGGTTCACCGCGCAGGCCGTACCGACTGCCCGGACCGCCTTGGGACGCCCCGTGGCGGCGGCGACAACCGCGTAGCTCGCCGTGCTGCCGTAGCCGATGTCGCGCAGATGGGTCAGCACCTCGCGGCGGAAACCGTGCGCCAGCTGCAGATCCAGGGGCAGCTCGAACGTGTGCCGGCGGCCGGCGAAGTAGTCGTCGAGCTCGCGGGCCACGGTGTCCAGCCGCGCCGGTGCACGCAGCACCCGCGGACTGATCCGATCCGCCAGCGTGGCGAGCACGGCGTCGTGGTCCTGCGACTCGTACGCGACCCGGACCAGCCCGGCCGGCGTAGCCGCCAGCAGCAGCGACCCGAGCGGGGTGTCCACCGTCCGGTAGACCAGATCCAGGGTGTCGTCGGCGGCCGCCGCCTCGACGAGGCGGGCGTGCAGCCGTTGCATCGTGGCGCGGTCCGGATCGGGCAGCGCGGTAAGGGGGTTCATGTCGGGGACTCCTCCGGGACGTAGGTCCGGCGCAACGTGGCGATGCCGTCGGCGGCGCTGCGTCGCGCGGCCGTTTCGGTACCGCCGACGATGGCCGCGATGTCGCCGTAGGACAGGTCGGCCAGGTAGCGGTAGGCCACGACCTGCCGTTGCTTGTGGGGCAGCGCCTGCACCGCGGTGTCCAGCGCCGGGTCGGGCAGCTGGTAAACGTCGCTCGTGGCCGGCTCGTGAGGCAGCTCGGCGACCGGCAGCGCGGCCCGGCGGCGGGCGCGGTACCCGTCGATGGCCTTGCGGTGCGCGATCGTGACCAGCCAGGCGCGCACGTTCGAGTCGGGGCGCAGCCTCGGGTAGGCGCGCAGTGCCGCCAGGAACGTCTCGGACCACGCGTCCTCGGCGTCGTCGGGACCCAGCACCGCCCGGCACACGCGCAGCACGACGGCGCCGTGCTCGGCGACCACGGTCTCGAACGGCGGCAGGCTCACAACGTCAAGAACGTACCGGCGTCCACGTGTGTGAGGTCGGGTCCTGCGTGATGATCTCGGCCGAATCCGCCAGATCTGGCCGATTCGGCCGAGATCATCAGAGGTGAACCGCCGGGTCGATGCATACGCCACGCCCGACCGGGGTAGGCCACCGATATCGGGCTTTCTCGTCGGCCCGCGCTATAGCTCAGGAGGCACGCCATGATCATCGTCGGATTCGTGCTGCTGGCTGCGGCGGCCGTGGTGGCCGTCGCCCTGGTCATCCAGAATCCCGCCACGGTGACGGTTCACGCGTTCAAGTGGTCGTGGGATGTGGATATGCGCTGGCTGTTCGTCGCCGGCTTGGCGCTGACCGCGATCGGGCTGCTGGGGCTGGCCATGATGCGCATCGGCGGTGCGCACTACCTGCAGCTGCGCCGCGATCGCAAGGTGCTCGCGGCCGAGAACCAGCGGCTGATCGAGCGCGCCGGCGCCAGCAACGCCCGGCGCGGCGCCTCGGCCGAGTCGCGGGTTCCGGCCGAGTCGCGGGCGCCGGTCGAGTCGCGGGCGCCGATGCCGGTCGCGCCGATGCCCGCCGCCCCGACGCGGTCCGGGCCGACGCCCGCCGCCCCGATGGAGGGCCCCGCGGCCACGCGACCGGCTCGAGGCGCCGCACCGGCTGCGCCGGCCAGCGCTCCGATGGCCCCGGCCACCGGATCGGTCGCCGCGCCGGAACGAACCGCGGACCCGTCCACCCATCCGCACGGCATCCGGGAGAGACTGATGGCGACCAGGCACCGTCACGAGAAGGAGTGAGGCTGGATGCCGGACGATCCTCGGCCGGACGGCAGCGACCAGGTCGAGGTCCGGTTGCCCGCTGATCGCGAGTACGTCGCCGCCCTGCGCACGTTCGTCACGGCGCTGGCGGCCGAATCGGAACTGTCGGTGGACGACGTCGAGGACCTGCAGATCGCCCTGGACGAATCGTGCGCGCTGCTGTTGCCGCACGCCCAGTCGGGCGGCCAGCTGAGCCTCCACATCGAACTGACTCCGTCCGGGGTCGACGTCGTGGTCAGCGTGCCGGCCGGGCCGGCGGCGGCTCCCGATCGGGACGGCTTCTCATGGACGGTGCTCAACGCCGTCGCCGACGAGATGCACGTGACGTCGGGCAGCGGCACGCTGGCGATCCGGTTCGGCAAGTACCGCGACTCGCTGCTGCGGTGAGCGCCACCGACCCGGCACCGCGCGACCCGCAGCGGGACGAGGCGGCGCGGCTGCTCGAACAGCTGCACGCGTTGCCCGACGACGCCCCCGAGCGGGCACCGATCCGTGACCAGCTGGCCGAGATGCATCTGCCACTGGTGCGCTACCTGGCCCGGCGCTTCTCCGGCCGCAGCGCCCCGCTCGAGGACATCGTCCAGGTCGGCGCGATCGGCTTGCTGAAAGCGATCGACCGCTTCGACCCGCAGCGTGGCCTGGAGTTCTCGACCTACGCGACGCCGACCATCCTGGGCGAGATCCGGCGGTTCTTCCGCGACACCGGCTGGCTGCTGCACGTGCCCCGACGGGCCCAGGAGCTGCAGACGGCGCTGGGCCGGGCCCGGGCGGAACTGACCCAGCAGCTCGAACGGGCCCCGACCGTGCGCGAGCTCGCCGAACGGCTCGGCGTCGAGGTCATGCAGGTCGTCGAGGCGATCGACGTGTCGCGCGGCTACGCCGGCGTGCCGCTCGAGGCGGTGGCCGACGAGGACGAGAGCCGCAACGAACGGCTGGCCGAGAACGACGTCGACCTCGACCGGGTCGAGCTGCGCGCGGAACTGCGTCCGGCGCTGGCCGAGCTGCCGGAGCGGGATCAGCGCATCCTGATGTGGCGGTTCGTGGCGGGCAAGACGCAGACCGAGATCGCGGAGCTCGTCGGGGTCTCGCAGATGCAGGTGTCGCGGCTCATCTCTCGTAGCCTGGATCGGCTGCGGGAGCGACTCGGGACCGACGAGGACTTGACGACACCCCGATGAAGGCGGCGTCCGGGACGGTAGCGCCGGACACCCCTGACGAACGAGTGGGAGTGGATGAGCCGTGACGCGTCCAGACGATGACCGCGACGTGGCCGAGCGCCCCGATGACGAGCTCGACCGGCCGATGGCCCGGGATTCGCTGCCGCTGGAGGCCGAGCCGGCCGACGTCTTGGACCAAGCGCGATCCCTGCCGGCCGACGAGGACGACTACCGTTAACCCGGCGTTTCGCAGGCGGTGCGGGGTTGCATTGAATGCGCGGTCCGGTACCGTCGAAGTACGGCTGAACCCCCAGCTGCCCCGGTCCGGCGATTTCTTGCCGGGCCTGCTTTAGGGGAGGCTGCAGTGCAGTCTTCGATGGTTGACCCGCCCGCGGCAATTCCGGGTGATGGTTCTGGTTACCACATCGAATTCGACGTTCTCGACGGTCGTCCGACGCTGACCCTGGTCGGTGATCTGGACGCCGCGGCGACCGATGCGTTGCGCGGCATCCTGGGCTGCGTCGAGGACGCGCCCGGCGCCGTGCACGTCGACGCCCACGGAGTGATCGGCGCGGACCTGGACTCGTTCGATCCGCTCATCGAACTGGCCCGCGAACGCCGCGTCCAGCAACAGCCGGGTGTCGTCGTGGACTCCCTGAGCGAACCGGTCAAGGACCTGTTCAGCTTGCTGGCCCTGCCGATCAGCCCGCCGGTGGAACTCGGCGCCGCCACCGCCCGACTGGCCTCGTAAGTGCGCGCCGGCTAAGCGCCAGCCCGCCCGTCGCTCAGCGGGCGAGCGGCAGCGTGATGCCGTACTGCCGGAACTTGCGGTAGATCGTCGCGCGAGACATGCCAAGCGCGCTCGCCGCCTCGGCCGGTCGCTGATCGTTGTCGAGCAGCGCCTGCACGATCGCGTCGCGTTCCAGCGCCTCGATGGGTGTCAGCGTCCGGTGGCCCGACGTGCGCGCTTCCGGGGGCAGGTCGCTCAGCTCGATGACGCCGGAGTGCCGGCGCTTCACCACGTGGGTCAGCAGCCGTCGCAGCTGGGCCGCGTTGCCGGGCCAGTTCAACCGCCGGAGCTGGGCCATGGCCTGCGGCGCCACGCTCAGCCGGTCGTCGCCGGTCAGCTGACCGAGCAGGTAGGGCACCAGGTCGCCCAGGTCCTCCAGGTGATGGCGCAGCGGCGGCACCTCGATGGTGCGCGCGAAGGCGGTCACCAGCGCGTTGGTGGTGAGCTCGGCCGAGGCCATGGTGATCGCCACCCGGACGCGTTGCTGCGCCGGATGCTCGTCCGAGCCGAGCTCGAGCAGTTGATCGGCGACGGCCTCGGCGGTCGGCTCGTCCATCCGGTCGGCGTGCTCGACCACCACCATCGCCCCGGGCGTGGCCATCGCATCGTCCAGGGCAGCCAGCCAGGCGTCCACGGTGCTCGGCCGGGGCGGATCGAACACCCGGAAGCTCCGCGTCGGGTTGTGCAGCTGGTGCACGGCGCGCAGCAGGGCGACCTTGCCGGTGCCCGACTCGCCGGCCAGCGCCAGCCACTCGCCCGTCTCGTAGCAGGAGTTGACCTGCTGCACGCAGCGCATCCACACGGCACTCGAGCCGACCACCCCGGGCAGCGTCAACGCGGCGCGGGTGCCGCGGACGAGCGCCGAACCGGCGCTGGTCGGTGCCGCGTCCTGCATGAGGCGGACCCGGACGACCGTGCCGGCTTGCCCGGCGTCGCTGCGCACCGACGCGCACTTCAACTGGGCGGTCCGCCCGCTGGGCAGCTCGACGGTGCGCACCATGATGCGGTCGTCCTTGCGGACCATGTCGGCGGCGTAGCCCAGCAGGGCCTGCTGCTCGACCGAGTCGAAGAGCGACCGCACGTGCTCGTTCATCATCACGACGTCGTGGTTGATCGCCAGGACCGGTCCGCCGGACTGCTGGCAGGCCTTCAGGTACTCCTGGAACAGCGCGAACTCCCGCAGATCGGTCTGCGCGAGCAGCTCCTCCTCGATCTGCCGGGCGGTGGCCGATGCCAGCGCCATGAGCATCGCCCCGGGGGCGTGCGCCCAGGACGTCAGATCCAGGATGCCGACGACGGTGCGCCGGGTCGGGTGGTGGATCGGTGCCCCGGCGCAGGCGAACTGGCCGAGCGGGTGGGTGTAGTGCTCGCGCCCGTCGACCAGGGCCGGCTGCCCGCTGCTGATAGCGGTGCCGATGCCGTTCGTGCCGGCGAACTCCTCGGCGTAGCTGTACCCGGGCGCGAGCGACACGGCGTCCAGGCGCCCGGTCAGCTCGCGGCTGGTCGTGCGGCGATCGAGCACGATGCCGGCGTTGTCGGTCAGGATGATGCTGACCGGCTCGTCCTGCAGCTGCTGGTGCAGGGTGTCGAGGATCGGGGTCGCGCTGCGCAGCAGTGGGGTCGCGATGTCGCGGTCGGACAGGTACGGCACGGTGAGCCGGTCGACGTCGACGCTGTTCTCCTGGCTGCGCTGCCACGAGGCCAGGATGAGCCGCCGGACGTTGAGGTTCTCGTCGACGTCGCGGCTCAGGAACCGTTCGCGGGCGCGGGCCACGTCCTCGGCGACTGCGACCGCACGGCTGCTCTCACGGACCACGGGCGGCTCCCCCGTCACGACGGTTTTACCCACAGTAACGCGAGGGGGTAGACCCGGAATCTCAAAATGAGACAGCGATCTTCGCCTCAGCCCACCGACGGCCCCAGCCCCAGTGACTGCGGGGTGCTCGCGTCGGGGGAGGGCTGGTGCAATCCCTCGTCCAACGGGCCGAACTCGGTCATCAGCGCGGCACTGCCGCCCCACGGCGTCTGCTCCTCGGCGACCAGGGTGTTGGTGGTCAGCAGCAGCCCGGCCACCGACGCGCCGTTCTGCAGGGCCGACCGCACGACGCGCAGCGGGTCGATGATGCCCAGCTCGACCATGTCGCCGTAGCGACCCTCGAGCGCGTCGAAGCCCTCGTCCACGCCGAGCTCGGCGGTGTGAGCGACGACCTCGCGCGCGTCGTAGCCGGCGTTGGCGGCGATCAGATAGGCCGGATCGGTCAGCGTGCGCCGGACGATGTCGACGCCCACCGCGTAGTCGTCTTTGACCTCGAGCTCGTCGAGCACCGGGGCGGCGTGCATGAGCGCGGCCCCGCCGCCGGCGACGACGCCCTCGGCCATCGCGGCCCGGGTCGCCGACAGGGCGTCCTCGACCCGGTGCTGCAGCTCCTTGAGCTCGGCCGGCGTCGGCGCCCCGACGGTGATCACCGCGACCTTGCCGGTCAGCGAGCCGATCCGCTCGGACAGCACGTCCTCGTCGATGCCGAACGTGGCCCGCTCCATCTCGGCGCGTAGCTGCGTCACCCGGAACTCGACCTGGTCGGCGGTGGCCCCGCCGATGATCGTCGTGCGGTCGGCCGTCGCGCGCACCTGCGCGGCCCGGCCCAGCTGCGCGACGGTCATCGTCTCGAGGGTGAACCCGGAGTGCCGGCTGTAGACGGCCCCACCGGTCAGCGCGGCGATGTCTTCGAGCTTGTGCAGGCGGCGGTCGCCGAAGCCCGGCGCGCGCACCGCGACGCACTGGAAGATGCCGTTGACGTGGTTGTGCACCAGCATGCTCAGCGCGGTGCCTTCCAGGTTCTCGGCGAGGATCACCAGCGGCCGCGGCGCCTTCATGATCTTGTCGAGCAGCGGCATCAGCTGCTGTACCTGGGTGATCTTCTCGCTGGACAGCAGGATGTACGGGTCGTCCACCACGGCCTCGAGGCTGGCCGGGTTGGTGACCATGTACGGCGACAGGTAGCCGTTGTCGAACTCGAACCCCTCGACGAACTGCACGCTCATGCCGGACTGCGCGGATTCCTCGACGGTGACGATGCCGCCGTCGCCGACCGTGTACAGCGCCTTGGCGATGACGGCGCCCACCACGTCGTCGTCGTTCGCGGAGATCGCGGCAACGCGGGCGAAGTCCTGCTCGGTGGTGATGGGGTGCGCGACCGAGCGCAGCTGCTCGACGAGTCGGCCGACCGCCAGGTCGATGCCGCGCTTGACGAGCACCGGGTTGCCGCCGGACGAGATCGCCTCCATGCCGGCGCGGACGATGCCCTGCGCGATCACGGTCGCCGTGGTGGTGCCGTCGCCGACGATGTCGTTCGTCTTGATCGCGGCTTCCTTGACCAGCTGGGCGCCCATGTTCTCGAACTGGTTCTTGAGGTGGATCTCGCGGGCGATCGTCACCCCGTCGTTCGTGACGACGGGCGATCCGGTGATCTTCTCCAGGATGACGTTGCGGCCCTTGGGGCCGAGCGTCGACTTGACCGCCTCGGCGAGCTGGTCGACGCCGGACTGCAGCAGGTCGCGGGCAGTGGGACCGAAGCGAAGTTCTTTAGCCATCGGGGTTCCTCCAGGTCAGGGTCTAAGTTGTCCGTGCTTCCCGGGCCCTGACCCACGGGAAGCACGGACAACGCGGAGGGTGGAAATGGAACGGTGAGAGGGTTAGCTACGGGCGACGAGGTCGAAGTCGAGGAACTCGGCCGCGTCCTCCGGGTTGGCGAACATGATCGTGCGGTCGTCCTCGTGGATCATGCGGCCGTAGTGGGTGGACATGCTCTCCTCGAACTCGGCCGAGTTGAACCAGCCCTCCTCCTCGCCGGCCGCCTCGTCGATCTCGCTGTACACGACGTCCATGCGGTTCTTGGCGTCGACGCGGATCATGGACGGCAGCGGCGTCACGGTGACGTTGTCCTTGTGCGACATCACCTCGGCGATGATCGCGCCGACCTGGTTGTTCATCAGGGTGAACCCGCACATGTTCGACGCCGTGTTGTCGGCCTTGAACGGGCTCTCCGCCGTCGTGAACGTGGTCACTGGCTCAGCTCCTTCGGAGTCGTCAGATCGAGCTCGGCGAGGATGCCGGCGAAGCGGGCCTTGGCCCGGTCCAGGCTGTCCTCGAACCGCTTCGGCTTGGCGTCGGGCTGCGACCACAGCGGCTGCAGTGCCCGGGCCGCGGAGATGCAGCGCGGTACCCACGTCTCCAACCAGCCCTGCAGGATCGCCCGGTTGTGCTCGGCGAACTCCTTGTCGTTGATCAGCAGCTGGAACATCGGCTTGGTGTAGCGCAGGTCGCGTTCGGCGTAGTCGTACTCCTCGGCGCCGATCAGCGTCGG
>DASXYE010000155.1:0-6762 GCA_036502695.1 Jatrophihabitantaceae bacterium
CGGAACCAACGCGCCGTTCTCCACCTCGTTGTGGATCTCGACGTAGGCGATGGGACCGGCTAGGTCGTGCGCGGCGAGGTGATCGACCAGGGTGGCCAGCGACTCGGCCAGCACGACCGCGCGGTCCGGTCCGGGCACCGCGTTGAGCGCGCGGTACCACCGGTCGCTGGTCACGAAGCAGGGCGATTGCTGGTACTCCCAGGAGGAGACGATCACCCGGCAGCCGTGCCGGCCGGCGGCGTTGAAGAGCGCCTCGAGCCGGCGCAACCCGTCCAGCTCGTAGCCGCCCCGGACGTTGTACCAACGGGTGCGCTGGCCGAACGTGTCGCCGAGGCCGGTGACGGTCAGCCCGGCCGGATCGACCCGTCCGGAGAACAGCAGGAACGGGGCGGCGCAGATGCGCACCGTGTTGAAGCCCCGGTCGACGAGCTGGGTGAATGCGGCGTCGAGGTCCGCGAACGGCTCACCCGGTCCGGCCTGCGTGTACCAGCTGAAGTCCCACAGGGAGATGGCCAGCCGGTTCATGCGCCGGCCGTAGGTACGCCCTCACCGAACCCGCCGTACTGGCCGGCCTTGATGCGCTTGCGGACCTCTCGGAAGTGCCGGTGCACCGCCTCGGCGGCCACGTCGGCGTCGCGGCTGGCCAGCGCGTCGATGATCACCTGATGCCGCCGGGCATTGCTGCGCTGCGTGGACGCCGGGGCGCCCAGCTCGCCCTCGGCAGTGCGGTACACGTCCCAGAACAGGCCGATCAGCTCGCGGGCCAGATCGAAGCCGGCCTCGGCGCAGATCAGGTCGTGGAACTCGCGGTCGGCGACCAGCGCGTCGTCGCTGTCGCGCTTCATCCGGGCGACGCACGCCTCGAGCTGGGTGATCAACTCGGCTCGGTGCTCGAGCGCGACCCGCCGGGTCAGCTCGGTTTCGATCATCTCGCGCACCTCGAGCAGGTCGCGCAGCCGGCCCAGGTCGGTGGCTCCACGCGACTTCGTCCGGAACAGCAACCACGTCTGCAGCGCCTCGGATCCGGCCGACCCGACGAACGTGCCGTAGCCGTGCCGCACGTCGACAATCTCCAATGCCTGCAAGGCTTTTATCGCTTCGCGGATGGAGTTGCGGCTGACCCCGATATCGCGCATCAGGCTGATCTCGGTCGGCATCGGCGCGCCCGGGGGGAGCCGGCGCTCGACGATCAGATTCACGATCTGCTTGCTGATCTCTTCACTGCGCTGTGGGCGAACCACGGCGCCTCCCCTCGTCGTCCCCTCGACTGGTAGGACATCCTACGTCATCGTCGCCAGACTCTTGACCGACACGAGACGGCAACCTAGCCTTTACCGAGGCCTAGGACGTCCTACGTCCTACTTCCTCCATTCGCACGGGGAGACATGATGTCTGGTCCGGTCATCAGCAGGCGCGACATGCTTCGGTACAGCGGCATGCTGGGTGCGGCCGCTGCGCTCTCGTCGACGCTGGCCGCCTGCGGCGGTCCGTCGTCGACGAACAAGAACGGCAACTCGAAGGACTCGGTCACCGCCGTGATCGGGTACGGCAACAACCAGACCTGGGATCCGTTGCAGACGGCGTCGGCGTTCTCGATGGCGGCGATCCTGCACACCTACGAGTCGCTCGTCGAGGGCGATCCGATCACCCGGCAGCCCTACGCCGGGCTGGCCAAGGCGCTGCCGGCCGACGTCAGCGGCACCAGCTTCACGTTCGAGCTGCGCGACGGCGCCAAGTGGCACGACGGGCAGCCGGTCACAGCCGACGACGTCGTGTTCACCTACGACCGCGCGCTCGACCCCAAGGAGAACGTGCTCATCCGCAGCTTCTTCGCGCTGTGGTTGGACAAGGTCGTCAAGGTGAACGAGCGGACGGTGAAGTTCCAGCTGAAGTTCCCGTTCCCGTACGCGCTCGAGCGCATCCAGACCTGCAAGATCGTGCCCAAGCACGTGTTCGACGGGAAGTGGGACGACGCGAAGAACGGCAAGGTCGTCGGCTCCGGCCCGTACAAGGTGAGCGAGCAGGCGCCGCTCAGCCACACCTCGTTCGCCAAGTTCGACGGCTACAACGGCCCGCGCCCCGCCGCCTACCAGACGATGTTGTGGAAGTCGATCGTCGACGCGGCGCCGCGGGTGGCCGCGATCTCCGGGGGAAGCCCCGAGGCGCAGATCGTGGAGAACATCCCGGCGGCCAATGCCGATCAGCTGCGCAAGGCCGGCCGGCAGGTCGAGTTCGCCGACGGCGGCAACAACCTGTTCCTGCTGTTCAACACGGCGCACCGGCCGTTCGACGACAAGCTGGTCCGGCAGGCGCTGCACTACGCGATCGACAAGCAGAAGATGGTCGAGATCGGGTTGAAGGGCGCCGGCACGCCGGGGGGCTCGTTCATCAACCCGAAGCTGCCGTCGTCGCAACCGGCCGCCCTGGACTTCGCGTACGACCCGGACAAGGCCAAGGCCCTGCTGCGCCAGGCCGGCGTGTCCAAGCTGAAGGTCAGCCTCTGGACGACGAACACCTCGCTGGTCACCGGCTGCGTCACGGTGATCAAGGAGGGCTGGGACGCGATCGGCGTCTCGACCACGCTGAACGAACAGGACACCAAGGCGCTGTTCTCCAAGCTCGACGGCGGGGCCGACTTCCCGGTGGTGGCCACGACGAACAACCCGATGCAGTTCGGCAACGACCCGGATCTGCTGACGCGGTACTACTACTCGCAAGACTCGATCATGACCAACCAGTACGCCCGCTGGAAGGGCGTCGACGCCAAGGCCCTGTACGACCTGCAGGACCGGGCGGCCAAGGAGACCGACGAGTCCAAGCGCAAGGCGCTGACCAAGCAGCTGCTCGACCTGATCGCCGAGCAGGCGATCATCTACCCGGTCGTGTTCACCCAGCTCGGCACGGCCTGGGACGCCCGGCGCATCTCGGGTGTGCGCGCGCAGGGCTATCCGGGCATCAACCTGAACCAGGCGCACGTGGTCTGACCGGTCATGGTCGTCGTCTTGCGGATGCTGCTGCGGCGCATCCTCGCGCTGGTGCCGTTGCTGCTCGGCGTGATCTTGTTCGTGTTCGTCGTGATGCGGTTCTCGCCGACCGATCCGGCGATGGCGGCGTTCGACGGCGCCAATGCCACGCACGCACAGCTCGAGGAGTTCCGCCACCAGAACGGCCTCGATGCTCCGCTACCGGTGCAGTACGGCCGGTTCGTATGGCACCTGCTGCAGGGCAACTTCGGCACCAGCGTCATCACGAAGCAGCCGGTGTCGAGCAGCATCTCCACCGCGCTGCCGCTGACGATCCAGCTCACCCTGCTCGGCCTGCTCATCGCGATCGTGGTGTCGCTGGTGCTCGGCGTCACCGCGGCGATCTTCCGCGACCGGTGGCCGGATCAGCTCATCCGGCTGGTGTCGTTGGTCGGCGTGGCCGCGCCGGCGTTCTGGGTGGCGCTGCTTCTCGTGCAGTACCTGGCCGTCGACCACGGGTGGTTCCCCACCAGCGGGTACGTCAGCATGAACGACTCGTTCTCGGGTTGGCTCAAGTCGCTGACCCTGCCGGCGGTCGCGCTGTCGTTGCCGGTCGCCGCGCAGCTGACCCGGATCATTCGCACCTCGATGGTCGAGGAACTCGATCGGGACTATGTGCGGACGGCCCGCGGCGGTGGCCTGCCGCCGATCGTGGTCGTCGGGCGCAACGTGCTGCGCAACGCGCTGATCAACCCGCTCACCGTGCTGGGCCTGCGGGTCGGCTACCTGCTCGGCGGCGCCGTCGTCATCGAGACGATGTTCGCCCTGCCCGGCATGGGGCAGAACATGATCCAGGCCGTGCAGGACGGTGACACGGCCAAGGTGCAGGGCTTCGTCATCGTCATCGCGATCGGCTTCGTGCTGGTGAACCTGATCGTCGACGTGCTCTACCTGATCGCCAACCCACGGCTGCGGAGTGCCGGGGGGACGGCGTGATGCGTCCCGGGCTGGTCGAGCGGCTCGCGCGGCCGGGCGTCAACTTCCGCCGCCTGAACGCCGCGTCGTGGGTGGCGCTGGCGGTGCTCGCCCTGCTCGTGCTGGTGGCGATCTTCGCTGCGCTGGTCGCCACGCACAGCCCGGACGCGCTGAGCACCGACACCGTCGGCCCGAGCGGTGCGCACTGGTTCGGTACCGACGAGTCGGGGCGCGACATCTTCTCCCGGCTCGTGTACGGCACCCGCTGGTCGCTGGCGATCGGGCTCGGCGCCACGGCCCTGGCGCTCGTCGCGGGCACGCTGATCGGCGCGTTCGCGGCCACGTCGCGGCGGTGGTTGGACGAGACCGTCATGCGCGTGCTCGACGTCGTCATGGCGTTCCCCGGCATCGCGCTCGCGGCGGTCCTGGTGGCGGTGTTCGGCCGGGGGATCCCGGTACTGATCCTGGCGATCGGCTTCCTCAACACCCCACCCGTGGCGCGCGTGGTTCGGGCGAACGTGGTGTCGCAGTACGCCGAGGACTACGTCGACGCCGAACGGATCATCGGCGCCAAGCGGTGGTTCATCCTGGTCCGGCACGTCGCGGTGAACTGCGCCGCGCCGGTGCTGGTGTACTGCACGATCACGGTGGCCGACGCCATCGTGTTCGAGGCGTCGCTTTCCTTTATCGGAGTGGGCATCCAGCCGCCCAACCCGTCGTGGGGCTCGGTGCTCGCCGACGGCAAGGACATGGTGCTGACCGGCGGCTGGTGGGCGACGCTGTTCCCCGGCCTGCTCATCCTCGTCACGGTGCTGGCCCTGAACGTGCTGGCCGAGGGCATCTCCGACGCATGGGCGGCGCCGTCGGCCCGGCGGGCGCGAGCCGGCGCCGTGGCCAAGGCGGTGGCCGCCGAGGAAGCGGCCGAGAACACCACAGCCGTGCTGCCGATTCGCGGGCTGCGCGAGGCCGGCGAGCGACTGAGCCGCCAGCGGCGTGACCTCGGCGCCGCGCGCACCGTGCTGGACGTCCGCAACCTGGTGATCTCGTTCGCCAGCCGGCACAACGGCGTCAACGTGGTGGACGACGTGTCGTTCACCGTGCGGGCCGGCGAGGTGCTCGGGCTGATCGGCGAGTCCGGCTGCGGCAAGACGCTGACCGCGCTGTCGATCATGGGCCTGCAACCGTCCACGGCGACGGTGTCCGGCGCGATCCGCTTCGACGGCGACGACCTGCTGACGCTCTCGGCCCGGCGGCGGCGCCACCACCTCGGGCACGACATCGCGATGATCTACCAGGACGCGCTGAGCTCGCTGAACCCGGCGATGACGATTCGCGCGCAGCTCAAGCAGTTCACCCGGCGCGGCGGCACGCGCACACCGTCGCAGCTGCTGGAGTTGGTCGGTCTCGACCCGGGGCGCACCCTGCGGTCGTACCCGCACGAGCTGTCCGGCGGCCAGCGACAACGCGTCCTCATCGCGATGGCCTTGTCGCGCAGCCCGAAACTGATCGTCGCCGACGAGCCGACCACCGCGCTCGATGTCACCGTGCAGGCCCAGATCATCCGGCTGCTGCTCCGGTTGAAGGACGAGCTGGGCTTCGCGCTCGTGCTCGTGTCGCACGACCTGGCGCTGGTGTCGCAGGTGGTCGACCGGGTCGTGGTGATGTACGGCGGGCAGGTGGCCGAGACCGGCTCGATCGCGCAGGTGATCGGCTCGCCGCGGCACCACTACACCCGCGGGCTGCTCAGCGCGGTGCTGTCGCTCGAGTCGAAGGACGCCCGGCTGACCCAGATCAAGGGCGTGGTGCCGTCGCCGGCCGAGTTCGCGCCGGGATGCCGGTTCTCGGATCGGTGCCCGGCCGCGCGGGCCGTCTGCCACAGCGAGCCGCCGCTGGAGATCGGCGAGCCGGACCACCTGGTCAGCTGCCACTTCCCGGCCGACCAGGTCCTGATCGGCGCGGAGGAGGTGTCCGGCTGATGGTGCGCACCCCGCCCTCTTTGCCCCTGGACAGCACGCTCCGGACCTCTCCCAGCGTGCCCTGGAGGGGCAAAGTCGGCGATTTCATGGGATGGGGGACGGCATGACGTTGCTCGAACTGGACGGCGTGCACGTCGTGCACCAGGTGCGTTCGGCCGGGCTGTTCGGCCGCGACCACGTGTACGCGCTGACCGATGCGCACCTGACGCTGGACGCCGGCCAGACGGTCGGCGTGGTCGGCGAGTCGGGTTGCGGCAAGTCGACCCTGGCCCGGGTGATGGTCGGGTTGCAGCGGCCGACCGCCGGGACGGTCCGCTACCGGGGCCAGTCGCTGTGGGACATGAAGCCGGCCGAGCGGGCCCGCGACTTCGGTTCGAGCGTCGGGCTGATCTTCCAGGATCCGACGACCGCGCTGAATCGCCGGCTGTCCGTCGCCCGCATCATCGGCGACCCGCTCGAGGTGCACCGCGTCGGCACGTCGTCCGAGCGCCGCGAGCGGGTGCGCGAGCTGATGTCGCTGGTCGGGCTACCGGCCAGCGTGGCCGATGCCGTGCCCGGGCAGCTGTCCGGCGGGCAACGCCAGCGCGTGGCCATCGCCCGGGCGCTCGCGCTGCGGCCGGCGCTGCTGGTGGCCGACGAGCCGACGTCCGCGCTGGACGTGTCGGTGCGCGCCCAGATCCTGAACCTGCTCATCGATCTGCGCCGCGAGCTCGACCTGGCAATGGTGTTCGTCTCGCACGACATCCAGACCGTGCGGACGATGAGCGACCGCATCGTCACCATGTACCTCGGCCGCATCGCCGAGGAGGCACCGGCCGCCGACATCCCCGACGGGGCAAGGCATCCCT
>DASXYE010000156.1:0-1557 GCA_036502695.1 Jatrophihabitantaceae bacterium
CTCGGCGCGGCTCTCCGGCACGTACTTCAGGCCCAGGACGATCACCGCGACGGCGAACGGCACGTTGAGGCCGAAGGCCCACCGCCACGACACGTCCTGCACCAGCCAACCGCCGAGGAACGGTCCGATCGCCGTGGCCACGCCGCCCAGCCCGGACCAGGCGCCCACCGCGGCCGCCCGGTCCTCGCGGGCGAACGTCGACGAGATGATGGCCAGCGCGCCCGGCGTGAGCAGGGCCCCGCCGATGCCTTGAAGGGCACGTGCGGCGATGAGCATCCCGACGTTCGGCGCGACGGCGCACAGCAGCGACGCCGCCGCGAACCAGGCCACCCCGATCAGGTACATGCGTCGCCGGCCCAGCCGGTCGCCGAGCGAACCACCCAGCAGGATCAGGCTGGCCAACGGCAGCAGGTACCCGTTCTGCACCCACTGCAAGGCGCCGAAGCTGGCGTCGAACTCCTGGCCGATCTTCTTGGTCGCGACGTTGGCGATGGTGCTGTCCAGGAACACCATGCCGCTGCCGAGGATGGTCGTGGCGAGCACGCCACGACCCGCGGCTGTGCCAAGCCGGATCGGTTCGCTCACGCGGACAGTCTGCCCGTGCTCAATCCGCGTAGGTGGCCAGGGCGCGCATGGACAGCCAGGTCAGCACGACCCCGGTCGCGACGATCGTCAGCACGCAGGCGCCGAGCG
The DNA here is from genome assembly GCA_036502695.1 of Jatrophihabitantaceae bacterium. Classification (GTDB taxonomy): domain Bacteria; phylum Actinomycetota; class Actinomycetes; order Mycobacteriales; family Jatrophihabitantaceae; genus DASXRA01. Next base: position 694 of record DASXYE010000156.1, read on the forward strand.
AGCCCCAGTGGATGTTGTGGAACAGCACGAGATCGCGCAACCCGGTGATCACGTAGGTGACCGGATTGACCCGGGCGATCGCCTTGAGCGGTCCGGCCAGCAGATCCATCGGCACGAAGTTCGGCGTCAGGAACAGCAACGGGAAGAAGATCAGGAACGAGGCGTTCGTCGTCTGCACGTTCTTGGTCTTCAACGCGATGGCGATGGCGATGCCCGCGTAGGCCACGCCCCACAACGCCGCCAGCACGACCAGCAGGATGATCCCGATCGCCCCCGACTTGACCCGGGCTCCGAACGCGTAGCCGACCGCCAGCACGAGCACCGACACGGCGACGCCGCGCACCAGATCCGAGGCGAGACGGCCCCACACAATGGCGGTGCGACGGATCGGCGCGGCCAGCAGCTTGTCCAGGTAGCCGATGTCGATGTCGGTGACCATCGCCAGGCCGGACGTCGCCGAGCTGACTGCGAACACCAGCGACACCGGGATCTGGAACGCCACGTAGTGCTGCCCGTGCAGGAACGGCGTGTGCGCCGGGGTGAAGATCTTGTTGACCTGGCCCAGGTTGACGACCAGGAAGAACACCGGGATGAACAGGGCCGGGATGGTCGCGGCCGGGATCCGCCACACCTCGCGGACCGCTCGCCGTCCGAGAAGCACCGTCTCGTTCATCGCGTTGCTCCTGCCGTCTCGGTGGCCGCCGGGGTGCCGCCTTCGATACGGCGTCCTGTCGCCGCCAGGAACACGTCGTCCAGGGTCGGCCGGGCGAGCGTGATCGCTCCGGGCCGGATGCCGGCGCTGCTGAGCAGTTGCACGATGTCAGGGACGGCGGCCGCCACGTCGTCGACGTAGACGGCCAAGCC
>DASXYE010000157.1:0-2867 GCA_036502695.1 Jatrophihabitantaceae bacterium
CAAGTACCCCTTGGGGGTATACGGCGCCGGTCGGGTTATTGGGGTTGATAACGACGATTGCCTTGGTACGTAAGGAGATCTTCGACTCGAGATCATCCAGGTCGGGCAACCAACCCTCGGACTCGTCGCACAGATAGTGCACGGCCCGGCCGCCGCTCAGGCTGGTGGCGGCTGTCCACAGTGGATAGTCGGGCGCCGGGATCAGTACCTCGTCGCCGTCGTTCAGCATGGCCTGCAGGCACATGGTGATCAGCTCGCTGACCCCGTTGCCCAGCCAGACGTCGTCGACGGTCATGTCGGTGATGCCGCGCTGCTGGTAGTGCTGCACGATCGCGGTGCGCGCCGACAGCAGACCCTGCGAGTCGGAGTACCCCTGCGACAACGGCAGGTTGCGGATGACGTCGACCAGGATCTCGTCGGGCGCCTCGAACCCGAACGGGGCCGGGTTGCCGATGTTGAGCTTGATGATTCGGCGACCCTCTTCCTCGAGTCGCTTGGCCTCGTCGAGCACCGGTCCGCGGATGTCGTAGAGGACGTTCTCGAGCTTGCGCGACTGGGTCAGATCGGCCACGCCCATAACGATCGCATACGCGGTTGGATGGGGCCATGGAGTTCGCTGACGTGGTACGCCGACGCCGGATGGTGCGCGCGTACGACCCCGCCCGTCCCGTGCCCAGGGAGTCGATCGACGAGCTGCTCGGCCAGGCCATTCGTGCGCCATCCGCCGGGTTCAGCCAGGGCTGGCACTTCCTCGTCCTGGAATCGGCGGCGGATCGGGCCGCGTATTGGGCGGCGACCGTCGCGCCGGGGGAGCTGCCCGACTCGTGGCTGCGCGGCATGCAGTCCGCGCCGGTGCTCATCGTGGCGTTCAGTGACAAGGACGCCTACCTGGACCGGTACGCCGAGCCGGACAAGGGCTGGACGGACCGCGACGAGGCCCACTGGCCGGTGCCGTACTGGCACATCGACACCGGCATGGCTTCGCTGATCGTGTTGCTCGGCGCGGTGGATCGGGGGCTGGCCGGCTGCTTCTTCGGCGTCCCGCCGGACAAGTGGGACGCGCTGCGCGCCGCGTTCGCCGTGCCGGCCCGGTTGAGCCCGATCGGCGCGATCAGCCTGGGCTACGCCGCCCCCGACTCGCGCTCACCCTCGCTGCGGCGTGGTCGCCGGGGAATCGAGGACGTAGTGACCTACGGCCGGTTCTGACCGAGCTCGGGGGCAATGAGGGCAACGATGCGCTCGAGGTCGTCCACCGAGGCGAACTCGACGGTGATCTTGCCCTTGCGCCGGCCGAGCTCGACGCGCACCCGGGTGTCCAAGGTGTCGGAGAGTTTGTCGGCGAGGTCGTCGACACCGGGGGCGGTGATGCGCGGCGCGGCCGCCTTGCGGGTCCGCGCCTTCTCGCTGTGCCCGTGCGCGTGCAGGCTGGCGAGCTCTTCGGTGGCGCGGACGGACAGTCCCTCGGCGACGATGCGACTGGCCAGCTCTTCCTGGGCATCGGTCTCGTCGACGCCGAGCAGGGCCCGGGCGTGCCCGGCGCTCAGCACGCCGGCGGCGACGCGGCGCTGCACCGGCACCGGCAGGTTCAGCAGCCGGATCGTGTTGCTGATCTGCGGCCGGCTGCGGCCGATGCGCTGGGCCAGCTCGTCATGCGTGGTGCCGAACTCCTGCAGCAGCTGCTGGTAGGCGGCGGCCTCTTCCAGCGGATTCAGCGCCGCGCGGTGGATGTTTTCGAGCAGCGCGTCGCGCAGCATGGCGTCGTCGTCGGTGTCCCGGACGATGGCCGGGATGGTGGTCAGCCCGGCCGCAGTGGCCGCCCGCAGGCGGCGCTCACCCATGACCAGCTCGTAGCCGTCGTCACGGCGGCGGACGATCACCGGCTGCAGGATGCCGAACTCGCGGATCGAGTGGGTCAGCTCAGCCAGCGCATCCTCGTCGAAGACCTGCCGGGGCTGGCGCGGGTTGGCGACGATCGCGCTGACCTCGACCTCGGTCAACGCGGCGCCGGGCACCGGCAGCGGACCGTCCACGACTGGAGCAGCCGCGGTCGCAGTCGCGTTCGGGGGCGCGGTGGCGTCCGCTTCAGGAGTCGCCGGCGCGGTCGGGATGAGCGCGCCCAGCCCCCGGCCGAGCCCACCCACACGCGTCTTGCTCACTCTGCCTCCTCGGCGGCGGGACGAGTCGGTGCGCTCGGCAGCACACCGTCGCGGCCTCGCTCAGCCAGTTCGCGGGCCGCCTCGAGGTACCCGATGGCACCGCGCGACCCCGCGTCGTACGTCATCACGGTCTGCCCGAAGCCCGGCGCCTCTGACACCCGAACATTACGGGGGATCACCGACTCGATGACCAGCGGGCCGAAGTGGCTGCGCACCTCGGCCGCCACCTGGTCGGCCAGCCGGGTGCGACTGTCGTACATGGTCAGCAGCACCGTGCTGACGGCCAGCGTCTTGTTCAGGTACGACTGCACCATCTCGATCGTGCTTAGCAACTGAGCGAGCCCCTCGAGGGCGTAGTACTCGCACTGGATCGGGATGAGGACCTCGCGCGCCGCCACCAGAGCGTTCAGGGTGAGCAGCCCAAGCGAGGGCGGGCAGTCGATGAAGATGTAGTCCATGCCGACGCTGGCCGGGTCGGCGAGGTAGGCGGTGATAGCTCGCTGCAGCCGGTACTCGCGCGCCACCTGCGACGACAGCTCGAGCTCGGCACCGGCGAGGTCGAGGGTGGCCGGTACGCAGAACAGCGTCTCGGCAATGTCGACGGGAACCACCGCCTGAGCCACCGGTTGATCGTCGAGCAGGATGTCGTAGGCCGACCGGGTCCCGACCGGGTGATCGACGCCGAGCGCGGTACTCGCGTTGCCTTGCGGA
>DASXYE010000158.1:0-13446 GCA_036502695.1 Jatrophihabitantaceae bacterium
GCCCTGGGTCTGCTGCTCGGCGGCATTCTCACCGAGTACCTCACCTGGCGATGGGTGCTGTACGTGAACGCGCCGATCGGGGCGCTGCTCATCGTGGGCTCGTTCTTCTACCTGCACGAGAGCGAGCGGCTCAAGGGCCGCTTCGACTTCCTCGGTGCGCTGGTCTCCGTCGCCGGCATGGTCACCCTGGTGTACGCGTTCGTGCACGCGGCCCGCGACGGCTGGAACAACGGGCAGACCTACCTGCTGTTCCCGCTGGCCGCCGTGCTGCTGATCGGGTTCGTGCTGATCGAGGCGTTCGTCGTCGAGGACCCGATGATGCCGATGCGGTTGTTCGAGAGTCGCAGCCGCTCGGGCGCGTACCTGGTCATGCTGATCGCCGGTGCCGGGCTGTTCGGCATGTTCTACTTCCTCACCTACTTCGTCCAGCAGGTGATGGGCTACAGCGCCCTCAAGGCCGGGGTCGCGTTCCTGGTGGTGCCGGCGGTGATCGCGGTCGGATCCGGCATCGTCGCGCAGATACTTCCGAAGGTCGGCCCCAAGATCCTGATCACGGTCGGCAGCATCCTGTTGACCGTGGCCCTGCTGTGGTTCGCGCGGGTCGATCCGAGCACGAGCTACGCCGGCGAGCTGCTGCCCGGCATGATCGTTCTGGGTGCCGGCATGTCGATGATCTTCGTGCCGCTGACCGTGGTCGCGGTGTCGAAGGTGGCCGATACCGACGCCGGCATCGCCTCGGCGCTGCTGAACGTCGGGCAGCAGGTCGGCGGCTCGATCGGACTGTCGGTGCTGGCCACCGTGGCGGCGACGAGCGGCCGCAACGCCGCCAAGACCAAGGCGCACGAGCTGGCCGACCAACCGCAGGTGCTGCAGCATCTCGGCCAGCTCAGCACCCAGAACGCCGGTGGAGCCAAGGCGCCGCCCGAGGCGTGGCAGGACTCGGTGGCCGTCCAGGCCCTGCACGCCGTCCAGGCCCACTCGTCGGGCATGGGCTTCCTGACCGCCGCCATCTTCGGCGTCGTGGCCGTCGCCGCGGCGTTCCTGCTGATCAACATCCGCAAGGAAGACCTGCCGGCCGACCCCATGGCGGCAGCCGTCGCGGCCTAGCTCATCCGCCGGAACCGGCGTGTCCTAGACGCAACCACCACGCGATGAGCGCTCGCGCGAAGAGCCCGCCGCCGCGGCGCGGCCCGCGACGAAGGAGCGGTGCGGATCTCCGCTGGACCCCGAGCGCAGCGAGTGGGTCCACAAGGAGATCCGCCTTCGGCGGATAAGAACAGTCAGCATTCGATGACGTTGACGGCCAGGCCGCCGCGCGCCGTCTCCTTGTACTTGACCTTCATGTCAGCCCCGGTCTCACGCATCGTCTTGATGACCTTGTCCAGGCTGACGATGTGCTCACCGTCGCCGCGCAGCGCGATACGGGCAGCGTTGATGGCCTTCACCGCGGCCATGGCGTTGCGCTCGATGCACGGCACCTGGACGAGGCCGCCGACCGGGTCGCAGGTCAGGCCGAGGTTGTGCTCCATGCCGATCTCGGCGGCGTTCTCGACCTGAGCCGGGGTTCCGCCGAGCACCTCGCACAGGGCGCCGGCCGCCATCGAGCAGGCCGAGCCGACCTCGCCCTGGCAACCCACCTCGGCGCCCGAGATCGAGGCGTTCTCCTTGTACAGCACGCCGATCGCGCCCGAGGCCAGCAAGAAGCGGACGATGCCCTCCTCGGAGGCGCCAGGCACGAACCGCCAGTAGTAGTGCAGCACCGCGGGCAGCACGCCGGCGGCGCCGTTCGTCGGGGCAGTGACCACCCGTCCGCCGCCGGCGTTCTCCTCGTTCACGGCGAGGGCGAACAGGTTCACCCAGTCCATGACGCGCAGCGGATCCGTCGAGTACGGCTCGTCGCACAGCCGCTGATACAGCTCGGGGGCCCGCCGGCGGACCTTGAGGCCCCCGGGCAAGGTGCCCTCGTGGGTGTACCCGCTCTGGACGCACTGCTGCATCACCGACCAGATGGTGAGCAGCCCGTCGCGGACCTGCGGCTCGGTGCGCCAGGACAGTTCGTTGGCCAGCATCACGTCGCTGACCGATAGGTCGGACGCGGCGCAGTGCGCCATCAGCTCGGCGCCGGTCGTGAACGGGTAGCGCACGGGGGTGTCGTCGGGCTTGATGCGGTCGGCGCCGGCCGCCTCCTCGTCCACCACGAAGCCGCCGCCGACGGAGTAGTACGTGCGCTCGCGCAGCACGTCGCCGGCGGCGTCCAGGGCGAAGAACTTCATGCCGTTCGGGTGGTACGGCAGCGACGAGCGACGGTGCAGCACTACCTCAGCCGTCACCTCGTGCTTGCCCAGCAGGCTCACCCGCTCGGACGGGGTGGCCCGCGCCGGGTCGACCGTCTCGGGACGTTCACCCTCCAGGCCGAGCAGCACCGCCCGTTCGCTGCCGTGGCCGTGGCCGGTGGCACCGAGCGAGCCGAACAGCTCGGCGCGGACGGCGCTTACCTGGTCGAGCAGCCCGTCGTCGGCGATGCCCAGCGCGAACGTCCGGGCCGCGCGCATCGGGCCGACGGTATGAGACGACGACGGCCCGATGCCGATCGAGAACAGATCGAAGACGCTGATTGCCACAAGGCCATCATGCGCCAACCCCCGATCGTGCAACTTTCTGCGGTCTCACGCCGCAGGAAGTTGCACGATCGGAAACCGGTCAGACGACGGTCAGGGTTACCTCGATGTTGTCGCGGGTGGCCTTCGAGTAGGGGCAGAACTGGTGGGCCAGCTCGACGAGTTCCTGGGCCTTGGCGGCGTCCACGCCCGGGATGCTCACCTCGAGCTCGACGGCCAGGCCGAAGCCGCCGTCCTCGGACGGGCCGAACGACACGTTGGCGGTGACCGTCGAGTCGGACGTGTCGACGCCCAGCGTCTTGGCCCGGTTGGCCAGCGCGCCCTGGAAGCAGGCCGAGTAGCCAGCGGCGAACAGCGTCTCGGGGTTGACGGCCGGCTCCGGCGTGGTGCCCGGCTGGGCCAGGTCGAACTCGACGAGGCCATCCGTGCTGCGGACGTGTCCGGCCCGACCGCCCTTCGCGGTGGCCGAGGTGGTGTAGGCAACCTTGTTCAGCTTGATCGGCATTTCGCTCCTTGATCGTGGGACGTGCCTGCGTAACGACCGTAGCCGTCCGCCCCTTCCGCGACTCCGGGAGACTGTGACGCATGACCACCGTCGTTCGCCGCACCCCGCTGCACGCCGCCACGGTCGTCGACGCGCGCGACCTGACGCCGCGGATGCGCCGGATCACGCTGCACGCCCCGACGCTGGACGAGCCCCGGCCGGCCCAGGACATCGAGCTCGTCCTGACCGACGACACCGGGCGCAAGGTCAAGCGCCGGTACACGATCACGCACTACCGCGACGGGCACTTCGACGTGGACGCGCTGCGGCACGGCACCGCCCCGGGAGCCAGCTGGGCGGCCACCACCAAACCCGGCGACGACATCCGATTCTTCGGACCACGGGGCAAGCTCGAACTGCGCGATGCCGCCTGGCACCTGTTCGTCGGCGACGAGTCGGCGCTGCCGGCCATCGCCGAGCTGGCCGGCGCGATCCGTACCCCGGCGTACGCCCTGATCGAGGTGGGCGGTCCGGACGACGAATTGCCGGTGGACGCGGAGGTCCGGTGGCTGCACCGGGACACGACAGCCGGCGGCCCGACACCGCCCGGCACCACCGACCTGTTCGGCGGCGCCCTCGACGCCTACTCGCCACCGCCCGGCGACGGGCACGCGTACCTGCTCGGGGAGAGCCGGGTGGTAGCCGCACTACGTCCCCGCCTGCACGCGCTGGGACTCGGCAACGAGCAGCTCTACGTCAAGGGGTATTGGAACGTGGGCCGGCTCTGAGTCGGGACCGGTGCGACCGGGCCGACGGCGGCTGAGCCACCGGCGGCCGGGCCCGGCGGTGGTGGGCCAGAGGAGGCGGTCCGGGCATCGACGGCCCGCCGTGCGCTGCCACCGGCCCGACCCCCGAGGCCAGGCTGGGATCGGCCAGCGGCGGATCGACCATGCGCGAGAGCCAGTCCACGGCTACCGGCACCATGGCCCGCCACACGCCCATGTTGTGCCCGCCGTGCGGCAACACGAACGTGTATGCGCGGGTGGGGGCCCGCACGGCGGCGCCGAGGGCAAGGACGCCCCGCCACGCGCTCACGTCCTGGCGCGATGCCGCGAGCAGCAACGAGACCGGCGCGCCGGGTAGGTGTTTGGCCCGCCACAACGGGTCGTTCGCCAGTCGCAGCGCCTCGCTGTTGCCGAACAGATCGCCGGTCGAGCGGTCCACGTAGGGCTCGACGTTGCCCGACAGGGACGCGCCCGCCGCGAACAGGTCGGGGTGGCGCATGGCGATGTTCAGCGCGCAGAAACCACCGGTCGAATAGCCCATGATCGCCCAGCCGTTGCGGTCGGTGGCCACCCGGAAGTCGTGCTCCATCTCCTGCCGCACGTTGACCGTCAGCGTCGTTTCGACCTGCTCGCCGTGCGCCGCGTTGACGCACTCGCCGTCGCGCCGCCTCGGCACGTAGTTGTGCACCGGCATCACGGCGATGAACGGGCTGGCCCGGTTCTGCGCGATCTCTCCGTCGAGGATGTGCTGGATCGACAGCGGCCCGGTCCACGACCGGGGGCCACCGGGATAGCCGGCGATCAGCTCCACCACCGGGAACCGGGTGGCCTCGTTGCCGCGGCTGAAGTAGGCCGCCGGCAGGTACACCATCGCCTGTTCGACCTGGTTGTGGCCGGCGATGCGGACGTAGATCGGCACGATGATGCTGCGCCCGCGCAACTTCTCATGACGCAGTACCTCGGCGAGCCGCTTGTCGTAGGCGCCGGGCTTGGCCTGCGGCAGGCTGACGCCGGGCCCCTTGCCCAGCAGCTCGGACCACGATGTGTAGAACTGCCCGTAGTTGTTGACCAATGCGCCCAGCACGAGGCACGCGGTGAGCTGGCAGGCGACGATCAGGCTGAACCGGGTCGGCCAGCGCACCCAGCCGGGGCCACGTACCCGGGTCCACAACACGACGGTGGCGACGACCGCGCCGAGCGCCAGCGCGAAGAGCACCACGAGCGTCCAATTGCTCGTGAGCGACATGTCGCGATCTCCCCCTTCTGGCAGCCCACCTCATCTTGCGGGCGCGCGGCAGCCCCCCGCAGGACCCGTTCGGCTGCAGTCCTCCCGACCAAGGTCGGCCGTAGCCCTGACGTTCGGACCGTGGCGATGCACAGGCGCGAGCCGCACACTTGGTTTCATCTACGTAGACGACCTCGGAGGCCGGAGTGTTGCGTGTTGCCGTGGTCGACGACGAGGCACTCGTCCGATCCGGGCTGTCGATGATCCTCGCCGTCCCCGACGATATGGAGGTCGTCGTCAGCTGCGACGGGGTGCACGCCGTCGAGGAGATCACCCGCGAGCATCCCGACGTCGTGCTGCTCGACATCCGGATGCCCGAGGTCGACGGCATCACCGTGCTGGCCCGGGTGCTGGCCCGGCCCGAGCCGCCGGTCGTGGCGATGCTCACCACGTTCGCCGCCGACGACCAGGTGCAGGCGGCACTGCGGGCCGGGGCGATCGGGTTCCTGCTGAAGGACACCGAGCCCGAGCAGCTCATCCACGCCGTCCGCGTGCTGGCCACCGGGGGCAGCGTGCTGTCGCCGGTGGTGACGCGCACCGTCATCGGCGGCTACATCGCGAGCGGCGCCGACCCCGCCGCCAGCGAGCTGATCGCCGCCATGACCGACCGCGAGCGCGAGGTCCTGGCCCTGGTGGGCGAGGGGCTATCCAACCTGGAGATCAGCCAGCGGCTGTTCCTGTCGGTCGGCACGGTCAAGGAGTACGTCAGCACCATCCTCACCAAGCTCGGGGCGCCGAACCGGGTGCGGGCCGCCGTGCTGGCGCACCGGGCCGGGCTGGTCGGCTCGCCGTGAGCGGTCGGCTCGACGATCGGCTCGACGGTCGGCTCGACCGGAGCGGGTGGGTTCGGCTGGACGTGAAGAGCTGGCCGGCCGTCGTCGCCGGCGAGACGTTGATCATCGCGCTGGCGGCGGCCGACCTGGCGGCCTCGACGCCCGCGCACGTCGCGCCGATCGTGGTGTCGGCGCTGGCCGTGGCCGCCCTGGCGCTGCGCCGGCGGTGGCCGCTGGCGACGATGCTGCTGGGCATCCCGAACATCATCTGGGGCTACGCGCTGGTGGCCCAGCTCGTGGCGACGTTCACCCTGGCGCACCGGGTCCGCGACCGGCGGCTGGTGATCAGCATCGTCGGCGTGATCGCCGTCGCCCAGGTGACCGGGATGTTCCTGCTTCCCGGCGACTCCGCGCCCACCGAGTACCTGGCCCAGAACGTCGTGTTCGGGCTGCTGATCGTCGGTGGACCGGCCAGCCTGGGCTTGCTGCTACGCGCGTACGAGCAGCTGGCCGGCCAGCTCGACGAGCTGCGCGCCCGCCGCGAGCGCGAGCACGAGCTGGTCGCGCACACCGTCCTGGCCCAGGAACGCACGCGGTTGGCCCGAGAGATGCACGACGTGGTGTCGCACCAGGTGAGCCTGATCGCGGTCCAGGCCGGGGCGCTACGCATGACCTCGGCCGACGCCCGGACGCGGGAGACGGCCGGCACGCTGCGCACGCTGGCCGCCAAGACGCTGACCGAGCTGCGCGAGATGGTCGCCGTGCTGCGCGACAAGGACCGCCCGGAGTCGGAGGTGACGCCGCAGCCACGGCTGACCGACCTGCCCCGGCTGGTAACCGACAGCGGCACCGGCGCCGAGCTGCGCGCCGGCCCGGTGCTCGCCCGGGAGTGGCCGGCCCCCACCGAACGGGCGGCGTATCGCACCGTCCAGGAGGCGCTGACCAACGTCCGCAAGCACGCGACTGGGGCGCTGGTGACGGTGGAGCTGACCGCCGACGGCGGGGCCATCCGGGTCCGGGTGCGGAACGGGTGTCCGCCGGACGCGGCGCGCCGGACCGACCAGCTGCCCGGGGGCGGGCACGGGCTGATCGGCCTGCGCGAGCGGGCCGAGCTGCTCGGCGGCACGCTGGTGCACCGGCATATGCCCGACGGTGGTTACGAGGTGGTCGCGGTACTGCCCGGGCGGACGGCGGGCCGCTCGGCGGTGAGCTCGCGCACCTCGGCGTAACGCTCGCGCACGCCCGGGGTCGGCGTCGCCTCGAACGACGCCGCCGCGCCGAGCCGCCACCCCGGACGCTCGCCGGTGAGCACCCAGGCGGCCTGCCGAGCCGCGCCGTCGGCCACGTACTCGCCCGGCTCGGGCACCGTGACCGGCCGGCCGAAGATGGCCGGGGCGATGGCGTGCACCGCCGCCGACCGGGCCCCGCCGCCGATCAGGATCACCCGTTGGATCTGGATGCCCTGATCCACCAGGGCATCCAAGCCGTCGGCCAGGCCGCACAGCAGCCCCTCGACGGCGGCCCGGGCCAGATGCGCCGGCGTCGAGTTGGCCAGCTGCAGCCCGTGCAGGGCGGCCGTCGAGTCGGGACGATCCGGGGTGCGCTCGCCCTCGAAGTACGGCACCAGGGTGAGGCCGCCGGCCCCGGCGGGCGCAGCCAAGGCCAGCCGCGCCAGTTCCCCGTGGTCGACACCGAGCATCGTCGCGGCGGCGTCCAGCACCCGGGCGGCGTTCAGCGTGCAAACCAGCGGAAGGAACTCGCCGGTTGCGGAAGCGAAGCCGGCCACGATCCCGGTCGGGTCGGCGGTCGGGGTGGCCGTCGTGGCGAACACCGTGCCCGACGTCCCGATCGAGACGATCACGTCGCCGGCCCCGGCGTCGATGCCCAGCGCAGCGGCCGCGTTGTCGCCGGCCCCCGGCCCGATGAGCGCGCCCGCGGCCGTCCGCCCGGCGGCGTCGGTCGGACCGAGCACGCGGGGCAGCTCGGCGTCGTGACCCAGCGCCCGGGTGAGCAGGTCGTGGCGGTACGACCCGGTGGCCGGTGACCAGTAGCCGGTGCCGCTGGCGTCGCTGCGATCGGTGCTCAGCTGCGATGCGCCCAGACGGCGGCTGAGCCAGTCGTGCGGCAAGCAGACGGCGGCGGTGCGGGCCGCCGACTCGGGCTCGTGCGTGGCCAGCCAGCGCAGCTTCGTCACGGTGAACGCCGCGAGCGGCACCGACCCGACGGCGTCGGCCCAGGCGCCCGGACCGCCCAGCTCGGCAACCAGCTCGGCCCCGGCGCCGGCCGACCGGGTGTCGTTCCAGAGCAGGGCCGGTCGGACGACCTCGCCAGCTTCGTCCAGGCACACCATGCCGTGCTGCTGGCCGCCCACCGCGATCGCGGCGACGTCGTCCAGCCCGCCCGCCGCGTCGGCCGCCGTCTGGAATGCCGACCACCACGCGGCCGGGTCGACCTCGGTGCCGTCCGGATGCGGGGCCCGGCCCTGCCGCGCCAGCACGCCGGTCTCGGCATCCCGGATCACGATCTTGCAGGCCTGCGTGGATGAGTCGACGCCGGCGACGAGGGTCATGCCCCCGATGATGCCGGATGCGATCAGCACGTGACCTCCGGCAGACTCCACGGCATGAGCCCTGACGACATGCTGACGTTCATGCCGTTCGCCCGCGCCACCGGAATCGAGCTGATCACCGCGCGCAAGGACGAGGTCGTCGGCAAGCTCGAATGGGCCGCCGAGCGGACAACGGCAGGCGGCGTGCTGCACGGCGGCGCGATCATGACGCTGGCCGACAGCACCGGGGCCGTCTGCGCGTTCCTCAACCTGCCCGACGGCGCGCGCACCTCGACGATCTCGTCCAGCACGGTGTTCACCGGGGCGGTGCGATCCGGCACGGTGACGGCCACGTCCCGGCCCCTGCACGTCGGACGCTCGACGATCGCGGTGAGCACCGACCTGGCCGACGAGAGCGGGCGTTATATCGCCCACGTCACGCAGATCCAGGCCGTCCTCACGAACTAGTCCCGGTTTTGGCCGGATGAGCCGCGCGGTGCGGTCCAGACGGCCAAAAGCGCGCTACAGGGCCAGGTCCCGCAGCAGGGCGGCCAGCGCCTCGGGGTCGTGCGGGACGGTTTCCTGCCAGAACCGGGTCCGCGGCAGGCGCCGCTCGTCCATGGCGATGCCGAGCTCGGCGCGCAGCACGGCCAGGGCCGGATGCAGCCGGTCGACGGTGCGCAGCGCCAGGGCCGCGGCGGTCGTGCGGCCCACCCGGGCCAGCGTCTCGCCACCCCGGAACGCCGTGCGCAGCGCCGTCTGCACGGTGATCATGTGCGTCTCGCGCTCGATGGGATGTCGCACCGGCATGGCCTTGACGATCACCAGCGTGTGGCTGCGCTGCACCGGCTCGCCCACCAGCCGGGCCTCGGCCCACAGCTCGGCGATGCGCGTCGAGAGATACTGCACCGGCACCAGCTCGGTCAACGTGTCGACGCAGGGCGTCGCGAACAGGTCGTCGAGGATGCGGTTGACCCAGCCGACCGTCACCGCGTCCATCAGCTCGGCCGTCGGCGCCGCCCGAAGCGAGGCCGCGCGGGCCGCCAGCTGGATGTCGGCACGTGTCTCGTCCAGGTAGACACCTGCCTCCGCCCGCTGGCGGCCGAGCGCCTCCCCCGCGGCCCGGACGTCCCCCCGGCGGTGGGTCAACGCGTCACTGACCGCGTCCACCGCCGACGTCCACCATTCGGTGTGATCGGGCCAGGACGACGTGAGGCTTGACTCGCGCCAGGTGCGCCGCAGCGCTCCCGGACTCGCCATGTCTCACCTCACATCTCAGGGATGCGCCCGCCCACAGTCGACCGGGGGCGCATCCTGCGTCCACAGTGGAGACGAGCGAGGACGTGGATCGTGTCGCAACACTGGGTCGTTCGTTGGGTACGGAGCGAGTAGCGTCCGTCAGGCACCCCTAGGCCGGAGTGGGAGATGGAGCCCGAGCACACTGCGACGACCAGCGAGCCCAGTGACGCTGAGCTGATCACGGCCGTCCGCGCGGGCGATCGTGAGGCGTACGGCGCGCTGTGGTCGCGGCACGAGACGGCCGCCCGCAACCTGGCCCGGCAGATCGCCAAGTCCAGCGACGTCGACGAGCTGGTCAGCGAGAGCTTCTACCGGGTGCTGCGCGCCCTCGACGGCGGCGGCGGTCCGGACGGCGCGTTCCGGCCGTACCTGCTCAGCACGCTGCGCCGGGTGAACATCGACACCGGCCGCGGCTACTACCAGCGGGTCAGCCTCACCGACGACGACACACAACTGGAAGGCACGCCGGGCGACTCGGCCGCCGACATCACCATCGAACAGGGTGAGCAGACCGCCGCGTGGAAGGCCTGGGCGTCCCTGCCGGACAGCTCGCGCACCCTGCTGTGGCACCTGCTTGTCGAGGAGGAGACGCCGGCGGCGATCGCCCCGCTGATCGGCACCACGCCCAACGGCGTCTCGTCGCGGGCGGTCCGAGCCAAGGAGCGGTTGCGCCAGGCGTTCCTGCAGCAGCACGTGCGGCTGGCCGACACCGAGAAGTGCGAGTGGACGCGGCTGCGCGTCGGCGAGTACGTCCGGGATGCGCTGTCCAACCGCGAACATTCCGCCGTGGACGCCCACCTCTCCGAATGCAAGCGGTGCAAGGCCGTGGTGGCCGAGATCGCCGACGTGAACCAGAGCCTGAAGGTGTTCATCGCGCCGGTCATCCTGGGCGGGGCGGCCGTCGGGTACCTGCACGCGGCGGGTGCCTCGACCGGTGTACACCTCGTCGGGCTGGGTCAGCTGCGCCGGCTCATCCGGCCGAGCGTCCTGGCCGGCGCCGGCGCGGTGGTGGCGGCCGCCGGAATCGCCGGGGCGCTCGTGGCCGCCAACCAGAGCCCGCACCACAAGGCGGCCCCACCGCCGCCGACGCCGAGCTCCTCGCCGGTCCGGGTCGTGCAGCCACCCCCGCCGGCGCCGAAACCGCCGGCGCCCAAACCGAAGCCCAAGCCGAAGCCACCGGTCGTGCCGCCACCTCCGCCGTCGACACCTACGCCCACCCCGACGACGCCCGCGCCGACGCCGACGCCGACCACCCCGAAGCCCAGCACGCCGAAACCGACGCCCCCGCCGACCCACCGGCCCACGCCCACCCCGCCGCCTCCGTCAACGCCGAAGCCCCCGCCGTCGACACCGGCACCGCCGCCGCCCCCGCATCGGCCGCCGCCCGTCGTCACTGTGAACATCCACGTGCCGGCCAACCTGTTCGGCGGCACGCTCAGCCTGTCGGTGCCACCCGAGTGGCAGATCACTGATGCGCACCCTGAGCAGCAGCGGCAGTGGTTGCCCGACGAGTGCACGATCACGAATCACGGCACGCGGGCCTGGTGCACCGTGAACCCCGGCGATGCGCGGGACTTCTCGGTGACCGCGACGGGCCCGCAGACGTCGCCACCGCCCAAACTGCACTCGCTGTATCGCCGGCTGGTCAACGTCATCGAGCACGACTACCCGCTGACCTGATTCCGCCCCGGGTGACCCGGGTCACGCATCGCTGCGCGATAACTGCGACACGATGCGCGCACAACTCCGTCTACTCCGTGACTGGCCATTACCGGCCGGTACGTCCGACACGGCAAACGGTGGGAGTAGACGATGTCTGAGCCACGCCACCTCGACGACGGGGGGCGGCCGCGACTGCGGTTGGTCACCCATTCCGGCATGCACCGCGTGCCCCGCGCGTCGACGATCGCCAAGGGTCCACGGGTCCGGGTGCTCGAGCTCGAGCACGACCTGGACGGCGAGCTGGAGGCCCTGCTCGCCGCGGCCAGCCAGGCGCGCCATCCGGCCGGCGGACATCTGCGCTCACGTGACCGATGACTCGAACGAACTGGTCGGGGAACCGGGATCGCCCCCCGGACGAGGTCTTCCAGGATCGAGTGCGCCTTCTTGGGTGGGAAGTGCATTCGACCTGGGGGTACGACGCCGCGACGGAAAGCTTCGTCGCGACGCTGCGGCGCAACGACGGTGACGAGACGCACGAGGTGGGCCGCCAAGGCGCACCTCTGCGCTGGGCCGACTGCGTAGCCGCGGAGGTACTGGATCGGACCGGCTGCGATCCAGTATCGGCAGTCCGGGCGTTGGGCATCGCCCGCCCACGTCCGGCTCTGCGACGTTCCGGCGATCTGGTCGAGACGTTGTCCCGATGGCTGCGGGAGAGCCTGGAGGAGACGGCGGGGTCCGGCTACCAAAGGGGGCGGATCGCCGGGCTGGCTTGGATAGTCGCCGGCACGGAGGTGGCGCCCGCTTCGGGCTGGCGCTCCGGCGGGGACGTGCCGACGGCTGAGCGGGTGGACTCCGAATGCGTGCTCGCCAAGGGCCGCGTCTACGTGGGCGGCCACCAGCCACGCGACTTCTACACCGGCGTCGAGGAAGCCCTGGAGTACGCACTACGGTCCTGAACATGACCGATCCGCGTGCTGGCACTCCGGCGCAACCGAGCGACCTGGTCGACGTCGCCAAGCTCGTCACCGCGTACTACGCGATCCAGCCCGACCCCGACGCCCCCGAACAGCGCGTGGCATTCGGCACCTCCGGGCACCGCGGCTCGTCGTTCACCGCGACGTTCAACGAGAACCACATCCTGGCCACCAGTCAGGCGATCTGCGACTACCGCGCCGCGCAGGGCATCACCGGCCCGCTGTTCCTCGGCGCGGACACGCACGCGCTGTCCGAGCCGGCCACGGTGTCGGCGCTCGAGGTGTTCGCGGCTAACGACGTCGACGTGCTGGTCGATTCCCGGGGCGGCTACACGCCCACGCCGGCGGTGTCACGGGCCATCCTGGCCACTCCCGCTTCGGACGGGGTGGTGGTCACGCCGTCGCACAATCCCCCGTCCGACGGCGGATTCAAGTACAACCCGCCCGACGGCGGCCCGGCCGGCACGGAGATCACCGGCTGGATCCAGGACCGCGCCAACGCCCTGCTGGCGGCGCAGCTGTCCGGGGTTCGCCGCACCGCGCGACCCACGCCGGGCACCTACGACTTCCTCGGCCGGTATACAGCCGAGCTGCCGACCGTCGTGGACTTGGACGCGATCAAGCAGGTCAAGATCGGCGCCGATCCGCTCGGCGGGGCGTCCGTCGCGTATTGGGCCGACATCGCCGAGCGGTACGGCCTCGACCTCACCGTGGTGAACCCGCTGGTCGATGCGACGTTCCGGTTCATGACGCTCGACTGGGACGGCAAGATCCGCATGGACTGCTCGTCGCCGTTCGCGATGGCCAGCCTCATCGCCCGTCAGCACGACTTCACGGTCGCGACCGGAAACGACACCGACGCCGACCGGCACGGCATCGTGACCCCCGACGGCGGGTTGATGAATCCGAATCACTACCTCGCGGTCGCGATCCAATACCTCTACAGCCATCGGCTCGACTGGCCACTGGCGGCCGCCGTCGGTAAGACGCTCGTCAGCTCGAGCATGATCGACAACGT
>DASXYE010000159.1:0-2456 GCA_036502695.1 Jatrophihabitantaceae bacterium
AGCACCAGTCCGGCGACGTTCGCCGCGCCGAATGCCGGCCCACTCGGCCAGTTCGTCGAGGGCGTGCCCGTCCGGGTGGCCCGGCTGCCCGGACGGTTCACGGTGCCTCGCCCGTCCGGCCCCGTTGTGGCTCGGGTGCCCTTGGTGACGATCACCCTGGACGACGGCGGCGAGCTGCTGTCCGGGCTGGCCGATCGTGTCGACGGCCTGGTGGTGGCCGCGCTCGGCGTCGGCCACGTGCCGGACACGCTCGCCCCGGTGCTCGGCGACTTGGCCGCCCGGATGCCCGTGGTGCTCGCGTCACGCACCGGCGCCGGCCCGGTGCTACGGCACACCTACGGGTTCACCGGCTCGGAGACCGACCTGGCCGAGCGTGGCCTGATCGGTGCCGGGCTGCTCGACCCGTACAAGGCGCGGGTGCTGCTGCGCCTGCTGCTGGCCGGCGGCGCATCCCGCGACGAGATCGCTGCCGCGTTCGCCGCGGCGTCCGGCTCAGCAGGCTGATACGTCAGGCCTCGTAGCTGGACATCAAGTTGTCACGAGGACAGCCGGCGAACGCCCGGATAGCGGTCGTAGTCGGCGTCGAAACTCATCACCTCGCGGATGGCAGCCTGCTCCATCGCGGCAATGTGTACTGCATCGCGCGCACCCAAGCCGTGCCCGAGCATGATCCGGTGCGCCTGCTCGACGGTCGCGAGCTCGATCGGAAGTACGGCATCGACGAGCTGGCCGAGCAGGTCGAATGCCGGCTGTATCGCCTCCCGGCGCTGGATCGCCCCGTAGCGGTGCATGATCTCCTGAAAGACCTCCGCATCGGTCACCAGCCGTTCGCGATGCGAGATCGCGGTGTCGACGATCCGCCGCGCGATGTGCTTGTTCGGATGCTCGGCCCCGATCAGGTACATCGGAATGTTCGAGTCGATGAAGATCACGTGCTGTGGTAGCCCTGCTCGATCTCGCGCAGCATCTGATCGACGTCGCCGGTGGGAAAGCTGTAGCTCATCGCAGACTCGACGGCGGCGAGCCGGCGCTGCGCATCCTGTCGAGGAGTGTCTCGGCGGGCGCGACGCAGGACCTGTCGCACCCACTCGGAGACCGTGACGCCCTCAGCGTCAGCCGAGCGGCGGATCTCGGCGAGTTCGGCATCGTCGAGGACGACCTGCAAGCGCTTACTCATGCCATGAGCATACCTGCGTCATGCCGTACTACTGGGGCTCAGCCCACTAGCGTCTTGGTGGCCGACACGAGGTTGGCGAGGCCTTTCTTGGCATCGCTGAAGAACATGCTCGTCTTCGGGTCGGTGTACAGGTCGTTGTCGATGCCGGCGTAGCCCGAGGCCATCGAGCGCTTGATGACGATGATCGACTTGGCGTGGTCGACGTCGAGGATCGGCATGCCGGACACGGCATTGCCCGGCCGGCGCGCCGCCGGGTTCGTCACGTCGTTGGCGCCCACGACCAGGGCAACGTCGGCGCGGTCGAACTCGGGGTTGATCTCGTCCATCTCCTTGAGCTGGTCGTAGGGCACGTTGGCCTCGGCGAGCAGGACGTTCATGTGTCCGGGCATGCGGCCGGCCACCGGGTGGATCGCGTAGGACACCTCGACGCCGCGCTCCTCGAGCAGCGCGGCCAGCTCGCGCACCTCGTGCTGGGCCTGGGCCGCGGCCAGCCCGTAACCGGGCACCACGATCACCTTCTGCGCGTAGGCCAACTGCAGGGCCACGTCGTCGGCGGCTATGGAGCGCACGCTGCCGCCGGTGCCACCGCCCACATCCGTGCCGGACGCGCCGGTGCCGAACCCCCCGGCGATGATGTTGACGACGCTGCGGTTCATCGCGTCCGCCATCAGCTTGGTCAGGATGCCGCCGGAGGCACCGACCAGGGCCCCGGCGATGGTCAGGGTGGCGTTCTGCAGCACGAAGCCGGCCATCGCCACGGCGGTGCCGGTGAAGGCGTTGAGCAGCGAGATGACTACCGGCATGTCGGCGCCGCCGATCGGCAGCACCATCAGGATGCCGAAACCCAGCGAGCACACGGCCACCAGCACGAGGGCGCCCAGGTGGTGCGCCCCGGCGATCACCCAGATGCTGGACCCGACGGCGCCGGCCAGCGCCACTCCGGAGACGAAGCGTCCGCCCGGGAAGGACACCGGCTGGCTCCAGTAGCCCTGCAGCTTGGCGGCGGCGATCAGCGAGCCGCTGAACGTGACGCAGCCGATCACCACGTCGAGCACGGTGGCGGTGGCGATGCCGCGAGTCGTGTCGCTGTTGTGGGCGTAGTCGGCGACCGCGATCAGCGCGGCTGCCCCACCACCGACCGCGTTGAACAGGCTGACCAGCTGCGGCATGGCGGTCATCCGGACCCGGCGGGCGGCGACCAGGCCGGCCAGCCCACCCGCCGCCGCGCCGACGATCAGCGCGATCGCCGCGCCCGTGCGGACGTGTCCGCCGTCGACCC
>DASXYE010000160.1:0-7556 GCA_036502695.1 Jatrophihabitantaceae bacterium
CACGGTGCCGGTGCAGATCAAGTACGCGCGTGAGCAGTTGCACCTGCCGGTCTGGGGCTTGTCGCCGTCCAGCACGGCGGACGATACGGGTGGGTACGGTGGCTTCGGTGTGGAGGGGCTGACGTTCCCGTACTACGGCACCGGCGCGGACGCGTCCCATCCGAACCTGGGCCTGTCGCAGTGCCACGACTGCGCCACCGAGGGCGTCGTCACACCGCACGCCTCGTTCCTCGCCCTGGATGTCGCCGCGCAGGACGCCTACGCGAACATCGCCGCCTTGCGGACGCGCTATCCGGATGTCTACAGCCGGACTGGATTCTTCGACGCCGTCAATCCGACGACCGGGGCGGTGGGCCATCGTCAGCTCGTGCTCGACCAGTCGATGATCATGGCTGCGCTCGACAACGCGCTGAACGATCGGGCGATGCAACGGCATTTCGCCGCTGACGCGGTTGCCCGGATGGCCCGGACCTACCTCGGTGCGGAGAACCTCGGCATCGGGTAGACAGGCAGGCATGCGTATCGGGGCGGTCTTTCCGCAGATGGAGATCGGCGACGACCCGGCAGCGATCCGGCACTGGGCCGGGGCCGTCGAGGACATGGGTTACCAGCACGCCCTGGCCTTCGACCATGTTCTCGGCGCCGGGGTCGACACCCGGCCCGACTGGGGAGCGCGCTACTCCAGCGACACCGCATTCCACGAGGTGTTCGTGCTGTTCGGCTACCTGGCGGCCGTCACGACGACGCTCGAGCTGGTCACCGGCGTGCTCGTGCTACCGCAGAGGCAGACCGCCCTGGTGGCCAAGCAGGCCGCCGAGATCGACGTGCTCAGCGGCGGGCGGATGCGGCTGGGTGTCGGCGTCGGATGGAACGACGTCGAGTACGAGGCGCTGGGCGAGTCGTTCACCAACCGGGGCCGTCGGGCCGACGAGCAGATCGACGTGCTGCGCGCGCTGTGGGCCGAGCCGGCGGTGACATACACCGGCCGCTGGCATCGCATCGACAACGCCGGCGTCAACCCGCGGCCGACTCGGGGCGCCATCCCGATCTGGGTGGGCGGCAACTCGGAGGCGGCGCTGCGTCGGGCCGGTCGGCTGGGCGACGGCTGGCTCCCACAGCGTGCGCCGGACGACGAGGCGCGGGCCATGGTCGGACGGCTGCGCGACTACGCCCGCGACGCCGGCCGCGATCCGGGTCAGGTCGGTGTCGAGGCCCGGCTGACCGTCGCCCGCTCGGCGCGCGACGGCTGGGCCGGGTTCGCCGCCGGGTGGGACGCCATCGGGGCCACGCACCTGTGCGTCAACACGATCGGCGCCGGCTTCGGTTCGGTCGACGAGCACCTCGCTGCGCTGCGCGACGTGCTGCAGGAGCTGGCGCCGCTGCAAACGCGCTGATCCGGCCACCCCTCGCGGGTGACCGACCTCGCGGGAGGCAATCGGCAGCCGGCAATCCTTTGGTCCCCGCAGGAGGGTGCTCAGCCGCGCGCCTCGGCGCGGGACTCGGTGCGTTCGAGCTCGTCGACCAGCCGGGACAGGGCCGGTAGCGCGGCCACCAGGGCGGAGCGGTCGGCGACGGTGAGCCGATCCAGGGCGGCGTCGAAGCGGCGTTCGTGCGCCTGCCGCCACTCGGCCAGCATTCGCGTGCCGTCATCGGTGAGGTCCAGCCGCACGGCCCGGCGATCGGCCGGATCCGGCGCGCGGGCCACCAGGCCGGCCACGACGAGTTGCTGCACCAGCACGCTGACCGTGTTGTTCGCGAGTCGATGCCGCTCGGCCAGGTCGTTGATGCGCAGGCCGGGTTCGGCGTGCATCCGTTGCAGGATCTCGATCTGGGCCATGGGCAGCGTCTCCCACGGGTAGTCGCTGCGGATGCTCGTCCGCAGGACGCGACGCAGCCGGGTGACCACGTCGGTCAGCACCCAGGCGTCGATTGCTGTTCGCTTGCGCGGCACCCGTCCACAATACCTCCGTCGTATGATAGTTCTGTGTCAGAGGTAACTCGGTGGCTGCGCGTCGAGCCGCGTCGACCGGCCGGCGTGCGCGAGCACCGGTACGCGCCGTGGCTGGCAGTCGGTGCGGTCTGCGTCGGGGCGTTCCTGGGCCAGCTCGACGCCAGCATCGTCACCGTCGCGCTGCCGAGCATCCGGGCCGATCTGCACGTCTCGCTGGGCGCCGTCGAGTGGGTGTCGCTGTCGTACCTGCTCGTACTGATCGGCACGATCTCGGCGATCGGACGGCTGGCCGATCGGTTCGGTCGCAAGCTGCTCTACGTCTACGGATTCGCCCTGTTCACGCTGGCCTCGGTGGGCTGCGGGCTGGCCCCGTCGCTGGCGGTACTGGTCATTCTGCGGGCGGTGCAGGGCGTTGGCGCGGCGATGCTTCAGGCGAACAGCGTGGCTCTGATCCGGACGACGGTACGAGGCGAGCGGCTGACCCGAGCCATCGGCATCCAGGGCGCCGCCCAGGCGATCGGTCTGGCGATGGGCCCGGCGGTCGGCGGGCTGCTCGTGCACGCCGGGGGCTGGCGCTGGGTATTCCTGGTGAACGTCCCGGTGGGGGTCGTAGGGATCGTCCTGGGCGTGCTGCTGCTGCCGCGGACGCGGGTATGGGCTCTGCCCGGCCGGTTCGACCGGGCCGGTCTGCTGGTGCTGATGCCGGCGTCCGGCGCGCTGCTGCTCGGCCTGTCGCTGCTCGGCCGAGACGGCCCTTCGATTGCGGTCGTCGCCCTGCTGGCGCTGGCCGCCGGGCTCGCCGCGCTGCTCGTCCTGATCGAGCGGCGGGCCGCGGCGCCGCTGCTCGACCTGGCGCTGATCCGCGCGCGTCCGGTGGGGCCGGCCGTCGGCAGTGGGCTGCTCGCGTACCTGGTGCTGTTCGGCGTGCTGCTGGCCGTGCCGTTGCACGTCGACTCGCCGCTGACCGCCGGCCTGGTGCTGAGCGTGTTGCCCGCGGCGCTGGGCCTGGTCGCCGTCCGGGCCGGATCCATACCGCGACGTATGGCGCCGCTCGGACTGGCCGCCCTGGGCGTGGCCTGCGCCGTGATCGCCGCCGCCCCGGACAACCGCGCCGTCCTGATCGGGATGTTGGCTCTGGCCGGTGCGGGCCTCGGGCTGTTCACCCCGGCGAACAACGCGGTGATCGCCGGGGCCGGTGCGGCCGAGAACGCCGGCATGGTCAGTGGGCTGCTGAACATGACGCGCGGGATCGGCACCTCCTTGGGGGTGGCCGTCGCCGGCACGGCCTACCTGCACGGCGGTTTCGCCGCGACGATGACGACGCTGGCCGTCCTGGCTGCTGCCGCGACCCTGATCGCCGCCGGCCAGCGATAGCCAGGTTGGCCGGGTTCGGTCAACTCGGCTGCGCCGCTTGTCCCTGGCGCGGTCTCTTTCGAGAATGAGACGTTTCACGACGCTGCGTCCAGGGAACGGGGAATGTCGATGAACGACGAGGTCGGGCCGGTCGAACAAGGCCCCGCGCGCCGGACGGTGTTGAAGTCGCTCGGTGCGGCGGGGTTGGTCGCGGCCACCTCGTCCCTGCTGCCGTCGCGACTCGCGACGGCTGCCACTACCGCGGAAGGGATCGTGATCGACTGGCGCCGGGTGGCCCGGGTGTCGAAGACGAGTGCCACCCTGCAGGTGGTGGTCAACCCGCTGATCCGACGCGGTTCACCCATCCACGACAACGTGTTCCGCGAGCTGCGCGAACTGCACGCCGACTACGTGCGGTTCGTGCCGTGGTTCCCGTACCCGCGCCTGGGCGTGGCCGAGCTGGATCCGCCGGCCGCCGGCCGGACCAGCTGGGACTTCTCCCTGATCGATCCGATGATCGAGGACTTCGAGCAGGCGACCCGTGGGCACAGCACGATCATGAACTTCAGCACCATCCCCCAGTGGATGTGGCAGTCGCCGTGGAGCGTTCAGGAGGGCCAGCTCTACGCGAACGGCGGCAACAACGGGGCCGCGAAGCAGGGCACGACCTGGACCGACTACACCTTCGCCGCCGACGTCACGCCGCTGGCCAGCGCGACCCACAACGGAGCGCCGTACGCGCAGGCCGGGTTGCTGTTCCGCATGGATGAGTCGGGCAACGGCTACGGCTTCCTGCTGTCGAACTACCCGTACAGTTCGCCGGCCGCGTCCGGCTACGTCGTCTTCATCACGGTCGCGAACGGATCCGGGCACGCGGTGCACGCCAAGCCGCTGCCGTTCGCCGTCAACGGCGGGCAGGCCTACCGCGTCGCAATCACCGTCGTCGGCGACACGTTCAGCATCACCGTCGACGGCACCACGGTCGACACCGTCACCGACGCGAGTTACGCCGCCGGCACGGTCGGCTTCCGCGAGAACGGGGCGGAGTCCGGCCGGTTCGACAACGTGCTGGTCTCCGCGCCGGACGGCACGGTGCTGCTGTCCGACGACTTCTCCGACGGACTGGCCCAGTGGGCGGCGCCGGGAACCCCGCCGGCCGATCCCGACGCGGTCGACTTCGGCTACACGGGCGGGACCGAGCTGGTGGTGCCGGTGCAGACCGTCGCCGACTACTACCGGCGGCTCGTGTCCTGGTACACGGCGGGCGGATTCACCGACGAATACGGCACGTTCCACCGTTCGGGCCACCACTACGACTTCCCGTACTGGGAGGTACTGAACGAGC
Source organism: Jatrophihabitantaceae bacterium (assembly GCA_036502695.1). Classification (GTDB taxonomy): domain Bacteria; phylum Actinomycetota; class Actinomycetes; order Mycobacteriales; family Jatrophihabitantaceae; genus DASXRA01. The sequence goes on from DASXYE010000160.1 coordinate 4,650, forward strand.
TGGAGCACAGCCTGACCCCGGAGTCGTACACGCAGCTCTACGACGCGATCGTCACCGAGATCCGCAAGGTGGCACCGCGGACGAAGTTCGTGGGCGTCGCCCAGGCCACGCCGGGAAGTGCCAAGTACTTCACGTACTTCCTCGACCCCGCCAATCATCAGGCCGGAGTACCGATCGACCTGATCAGCTACCACTTCTACGCGCACGTGACGACGGGCCAGACGCCGGACACCTACGGCAGTACGGGATTCCCACGTGCCGACGCCTTCCTCGCCGTGGTGGACCAGATCGAGGCGGCTCGGCAGCAGCTGGCCCCGCACGTCCGCACGACGATCGACGAGACCGGCACGATCATGGACGCCGCCGCCACCCAGTCCGACCCGGCGCCGATCCCGAACGCCTACTGGAACTACTCGGCCGCCCTGTACGCCTACATGTTCGCGAACCTCGCGCTGAAGGGCATCGACATCGTGGGCGAGAGCCAGCTGGTCGGCTATCCGAGCCAGTACCCGTCGGTGAGCATGGTCGACTGGAACACCGGGTTGCCCAACGCGCGCTACCGCGTACTGCAGCTGTTCCTGGAGGAAGTACAGCCCGGCTGTGAGCTGGTGCCGATGGCCGGTGCGCCCGACTCGTGCTACCTGATCGGCCTGCTTCGGCGGGAAGCCCGGAAGATCCTCGTCGTCAACAAGACGAACGGCGACGTGGTGCTGCCGATCCCCGGCGTGCGAGGTGCGCGAGCCCGGATCGTCGACCAGGCCTCGGCCGGCGGACCCATCCGGACCGAACGCGTGCGCGGCGACCAGCTCGTGATCGGCGGGTACGGCGTCGCGGTCCTCACCCTGTCGCACTGATCGCGTCCGCGCCGTGATGTCCGGGTTTGCCGCTGTTCGGGGCCCGTCCGATACCGTCACCGGGTGATCGGCCGCGGCGCTCGCTTCTACGTCACGACCAGCCTCACCGCGCTCGCCCTCGCGCTGGCGGCTCTGTCGGGCATCCTGGCCGGCACGACGAAGGGCGACTCGCGGGTCGCGTGGATCGTCGTCAACCTGACCTCGGTGGCCGGCGCCGTCGTCGTGCAGGCCATCGAGCAGCGGCGCCGCGAGCGGGAACGGCAGGCGGCCGAGATCGTCGCCGTCGACATGCGGGTGGCGATGAACGACGCCCTGGACCCGATCGTGCGCCAGCTCGGTCGCATCGCCGTGGCCAGTGGCCGCCGCGAGCGCGACGAGTTGCGTGAGCAGACCATCCCGATGGTGCTGTACTCGGCGTCGCTGCTGATCGGTCCGGAACGGGTGCGCGCGTGCTGGTTCCGGCTGCACAACGGCCGCGGCCCGCGCCGGCTGACCCCGGAGCTGTCCGAGGGTCGCGCCGACGCGCTGCGCACCGAGTTCGTCGAGGGCACCGCCAGCGGCGACTCGGTGTTGGAGCTGCTGACCCGGAACACGCATCGGTTCTGCGCGGACGTGCGGGCCACGCCGCCGCTCGGCTGGGACCCCAGCCATCCGCACGAGTACCGGACGTTCATCTCGGTACCGGTGGTGGCCGGCAACACCGCGTTCGGGCTGGTCAGCGTCGACTCGCTGCTGCCCGGCGACCTCACCGAGGGCGACGTCCCGTTGCTGCGGCTGCTGGCCGGTTTGCTCGCCGACGCGCTGGCCATGGGGTCCGGAGGCGGTATTCTGGGTGGAGCGTTAGGGGGTTGACATGGCCGACGGCATCTTGGTCAACGACGACGACGATCGGGCCGAGCAGATGCTCGCCGACCCCAAGGGTTACTTCCAGAAGGCCCGCGAGCGCGCCCGCGCCCAGGTCAAGCGCGAGATCGAGGACGGCCTGAGCCCCAGCCGGCTACGCCTGCACAGCGTCTAGCCGCATCGGGATGTGCGGGATGCCGTCCTCGATGAACTCCGCACCGCTGCGCACGAAGCCGAACTTCTCGTACCACCCCTGCAGGTAGGACTGTGCGTCCAGCACGACGTCGCGGTCGCCGGCCAGCTCCAACGCCCGGCGCATGAGCCGCCCGGCGTGCCCGGCCGAGCGCGCCGACGACGCCGTGGCCACTCGGCCGATCCGCACCGCGGGCCCGTCGTCGAGCACCCGCAGCGTCGCCACGATCTCGCCGGCCGCCCCGGCGTGGCCGGCCTCGATCCACAGTTGGCGGGCGCTCGGCTCGAGGTCGCGGCCGTCCAGCTCGGGGTAGGCGCATTCCTGCTCGACGACGAACACGTCCACGCGCAGCTTGAGGATCCGGTACAGGGTGGTGGCGTCCAGCTCGGCGATGGCGGCGTCGTGCACGGTCATGTCGATCAGGATGCCAGCGCCGTGTTTGATGGAGGCCATGACCAAACCAGAAGTGGAGTTCCCCGGCGGCCCGCCGCCGACCGATCTGCAGATCAACGACCTGGTGGTCGGCCAAGGCCCCGAGGCCACGCCCGGCGCGACGGTCGACGTCCACTACGTCGGCGTCGAGTTCGAGTCCGGCGAGGAGTTCGACGCCTCGTACAACCGCGGGCAGTCCATCGAGTTCCCGTTGCAGGGCCTGATCCAGGGCTGGCAGGACGGCATCCCGGGCATGCGCGTGGGTGGCCGCCGGCAGCTGATCGTGCCGCCGCATCAGGCGTACGGCCCGACCGGCGGTGGGCACCGGCTGTCCGGCAAAACCCTCGTATTCGTGATCGATCTGCTCGGCGTGCGCTGAGCGCTCAGCCTCGCCGCTTGCCCGATGAGATCGCCACTTTCCGGCTCGGATTCTGGTCGGCTCATCGGGCAAGCACGGCACGCAGGTGGTCGAGCAGCGCGGTCGGGCCATGCACCACGTCCGACCAGATGGCCCGCACCACGTAGTAGCCGAGCCGCTCCAGTCGTACTTGTCGGCGTTTCTCCCGCCAGAGCTGGGCGTCGGTG
>DASXYE010000161.1:0-4335 GCA_036502695.1 Jatrophihabitantaceae bacterium
CATTGGCGGCGGGGTGGGCGGCGCCAGCGTGGCGCATCACCTGGCCGAGCTGGGTGAGCGCGATGTGCTGCTTGTGGAGCGGGCCGAACTCACCAGTGGTTCGACGTTCCACTCGGCCGGACTGGTCGGCCAGCTGCGGGCCGATCCGACGCTCACTCGCATGAACATGTACTCCGTCGACCTGTATCGCCGGCTGCGCAAGGGTGAACACCAGCTCGGTTGGGTCGAGAGCGGCGGCATCAAGCTGGCCTCGTCGCCCGAACGCCTGGACGAGATCCGGCGGCAGGTCAGCTGGGCCAGAACGTACGACCTGCCGTTGCACGAGATCTCCCCGGCGGAGGCGGCGGAATTGTTTCCGCTGCTCGACGTCGACGGCGTGGTCGGCGCGGCCTATCTCGAGTCGGACGGCTATCTCGACCCTTCGCAGCTGTGCTACGCGCTGGCCGCGATGGCGCGCGCCGCCGGGGTTCGCATCGCCGAACGCACCCGGGTTCTGAGCATCGACGTGCGGGACGGTCGGGTGCGCGGTGTGCGGACCGATCGCGGCGACATCGAGTGCGAGGTGGTGGTCAACTGCGGCGGGATGTTCGCCGCCGAGATCGGCCGGATGGCCGGCGTCCGGGTACCGGTCGTACCCATGTCGCACCAGTACATGGTCACCGAGCCACTGACGCCGCGGCCGGCGAACCCCTTGCCCACACTGCGTGATCCGGATCTGCTGGTGTACTTCCGGCCCGAGGTGGACGGGCTGGTCATGGGCGGGTACGAGCGCGATCCCGAACCGTGGACGGCCACGTCCAGCACGTTCGACGCGATCCCCGGCGACTTCAACGGACGGCTGCTGCCGCCGAACTGGGACCGCATGGCCGAGATCGCCCAGAACGCCGAACGGCGAGTCCCGGCGATGGGCAGCCTCGGGGTGCGGACCATGATCAACGGGCCCGAGGCGTTCACCCCGGACAACGAGTTCTGCCTTGGCGAATCGGAGGTTTCCGGATTCTTCGTGGCCGCCGGCTTCTGCGCGCACGGCATTGCCGGAGCCGGCGGCATCGGCCGGGTCGTCGCCGAGTGGATCGTCAACGGCGAACCGACCTTCGACGTGTGGCACATGGACCTCAACCGCTTCGGCGCCCAGTACCGATCGCCGGGCTACACGCTCAAGCGGGCCGTCGAGAACTATCAGACCTACTACGACATCCCGTACCCCGGCGTACAGCGGCAGTCCGGACGTCCACTCCGGGTACCGGCCGCGTACCCCTGGCACCAGGCCAACCGGGCGCAGTTCGCCGAGAAGGCCGGCTGGGAACGGGTCGACTGGTACGCGGCGAACGCTGGGGTCGGCGACGAGACGATGCGTCCCCGCGGCTGGGCCGGGCGGTACTGGTCGCCGGCCATCGGTGTCGAGCACGCGCAGACCCGCGCGGTGGCCGGGCTGTTCGACGAGTCGTCGTTCGCCAAGATCGAGGTCAGTGGTCCGGACGCCGCACCTTTGCTCGAGTGGGTGTGCGACAACCACGTGGCCCGCGATGTGGGCGCCGTGACGTATACGCAGGCGCTGAACCGCCGAGGCGGCATCGAGTCCGACTACACCGTGACCCGCCTGGACGACGAGACGTTCCTGATCGTCACCGGCACGGCGTTCGGCTCGCACGACCTGGCCTGGCTGCGCAAGCAGGCCCGACGTCGGGATGCCCACGTGCGCATCACCGATGTCACCGGCCAGTTCGGCTGTTTCGCCCTGTGGGGACCTCGATCGCGCGACATCCTGGCCGCGCTGACGCCGGCCGACCTGGGCGACAGCGGCTTCCCGTACCTGACGGCGCAGTCGCTCACGGTGGCCGACGTGCCGGTACGCGCGCTACGGGTGACGTTCGTCGGCGAGCTGGGCTACGAGCTGTACGTGTCCAGCGAGTATGCAGCCGAGCTGTGGTCGACGATCTGGCAGGCGGGGCAGGGGGCCGGGCTGATTGCCGGCGGTTACCGGGCGATCGAGAGCCTGCGTCTGGAGAAGGGCTACCGGGTCTGGGGCAGCGACATCACTCCGGAGACCAACCCGTACGAGGCCGGACTCGGCTTCTGCGTCAAGCTCGACAAGCCCGGCGGGTTCGAGGGCCGCGACGCCGTGCTGGATGTCAAGCAACGCGGCGTCACGCGCTGGCTGCGCGCCCTCGTGCTCGACGATCCGCGCGCCGTGGTCCTGGGCAGCGAGCCGGTTCGGGTGGGTGATCGGGTCGTCGGCCGGGTGACGTCGGGCGGTTTCGGCTACGCGGTCGGCGCCTCGATCGCGTACGCGTACCTGCCGGTCGAGCACGCGGCGCGGGGGACCCGGATCGCCGTGGACCTGTTCGGCCAGTGGGTCGAGGGAGCGGTGGCCGACCACGAGCCGTTGTTCGATCCCACCGGCGAGCGTATCCGCCCAAAGGGGTAGCGCATTGAAGGCTCAGAAGTCGTACCATTTGGCGGTGCAGCGCGAACAGCCGCGAGTTGGCATAACCACGTACCGCGAGGGTGCGGTCTGGGGTGTCTGGGGTCAGGCGGCCGACCTGCTGCCGGCCAACTACTCCGACGCGGTGGCGGGCGCCGGGGCGGTGCCGATGCTGCTGTCGCCGGCCGCGGTCACCGATCCGGACGGCGCCGCCCAGGTGGTGATTGACGGGCTGCACGGTCTGGTGCTTGCCGGCGGCGGTGACATCGATCCGGCCCGCTACGCCGCGGCCCGTGATCGGCATACCGGCCCGCCCCGCTCGGATCGCGATCACTGGGAACTGGCGCTGGTGCACGCCGCGCTCGAACGGCAGGTGCCGATCTTCGCGATCTGCCGCGGCATGCAGATCCTGAACGTGGCCCTGGGCGGGGACATCATCCAGCACCTACCCGACGTCGTCGGCCACGACGGGCACCGTCCGGTGATCGGTCGGTTCGGCCGGCACGACGTCACGTTTGCCGACGGCAGTCAGCTGGTCGGGCTGCTGGGTCGGCGGGCCAGCGTCGCGACGTATCACCACCAGGCCGTCGGGCGGCTGGGCGACGCGCTCGTCGCGACGGCGTGGGCCGACGACAAGACGGTGGAAGCGGTCGAGTACCAGGGTGGGTCGTGGGTGCTCGGTGTGCAGTGGCATCCCGAGGTGCACGACGGCGCGGCCCTGTTCGCGGCGTTCGTCGACGCGTGCCTGGCCCCGCGCGGCGACGTGGCGATGGCGTCCTGATGGCGCATCCCGACGGCCGGATCATGATCGCCGCGAGCCCGGCGGCGGTCGACAACGTCGAGGCGCACTGGGCCCGCTCGGTGTTCTCGCCGGTGCCGGTGCGCAACGCGTTCGAGGTCACGGTTGAGCGGCTGGCCCAGAGCATCCGGCTCGGCGTACTCGCCGACGGCGATCGGTTGCCCCCCGAGCGCGAGCTCGCCGAGACGTTCGGCGTCAGCCGGGTCACGCTGCGCGAAGCGATCAAGGCGCTGCGCGACGCCGGCCTGGTCGACTCGCGCCGCGGCCGCGGTGGCGGCACGTTCATCGTGTCCCCGCGTACCGGGCGGGGCCGCCCACCGGGCCTGCATCGCTCACGGGCCCAGTCGGTCGAGGACACGCTGGCGCTGCGTCGGGTGATCGAGCCCGGCGCGGCCGCCCTGGCCGCGACCCGGACCCTGACCGCCGCCGACCGGGCCAGCCTGCACCGCTACCTCGACGAGGCCACGGACTGCGGGCCGGAGCAGCGGCGGCTCGCGGACTCGCGCCTGCACATGGCCGTCGCCGCGCTGGGCGGCAGCGCGTCGGTCACTGCCGCCGTCGCGGACGTGCAGATGCGCCTCGACGCATTGCTGCGGGCCATCCCGGTGATCGCCGCCAACATCGCGCACTCCGACGTGCAGCACGCCGCGATCGTCGACGCGATCCTCGCCGGGCAGCCGGACACCGCGCGGCTGGAGATGGAGGAACACATCGACGGCACAGCGGCTCTGCTGCGAGGATTGCTGACCTGATCGCCGCGCTTCCGGGGCCCGTCCCGAGAAGGTATGGTCGTCAGACCTTCTGTAGAGGAGGGATTCGGTATGCCCGAACCACCTTTGAGTCTTGAGGCCTTGAGCACGCAGGTCGAGACCGGCGCCATCGACACCGTCGTGGTGGCCATCACCGACATGCAAGGACGGCTGCAGGGCAAACGCGTCGATGCACAGTTCTTCCTGGACGAGGTGGCCGAGCACGGCACCGACGGCTGCAACTATCTGATGGCGGTCGACGTCGACATGAACACCGTCGACGGCTACGCCATCTCGTCGTGGGACCAGGGCTACGGCGACCTGGTGATGACGCCGGACTTCGCCACGCTGCGGACGACGCC
>DASXYE010000162.1:0-1662 GCA_036502695.1 Jatrophihabitantaceae bacterium
CGAATCGTGAACGGGCGGCCGGTGATGCACTTCCTCCCCTGGGACCCCGAGGTGATCCTCAGGGAGAACCTCACGGACATGAACGTGCTCGCCCACCGGGCCGGCCCGATCCGCTTCGACGAAAAGCTGGCCTGCTTCGGCGACTGGGACCTGCTCATACAGCTCACCCGCGACACACGGCCCGTCGAGGTGCCAGCAATTGCCGTGTACTACCGCACGCACCGCGACGACAGGCTCAGCTTGACGCTGACCGAAGAAGTACGCAGCCGGGAGTACGCGGCCATCAGGAAGAAGCTCGACCCTGACGCTACGGCCCAGGCGGCCGAGCGCAACGCTTGACTTGCGTCGGTGCGATCTGAGACCGTCGCCCTGATGGGCTCGCGCATGTGGCTGGGTGCTGGTCTGGTGACCCTTGGGTTGGTTCTGCCCGCCACTGCCTCGGCCACCACCTGGCAGGTGACGAACACGGGCGACTCCGCCTTCACCTGCCCAAGCGTGAGCTCCTGCACGCTGCGCGGCGCGATCGCGCAGGCGGACGTTGCGGGCGGCGGCGATGTCGTGCAGGTGCCGGCCGGCCACTACACCGTGAGCGTCAACCCGATCAACGTCACGGCCGGGATGCAGATCGTCGGCACCGCCGGGCCCGCGGCCACGACGGTGGAGCAACTCTCGACCACGGTGGGGATCTTTGCCATCTCGTCCGGCGCCGTGACGGTGAGCGGCCTCACGCTCACCGGCCACGAGCCCAACGGCGGAGCCATCGCCAGCCAGGCGTCCGCGCTCACGCTGTCTGACGACGTGTTCACGGGCAACGGCCCGGGTGCCGCGGGAACCCAGGGACGTGGCGGCGCGGTTGGCGTGACCGGAACCGCCCCCACGACGCTGACCGTCACGAACAGCACGTTCAGCTCGAACCGCGCCGGCACCGACGGCGGCTCGGGTTCCCAGAGCGGCTTCGGTACCGGAGGCGCGATCAGCTTCGCAACGCCCGGCGCCCTCTCGATCACCGACAGCACCTTCACCGGCAACAAGGCCGGCGGCGCGGGCAGCAGTGGATCTGGAAGCGGGAGCGGCGCCGGCGGCGCGATCTACATCGACTGGGAGGGCGCGACCGGCAGCGTGGACGTGTCGATCGCGCGCAGCGTCTTCGGCGCGAACAGCGCCGGGGGCTCCGGGAGCAACGGGCCAGAGAGCGGCAATGGCGCGGGCGGAGCGTTGGCGATGACGGCCGGGCCCGGTGGCGGCTCGCTGAGCGTCACCGACAGCACCTTCTCGGGCAATACCGCCGGCGGCAGCGGCGGCTCGAACTTTGCGGCCGGCACGGGCGAGGGCGGAGCGATCGCAGCGTTCGCCGCCGACCCGGGCGATCAGCTGACCGCGAACGTCACGCGAAGCACCTTCACCGGCAACCACGCCGGCGGCGACGGCGGCTCGGACCTCGAGACCGCGGAGGGCCTTGGCGGCGCGATCGACTACGGGTCGAGCGGGCCGTCGGCGATGGCCGTCGTGGACAGCACCTTCGACGGCAACCGGGCGGGCGGCGTCGCCGGGACCGGTGTCGACTCGGGCCAGGGGAACGGTGGCAGCATCGGTACCGTCTCGAGCGCCGTACTCGCGCTCACCAACGACACGCTCGCAGGCGGGAACGCAGGCGGAGCGGAC
>DASXYE010000163.1:0-6300 GCA_036502695.1 Jatrophihabitantaceae bacterium
ACCTGCCGGCGCGGGGACAGTCCAACGGCGTCGTGGCGCCGCGCCGGCTGGCCCCGTTCACGCTGCGCCCGGTGCCCGACCAGCCCGCGCCGACGCCGGCCGTCGAAGGCGCCGCCGCGCCCAAGGCGCTGCGGTCGGGCAACGGCACCGGCCAGTCGGTCATGGACGCGATGATCACGCCCCTGGCCGGCAAGGGCGCTCCCGTCCACCAGATCTGGTTGCCGCCGCTGGACGAGCCGCCGACCCTGGACGCGCTGCTGCCGCCGCTGGGCGTCGACCCCGAACGCGGGCTGACCGCGCTGGGCTGGGGCGGCAACGGGCGGCTGGTCGTGCCGGTGGCCCTGGTCGACAAGCCGTTCGAGCAACGCCGTGATCTGTACTGGGCCGACCTCGCCGGCGCGGCCGGGCACGTGATCGTGTGCGGCGCGCCGCAGAGCGGCAAGAGCACCCTGCTGCGCAGCCTGATCGGCATGCTGGCCCTGACGCACACCCCGCGCGAGGTGCAGTTCTTCGTGCTGGACATGGGCGGTGGCGCGCTGTCGCCGATCGCCGGGCTGCCGCACGTCAGCGGCTACGCCACCCGCCGCGACGGCGACCGCTGCCGGCGCACCGTCGCCGAGCTGGCCAGCCTGCTGGCCGCTCGTGAGCAGGCGTTCGCCGCCCGGGGCATCGACTCGATCACCACGTTCCGGCAGCGGCGCGCCGAGTTCGCCGACATCGACACTGACGAGATCGCGGGGCGCCAGTTCGGCGACGTGTTCCTGGTCATCGACGACTGGATGACCCTGCGCCAGCAGTACGAACCGCTCGAGGAGGCGATCACCGCGCTGGCCGCCCGGGGCCTCGGCTTCGGCGTCCACGTCGTCGTCTCGACCGGTCGATGGATGGCGGTGCGCGCCCCGTTGCGGGACGCGATCGGCACCCGGCTCGAGCTGCGGCTGGGCGATCCGGCCGACTCGGTGATCGACCGGCGGACGGCGCAGAACGTCCCCGCGGACCGTCCCGGCCGCGGCGTCACCCCGGACAAGCTGCACTTCCTGGCGGCGCTCCCCCGCATCGACGGCCACCAGCGGCCGGCCGGGCTGGCCGCCGGCACCGCCGACCTGGTGCAGCGGATCAGCGACGCGTGGACCGGCGAGAAGGCGCCGTCGGTACGGCTACTGCCGGCTCGGGTGCCGATGGCCGAGCTGACCAAGGCCGCGGCGAATCCCCCTTCAGATAAGGCGATTCCCATCGGCATCGCCGAGGCCGACCTGCAACCGGCCTACCTCGACTTCGGCGCCGACCCGCACTTCCTGGCGTTCGGCGACGTCGAGGCGGGCAAGACCAACCTGCTGCAGCTGATCACCCACGGCATCACCGAGCGGTACACCCCGGACGAGGCCGCGATCATCGTGGCCGACTACCGACGCGGGCTGCTCGAGACCGTGCCCGAGCCGTACCTGCTCGGCTACGGCGGCGCCGAGCCGGTGCTCACCGGGCTGATCGCCGAGGTCGAGCAGGCCATGCGCCAGCGGCTGCCCGGTCCGGACGTCACGCCCGATCAGCTGCGCGAGCGCAGCTGGTGGCGCGGCCCGGAACTGTTCGTGGTGGTCGACGACTACGAGCTGGTTGCCTCGTCCGGGCGCGGACCGCTGCTGCCGCTGGTCGAGTTCTTGCCGCAGTCGCGCGACATCGGCCTGCACCTGATCATCGCGCGGGCCAGCGGCGGGGCGGCCCGGGCGATGTACGAGCCGGTCATCCAGCGGGTGCGCGAGCTGGGTACACCGGGCCTGGTCATGTCCGGCTCGAAGGACGAGGGCGTGCTGCTCGGCGACGTCAAGTGCGCGCCGCAGCCACCCGGGCGCGGCAACCTCGTGCGGCGCCGCGCGGCCACGTCGCTGGTGCAGGTCGGGTGGTGTGGGTAATTCAGCCGTCAACACGACCGGCAGTTGTGCCGTGTGCTGGCTGACCAGTGGCTCATAGCGTCGCAGCCGACAGCCAAACGGATCAGCAAGTCCGGACCAGAAAGGGGGTGGCCCGCTCGTGACCAGCCCGGGATTCCAGAGTGATGCCGCCGCAGTGACACGTGCGATTCAGTCGTTCGACCAGTCCTCGGCCGACGCCCGCAAGACCATGGCCGACCTCGAGCAGGACCTGACGTCGGCGCTGGGCAACCAGTACCAGGGCAACCAGGCCGTGGCGTTCTGGCAGCTGCACCAGAAGCTGGACGAGGACATGAAGATCGCCAGCCAGCAGCTGGACGTCATGCGCGAGCTCGTCCACCAGTCCCACACGAACTACAACACCGGTGACAGCAGCGCGACCGACGCCTTCACCCAGGTGACCAACACGGCCAACGCCGGCGGCAGCGTGCTGTCCCGCCTGGTGATCTGAGAGGAACCGCCATGACTTCCGGATCCGCTGACGTCATCAACGTCAACTTCGGCGCCCTGCAGGCCAGCTCGGCCGCGCTCAACGCGCGGGCGAACACGCTCACCCAGAACCTGGCCGAGCTCAACTCGGGCGTGCAGCCGCTGAAGAACACCTGGACCGCGTCGGGCAGCTCGGCCGGCGAGGCCTACAACCAGGCCGAAGCCAAGCTGACCGCCGCGATCAACGACATCGTCACGACGATCTCGCAGTTCTCCGGCACGGTCTCCGACGCGCACGACATGCAGCGCAGCCTCGAAGCCAAGAACACCGGCTACTTCGGCGGCTGATCGCAATCCGACGCAGCGGCCGGTGCGGGGATGCCGGCCGCTGAATCACCATGAGGGGCGCCGCATGAGCTCGCATCATCACCACCACGACTCCTCGTCGACGAGCTCGTCGACGAACTATGGGTCGTCGACGGACCAGTCGTTCCTGGTCCACATGCAGTCGCTGACCGGTTTCACCCGCGAGCTGGAAACCCAGCTGGACGGGCTGGTCAAACCGACCGACGACCTCGCGAGCATCGCCGGGCAGCCGTTGCTGCTCGGCGCGTTCGGTGAGGCGTACGGGCTCGCGCAGACGCACACCGACGCGGTCACGCAGATGTGCGACCTGCTCGGACAGGTCAAGCAGGCGATCGCGTTCGCCGACGACGTGACCCAGGTGGTGGCCGGGCACTACGCCGACGCCGACGTGGACATCGCCGGCGCGCTGGGCGACGGGGGCTGACGATGCACCACACGCAGGGGCGAACCGACTTCTCGCAGTACAGCCACGCGCAGCTGATCGCCATGCTCGCGGCCAGCGACCCGGCCACCATCCGTGCCGCGGCGGCGAACTGGGACAGCACCGGCCGGCTGCTGCACGACCAGGCCGAGACGCTGCAGCAGCAACTGTCCGGCTTCGACGACAAGTGGCAGGGCCAGGCCGCCCAGCAGTACCACCGGATGATCACCGATCTGGCCACCGGGCTGCGCACGGTGGCCGATACCGCCTGGGGGGTGCGCGACGCCGCCTACGACGCGGCCGACGCACTCGACACGGCGCGCGCCGAGATGCCGGCGCCGCAGGCGGTGCCCGAGGTCGCGCCGGCCACGGTCGCACTCGCCACCACGCCACCGCAGTTCGACGGCCTGAGCCCGGCGCAGGCCAGCCAGCTGGTCCAGCAGCAGACGGCGGCCGCCACCGTCGTGCGCCAGCAGCAGCAGGCCCAGGCCACGGCCGATGCCGCGCACGCCCAGGCCGTGCAGGTCATGACGAAGCTGGCCGACCACTACGCGACCGACGATGCCGCCATCCCCGAGGTGCCCGACGCCGGCACCGCTCCGACGGTCGACCCGAACGTGACCGACGACGCGATCGGCACCCCGACCGCGGTCGGGGTGCCCACCACACTCGGACCCGGCGTCATCCTGGACTGCGCCGACCCGGCCGGCGGCGAGGGCGGGGCGGGCGCCATCGCCCCGGGTACGGAACCCAGCGGCGGCAGCCACGGCCTGGTCGGCGCGAGCGGGCTGCCCGGCGGGGCTCCTCCGGCGGCGACGACCCCGAATCCCTTGTTCGGCAACATGTTCCGCGAGGGCATCGCCGCCGCAGGGGCGACGTTCCCGATCTCGCGCATCCCGTCGCTGATCCGCCGCCGCGACCGCGCCAACGACCCGAAGCGCACCGCCGGGGGCGCCCCGGCGGCGGCCACCGCGGCCGGAGCGGCCGCCGCCGGGAGCAAGCTGTCCGGTGCGCTGCCGGGCGGCGGAGGCGGTGCCGGGATCGGCGGAATCGGCGGCGGCCCGGGGGGCGGCGGGGGCGGACTCTCGGCCGGCGACACCCCGGCGGCCTACGCCGGGCTGGCCGGTTCGAGTTCGGCGCCCGGTGCCGGAGCGGCAGCGGCCGGCCTGGCCGGCGCCGTCGGCGGGGCCGGCTCGACGAACTCGGCCGGCGGCTTCATGGGCGGCATGCCGATGGGCGGCGCCGGCATGGGCGGCATGGGCATGGACGGCGGCGGCCGGCGCATCCCGCCCTGGCTGGTCGAGACCGAGGACGTCTGGGGCGAGTCGTCGGCGGTATCCCCGACGGTGATCGGCGAGGAGCTCTGACCCGGCCGTGGTGGACACAGCAGACTCCGACGGTTACCGCGTCGCGCCGGCTGCGCTGCGCGGCAACGCCCAGCAGCTGACTGCCCAGGGCGATCAGCTCGAGCGCATCCTCAACACCGTCGTCGGCACGAGCGTGCCGGCCTCCGCGTTCGGCGCCATCCCGCAATCGAGCCAGGCGGCCACCGAGCTGACCGATGCGCTCAAGGCGGTGGGCCGCCAGATCGACTCGGCCGGCAACACCGCGCACGATCTGTCGACCAAGGTCACCGAATGCGCGGTCGGCTACGAAACGGCCGACAACGCCGTCGCCGCGTCCTATCGCAAGCTGCTGGGGATCACGGCGCCGAACACGGTCACGCCGGCGGCGTCGGCGCCCGCCGCCACCGGACCGTTCGCCCGGCAGATCACCGACAACCGGGCCGCGGTGACGATGGCCCTGGCCACCGAGCAGCAACGGCTGGCCGGCCTGCTGCGCAGCAACGGCGACGTCGGCGCGATCGCCGGCTCCGAGGACCGGATCGCGCTGTACGAGGACATCCTCGCGAACAACCGCCAGATCGTGGCGTTCGACCCGAGCGGCAACGGCAAGATCGTCGAGCAGATCGGCACCATCGACGCCGACACCCGCAACGTCGGCGTGCTCGTGCCGGGCACGTTCTCCTCGATCGCCAACCACGAGACGTACGCGCACACCGCCGCCGACATGGTGGCCGCCGACCCCAACCACGACCTGGCCATGCTCGTCTACAGCGACGGCCGCAACCCGCAGAGCCTGAGCCTGTCCGGCGCGGCGTCGCCGACGTACGCACAGACGATGGCGCCCGACCTGGCGGCGTTCTCGCACCAGCTGCGCTCGGGCGTGAGCTCGGACGCGGCGCCCGGCGCGCAGATCACCTATCTCGGGCACAGCTACGCGGCATCCACCCTGGGCGCGGCCGAGCAGCAGGGCTCTGGCGGATTGGACGCCGACCGCATCGTCCGGGTCGAGGGCGCCGGCGAGGGGCCGGGCATCTGGTCGCCGACCCAGCTGCCCGACTACGGACGCACCACCAACTACTCGATGACCGCCCCGGACGATCCGATCGGGCTCATCCAGGCCGACAGCGGTCTGTACCCGGTGGTCGACGGGCTCAAGTCCGCCCTCGGCCTGCCGCCGAACGCGTTCGTACCGGCTGTGTCGCCGCACGGTGCCGACCCCGACACCTTCCCGCGCACGATCGACCTCGACCCGGGCTACGTGCCGCACAACCCGCTGCTGCCCGGCGTGGACGTCAACCAGCACACGGCCGTGCTCAAGCCGTACTCGCCGTCGTGGTGGAACCTCTACGACGTCGTCACCGGCCAGCCGGCGCACGTGCTGCCGGCTCGATGACTCCGGACGAGACGGCCGAGCTGGCCGTGATCCTGCGGCGCACCGTCGACGGCGTGGCCGCCGAGCTGGGCGGCGCGCCAGCGCAGGTGCTCACCGACGAGCGCCAGCGCGTCGACATCACGCCGTCGGGCCACTCATCCGTGTGGACGTACCTGGTTACCGTGCCGCTGGCCGGTGACGCCGAAGCGGTGCTGGCCGACGAGGTGACGCCACGGCTGATCGCGCAGGGCTGGTATCCGACCCAGCGCCGCGACGGCGTGCACTTCGCCCGGGACGGCTTCGACCTGGGCGTGCTGATCGGCCGGGCCGACGCGACGGTCGGCGGCTCGACCCCCGAGGTCGCTGCCTAGACCCCGCCCGCCGCTGTTCGTCACCCACATTCGTCGAGTGGTGGGGGGGGGGGGGGGGGGGGGGGGGGGG
>DASXYE010000164.1:0-23811 GCA_036502695.1 Jatrophihabitantaceae bacterium
CTCGAGGTCGTCGGCCGGCCAGACCACCACGTGCGGCATCCCGGTCCGGATGAGCTGATCACAGCCCGGGCAGCGGTAGGTCTTGTCCGAACCGGCCACCATCCGCACGACGTACTCGACGCCGCGCCACTCGTCGCGACGTTCGGCACCCCCGGTCGGACGGGCCAGCGGCGCCTCGACGCGACGGCGGTTCTGCCGAGGCATCTACCTCACCCCGTCGCAACCACGAACGCGATGAGCGCTTGCGCGAAGAGCCCGCCGTCGCAGCCCGCGACGAAGTCGCGGTGCGGATCTGCGTTGGACCCCGAGCGCAGCGAGCGGGTCCACAAGGAGATCCGCTCTAGGCGGAATAGTCCCGGAAGCCTTTGCCCGTCTTGCGGCCCAGCCGGCCGGCCGTCACGAGATGTTCGAGCAGCGGCGCCGGCGCGAAGCCGGGCTCGCGGAACTCCAGATACAGGGTGCGCTGGATGGCCAGCGAGACGTCGTTGCCGACCACGTCCAGCAGCTCGAACGGCCCCATCGGGTAGCCGCAGCCGACCTTCATCGCCGAGTCGATGTCGTCGGCGGTCGCGTAGTGCGCCTCGAGCATCTTGACCGCGTCGTTCAGGTACGGGAACAGCAGCGCGTTGACGATGAACCCGGCCCGGTCACCGCACCGCACGGCCTGCTTGCCGAGCCGCTCGGTGACTGCGAGCGCGGTGGCCTCGACGTCGGCCGCCGTCGACACGGTCGACACCACCTCGACCAGCTTCATGACGGTGGCCGGGTTGAAGAAGTGCATCCCGACGACGTCGGCCGGCCGCGAGGTGGCCGCGGCGCACTCGATCACCGGCAGGCTGGACGTCGTGGTGGCCAGCACCGTGCCGGGCGCGCAGATCTCGTCCAGGTTGGAGAACAGCGCCTGCTTGACGGTCAGATCCTCGACGACGGCCTCGACGACGAGCTGCACGCCGGCCAGGTCGTCCAACCGGGTGGTGCCGCTGATGCGGGTCAGCGCCGCCGCGCGGTCGTCGTCGGACAGCTTGCCGCGCTGCACCGCCTTCTCCAGCGACCGCTCGACCGCACCGGTCACCTTGGCGATCTTTTCCGCGCTACGAGCCACGAACAGCACGTCGTAGCCGCCCTTGGCGAACACCTCGACGATGCCGGTGGCCATCGTGCCCGAGCCGACGACGCCGACCCGTTGCACGGGGCGGGCGCCCTGGATGACGTCCGCGGTGGGCGTCTGGGCGTCGGCGACGACGTTCGGCGAGTCCGGCGAGTCGTAGGTGTAGAAGCCCCGCCCGGACTTTCGGCCCAGCAGGCCGGCCGTCATCATCTGCCGGAAGATCGGCGTCGGGGCATGCAGCCGATCGCGGCTCTGCTTGTACATCGTGTCGAGGATCTCGTAGGACGTGTCCAGCCCGATCAGGTCGAGCAGCGCAAGCGGGCCCATCGGAAGTCCACAGCCGAGCTTCATAGCGGCGTCGATGTCCTCGCGGCTGGCGTACCGCGATTCGTACAGCGAGGCTGCATGGTTGAGGTAGCCGAACAGCAGCGCGTTGGCGATGAACCCCGCGCGGTCGCCGATCGTGACGTCGACCTTGCCGAGCCTCTGCGCGAAGGCCTCGACGTCGTCGACCACCTCCTGCTCGGTGACCACCGTGCGAACGACCTCGACCAGCTTCATCACCGGCGCCGGGTTGAAGAAGTGCATCCCGACGACCTTGCCGGGCCGGCCGGTCGCGACGGCGATCTCGGTGACCGACAGCGACGAGGTGTTGGTGGCCAGCACCGCCTCGGGGTGGCAGATCTTGTCCAGCTGGGTGAAGATCTGCCGCTTCAGGTCGAGGTGTTCGGGCACCGCCTCGATGACCAGGTCGACCTCGGCCAGCGAGTCCAGGCTGGTGCCGAAGTCGATGTGCGCGATCAGTTGTTGCTGCTCGGCCCCGGACAGCTTGCCGCGGGCGACGGCCCGGCCGGTGGAGTGCTCGATGTGGCCCTTGCCCCGGTCGAGGGCGGCCTCGTCGATCTCGACGGCGACCACGTTCAGGCCGTTGCGGGCGAACACCTCAACGATGCCGGCCCCCATCGTGCCGAGCCCGACAACGCCCACCTGCTGGAACTCACGCGACATGCCCATGGACGTTAGTGTGCCCGCCGCGCGTGCCCGCCCGGACTGAGGCCAGCCTCACTCCGGCCGATAGCACATGGGTCAGACGAATTCGGCATCGCTCGTCCACAGGTGGGGTGTTGTCCACAGATCGCTCCAGGCGAGCCCGCGACGGGCCGGGCGCGGCAATAGTGACCGTCTGCGTGGCGGCCGCGGGGTCGCCCAGAGAGGAACAGATGAGGTTGCGAGTACTGCTGTGCGCCCTGCTCGGGGTGGGCCTGCTGACCACCCTGGCCGGGCCGGTTTCGGCCGGGGCGGCACCGGGAACCAGCGTCGGCGGCGTTCAGTTCGGGTACCTGCCGGACGGGCTGGGTCAGGCGTCGGACTTCAACTACGAGTACGACGACGTCACGTTCGTGGCCCGGGTGTGGGAATCACCGGTCCCGGACGGCTGGCGGGTCGACTCCGACATCGACGTGATGTCCGGACCGCGGCTGACCACGGGGGCGGCCCTGCACGACTGGTTCATCGGCTACGAGGACCGCCCGCCGGCCGAGGCGCGTTACGCCCCCGTACGGGTGCACGGCCATCCCGGCTGGCTCAGCCGCGACCAGCTGTTCTGGCTGGTGCGCCCGGGCCTGGCCGTGTCGGTGCAGCTGGACGGATCCCGGTGGAACACGGCCGAGGTAGTCCGTATCGCCTGGAGCGCCGGCGGGTGAGCGCTACCGCCCCCAGCGGGTCTTGACGAGGCGCTTCAGCCAGGCGGTGTCGCGCGGGGTGCGCTTGAACGTCAGGCCCTTGATCGGCGACGTGTAACGCAGGTGCGTCACGGCGCGAGGCCAGGCGAACTCGCGCAACCCGTCGGCGCCGTGGATGCGGCCGAACCCCGAGTTCCGTACCCCCCCGAACGGCAGTCCGGGCACAGTCGCGAACGTGACGGCCGAGTTGATGCTCACCATGCCGCAGGACAGGCGCTCGGCGATCTGCTCCCCCTGCTTGGCGCTGAATACGGCACCACCCAGTCCGAACGGGTTCGCGTTGGTCCGCTCGATCGCCTCGTCCACGTCACGGACCTTGGTGATCGTCAACGTCGGGCCGAACGTCTCCTCCTGGACCGCGGCCGAGTCCTCGGGGACGTCGACCAGCACGACCGGCTGCACGTACGGCGGCTGCACCGAGTCGGGGCCACCCACCACGGCGCGGCCACCCCGGGCCAGGGCGTCGTCGATGTGCCGGCGCACCACGTCGATCTGGGACGGCATGGTCATCGGTCCGTACTGGGCACCGCCGCGCACCTGGCCGGCCTCGCGAGTCACCTTGGCGACGAACTCGTCGTACACCGACTCGACGGCATACACTCGCTCGACGCCGACGCAGGTCTGCCCGGCGTTGGACAGGCCGCCCCAGATCGTCGCGTCGACGGCCAGGTCCAGGTCGGCATCGGGGGCGACGATCAAGGCGTCCTTGCCGCCGCATTCGATCAGCACCGGGGTCAGCGTCTCCGCGCAGGTGGCCATGATCTTCTTGCCGGTCGCCGTGGATCCGGTGAACGCCAGCTTGTCGACGCCCGACCGGCACAGTGCCGCGCCGGTGTCGCCCAGCCCGGTGACCAGCTGGAACACCGGGTACTCCGGCACCGCCTCGGCGAATGTGTCGACCAGCCAGGCGCCGATCGCGGTGGTGTACTCGCTCGGCTTGAACACCACGGCGTTGCCGGCCGCCAGCGCGTAGCTGATCGAGCCGAGCGGGGTGTGCACCGGGTAGTTCCACGGTCCGATGACGCCGACCACGCCGTACGGGACGTAGGTGACCGACGCGGTGTGGTTCATCGCCAGCATGCCCGGGGCGACCCGGTGCCGGCCCAGCACCCGACCCGCATTGGCGGCGGCCCAGCTCAGGTGCTCGATGGCCAGGATGACCTCGCTCAGCGCGTCGTCGACCGGCTTGCCGTTCTCGCGATGCATGAGCTCGGCCAGCTCGTCGCTGCGCTGCACCAGCAGGGTTCGCCAGTCGCGCAACCGCTTGCGGCGCCCGGCGTAGTCCAGCGCGTGCCACCACTCGGCGGCGCCACGGGCTCGCGCGACGGCGTCGGTCACGTCCTCGACGGTGTGCACCGGGAACGACGCGACGACCTCACCGGTGGCCGGGTTCAGCGAGTCGAACTTCTCGGTCATGTCCTTACGGTACTGGCGAGTAACCCCGGCGGCCAGCGCTCGAGCCGGCAATCACGCTGATCTAGCGCTTGGCGAAGCGGGCGATCGCCTCGGCCAGCTGCGGCTTCTTCGCCGACGCCGCCTGGGCCCAGGCCTCGAACTCGAGCGACTCGTCGAAGTCGCCCTTGGCCGCGATGCCGACCGCCCGCTTGATGTCGCGGACCAGCTCCGGGTCGAGCGCGGCCCACCGCTCGGCGACCTCCAGCGCCTCGGCCAGCGGGTTGTCCACCACGTCGAGCACGATGCCGGCGGCCAGCGCCTCGCCGGCGGTGAGCGCTCCCCCGTCCAGTAGCAGCGACAGCGCCTGTTGCCGGCCCAGCGCCTGCACGAGGTAGTACGTGCACCCGCCGCCCGGGTGCAGGCCCAGCTTGGTGAACGTCACCCCGAACGTGGCCCGCGTCGAGGCCAGGCGCAGGTCGCACGACATCGCCAGGTTCACCCCCGCCCCGACGGCCGGCCCGTCGACCGCCGCAATCGTCGGGATCTCCAGGCGGCGGACCCGCAGAAAGCTGTCGTAGATGGTGCGCAGCCCGGCGCGGATCTCGCCGACCGGCCGGCTGAGCTTGCCGAACACGGCCGGCAGGTCGGCCCCGGCGCTGAACGCCGGACCGTTACCGGCGACGACCAGCACCCGGGCGTCGGAGTCGGCGGCCACCGCGTCGACGGCGCCGGCCAGCTCGGCCTGCAGCCGGGGCGAGAGCGCGTTGCGCTTGTCCGGGTCATTCAGGGTCAGGATGCGCACGCCCTCGGCGGCGCCGTTCTCGAGCAGGACGACTGGCATGCGCCCGATCCTGCAATACTCCGACGCCTGGCGCGTCCGAATGTTGCATGATTCGCAGATGCTGATCAGGGCGGAGCGTCCCGAGGACGTCGACGCCGTGCGCGACGTGCACCGGCACGCGTTCGGCCGCGAAGCAGTCGTCCGGTTGGTCGACGCGCTGCGATCGGCGCCGGCCGCGCTGGCGCCGATCTCGCTCGTCGCGACGGTCGACGACCAGGTGGTCGGGCACGTGCTGCTCAGCGCCAGCCGGCTCGATGCCCCACCGCGGCTGGTCGACGTGCTCGTGCTGTCCCCGCTGGGCGTACTGCCCGAGCATCAGCGGCGCGGCGTCGGCACCGCGCTGGTCGAACGCGCGCTGACCGCCGCCGAGGCCATCGGCGCGCCGTTACTGTTCCTCGAGGGATCGCCGCTCTACTACGGCCCGCGAGGCTTTCGGGCGGCCGGACCCCTGGGCTTGCGCAAGCCGTCGCTGCGCATCCCGGACGCCGGGTTCCAGGTGGCACCGCTCGGCAGCTACGAGCCGTGGATGACCGGCACGCTCGTCTACTCCGAGCCGTTCTGGGCGCTCGACTGCGTCGGGCTGCGCGACCCGGCCTAGAACTACCGATGTCCGCTGGGCGCTGCCGAACGTTGCCCGGTTCGCACTAGCATGTCCGCTCGTGCGCATCCTCGTATGGCCAACGGTGGGAGTAGCCGCCGCCGCTCTGCTCGCCGGCTGCTCCAGCAGTTCGCACAACAGCTCGGCGCCGCCGACGTCGCTGCGTAACGCCCTCGAACACATCTCGGCGAACGACAACACCCGTGCTTGGGTCGAGTACGGCCGCCCCAAGGCGCTGATCGCCGCCAACGGCGGATCACTGGTGCGCGTCCCGTACGGCGGCGTGTCCGACTACGGAGAATCCGACCTGGCCAACCACGCCAAGCTGCTGCCCCCGCTCGTCGGCTTCGATCCGACCACGGCCGACGTGGCGGTGTCGGCCGGGCAGCCGCCGACCCGCGCGGGCTGGCTCATCGGCGGGCTGGACGCCGGCCAGGTCGAGCAGGCACTCACCAAGCTCGGCGCGAAGAAGGACGGCGCGACGCTGCGACTCGCCCCGGACAACCAGCTCGATCTCAACAGCCCGCTGAGCAAGCAGTTGCAAGCACCCATGACGATCTTGAACGTCGTATCCGCGGACGGCACCTCGCTGCGCTACGGACCGAGCAGCGCGTCCCTCGACCTGGTCGGGACGGGCAGCGGCTCCACGCTCGGCAGCGACCAGACGGTGACGGCCGTGGCGTCCTGCCTCGGCAATCCGCTCGCCGCGGTGCTCACCGACCAGCCGTCCGGGCCGTCCGGGCCGCGTCGCGAGATCGGGCTCGGCGTCACCGGCACGTCAACCACCGATGCCGCTGAGGAACTGTGCGTCGCGACCGGATCGGGCGATGAGGCCACGGCCCTGAAGACGCGGCTGCAGACCGCGCTCGCGTCCGGCACGTCCCAGCGGCAGAACGAGAGGTGGTCGGAGCTGCTCCCCGCCGCCTCCGTCGACGTGCAGCCCGGCAACGTCGTCCGGCTGACCGCCCACCCGTCCCCGGACAGCCCGGCCACCACCCTGTTCCAGGCTCGGGTCAACAAGGACCTCAGCAGCCTGATCGGCAACTAGAACAACGTGTTGTCCGGCACGATGCCGCGCAGGGCGTCGTAGTCGAGCACCACGCAGCGGATGCCGCGATCCTCGGCCAGCACGCGGGCTTGCGGCTTGATCTCCTGCGCGGCGAACACGCCCTGGACCGGGGCCAGCAGCGGATCGCGGTTGAGCAGCTCGAGGTAGCGCGTCAGCTGCTCGACGCCGTCGATCTCGCCCCGCCGCTTGATCTCGACGGCGACGGCCACCCCGGCCGGGTCGCGGGCCATCAGGTCCACCGGGCCGATCGCGGTCGGGTACTCGCGGCGGACCAGCCGGTAGCCCTCGCCCAGGGTGTGCACGTGCTCGGCCAGCAACCGCTGCAGGTCGGCCTCGACGCCGTCCTTGACCAGTCCCGGGTCGACGCCCAGCTCGTGCCGCGAGTCGTGCTGCACCTCATCGATCGTGATGATCAGCTGCTCGCCGGCCTTGTTGGTCACCGTCCACACGTCGTCGCGCTCGATCACCGTGCAGGGCGGGCTCATCCAGTTCAGCGGCTTGTACGAGCCGCCGTCGGAGTGCACCAGCACCGAGCCGTCCGCCTTGAGCATCAGCAGCCGGGTCGCCAGCGGCAGATGGGCGGTCAGGCGCCCCACGTAGTCGACGGAACACCGAGCGATCATCAACCTCATGCCGGCGCACGTTACCGTCTCGGGCATGACTCTCCAGCGCATCGGGCTGGTCGTCCACGAGGGCAAGGCCGTCGCCCGCCAAGCCGGGCAGGCCGTGCGGGACTGGGGCCAGGCCCATGACGTCGCGGTCGTCGGCGTCGACGTCTGGCACGAAGCCTCCAGCGGCGACGACACCGTGCGCCGCAACGCCCGCGACGAGGCGGCCGAGGCCGGCTATCCCGACCTGATCGTGACCATCGGCGGCGACGGCACCTTCCTGCGTGGAGCGCGGATCGCCGCCGTGACCGACGCGGCCGTCCTCGGCGTGGACGTCGGGCGCGTCGGCTTCCTGACCGAGGTCGGCGTCGACGACCTGACCCGGGCGCTGGAGGCCGTGCGCGACGAGACCGCGATCATCGAGGAACGGCTCACCCTGAACATGCGCGCGTCGCGTCCCCTCGAGATCCCGCCCGGCATCGAAGCCTTCGTGCGCTTCGGACGTGGCCCCAAGCTGCCGCCCCCGCCCGTACGCACCAGTACGGTCGACGAGGTGGGCTGGGGCGTCGGCCTGGACGTCATGGCGCTGAACGACGTCGTGTTCGAGAAGCTGGCGCGTGACCGGCAAGCCAGCCTGGCTGTATACGTGACGGGACGGCTGTTCGCGTCGTATTCGGCCGATGCCCTGGTGGTGTCCAGCCCGACGGGGTCGACGGCGTACAGCTTCGCGGCCGGCGGTCCGGTGCTGTCGCCCCGGGCGAACGCCATCGTGTTCACCCCGGTGGCCCCGCACATGATCTTCGACCGCAGCCTGGTGCTGGCCGGCGACGAACCGGTGGCGGTCCGGGTACTGCAGCATTCCGGGCAGGTCGCGGTGAGTGTCGACGGGCAACTGCGCGGCGTGCTCGACCCGGGTGACTGGTGCGCGGTCTATGGCGGACGGCGGCCGGCCCGCCTGGTCCGGCTGTGTCCGTCCGACTTCCTCGGTCGGCTGCGCAGCCGCTTCGGGCTGGCCGACGCCGCCGCCGCGGCCGCCGACGGCGAGGCGCCGATGGACTACCGCCCCAACACGCCGCCTCCGGCCGACGTCCGCCACCTCTACACGGCGCCCCCGGTCACCGAGTGAGCCCCGGGCATGATGAGGCCATGCCCGACGACACCCTGCGCCGCATCGACCTCGAGCGGCTCGAGCTCGGCCGGTACCGCGCCACGAACGCGAGCGGCCACACCCTGACGTTCGGTGGCGACGACGAGTTCTCGCCGGTCGAGTTGTTGCTGACCGCGCTGGGCGGCTGCGGTGCGGCCGACGTCGACTACATCACGGTGAAGCGCGCCGAACCCGAGTCGTTCCGCGTCGCGGTCACCGGCGACAAGATCCGCGACGAGCACGGCAACCGGATGGTGAACCTGGCCATCACGTTCGAGATCACGTTTGCGGCCGGCCCGGACGGCGATGCCGCGCGTGACGTCCTGCCGGACGCCGTGGCCAAGTCGCACGACCGGCTCTGCACGGTCTCGCGCACCGTCCAGCTCGGCACCCCGGTGGCGAACCGGATAACGACCTGAAACCTACGGCGCGAGGTGCGCGGCCTCGCCGGGTTGGGGCTCGTAGTCGTCGGCCGGCCCCTCGATGGCGACGAGCAGCGCCCGCAGCTCGGCGTTCAGGCGGTCCCGGGTGACGGTGTCCAGCGAGCCGAACAGCCGCTCCTCGGCCACGATCTTGGTGTCCAGGATCTGGTTGGCCCGCCGCAGCCCGGATCCGGTCAGCGTGACGATCACCTGACGCCGATCGCCGGGGCAGACCTCCCGCGTCACCCAGCCCCGATCGGCCAGCCGGGCGATCCGGTTGGTGATCGCCCCGGACGTGACCTGGCACCGTCGCACCAGGTCGCCGGCGCTGAGCTGCCGGTGCGGCGCCCGGCGCAGGGCGAGCAGAACCTCCAGCTCCCACAGGCCGATGTCGTGCGCGGCGAGTTCGTGCTGCACCTCGCGCTCGACGTGATGGGCCAGCCGCCGGATCCGCATGGTCAACGTCTTCGCCGGGATGTCGAGATCCGGGAACTGCTCGTGCCATTGCTCGACGATCACGTCGACGCGATCACGCACCTCGGACTTCGTGGGCACTTCTGACCTCACAGGAATGGAGTTCAACTCGTTCAACGTTAAGACGTTTGACATCGATGTCAGCCGCCACGTAGCTTAGCATCGAATATCTTAACGTTGAGAGATTGAGGGCTTGATGTTTTCCGCACGCAAGGTGCCCACGTGGGCTGTGCTCGCGGTGTGCTGCGCCGCGCAGTTCATGGTGGTGCTCGACGTATCCATCGTGAATGTCGCGCTGCCCAAGATGCGCGCCGATCTTGATCTGTCGACGGCCGGCCAGCAGTGGGTGATCAACGCCTACACGCTGACCTTTGCCGGTTTCCTGCTGCTGGGCGGTCGGGCCGCCGACCTGTTCGGGCGGCGCCGGGTGTTCATGATCGGCCTGGCCGTCTTCACCGTATTCAGCCTGATCGGCGGGTTGGCCCAGAACGGCGGCGAGCTCATCGCCGCGCGCGCCATACAAGGCATCGGCGGTGCCATCCTGGCTCCCGCAACGCTCAGCCTGATCACCACGAACTTCCCCGAGCCCGGTGCGCGGCGGCGAGCGCTCGGCGCCTGGTCCGCCACCGCGGCCAGCGGCGCGGCGGCCGGCGTGCTGTTCGGCGGCATCCTGACCGACCTCCTGGACTGGCGCTGGGTGCTCTTCGTCAACGTGCCGATCGGCGCGGTACTGCTCGCCGCCGCGGCCGTGTCGCTGGTCGAGTCGCGCGCCGAGTCCCGCTCGCAGCTCGACATCGCCGGCGCCATCACCGTCACCTCCGGGCTGGCCCTGCTGGTCTACGGCATCGTCAGCACCGACACCCGCTCGTGGGGTTCGGCGGCGACGATCCTCACCCTGCTGGGCGCCGCCGTGCTGCTGACCGCGTTCGCGGTGATCGAGTCGCGGATCGCCGCCCGTCCGCTGGTGCCGCTGAGCGTCTTCCGGCGGCGGTCGATCGCGGCGTCCAACGGCATCGCCGTCATGATCGGCGCGGCGCTGTTCGGCATGTTCTTCTTCCTGTCGCTGTACCTGCAGCAGGTGAACGACTACGGCCCGCTCAAGGCCGGGTTCGCCTTCCTGCCCGCGGCGCTGTCGACGCTGACGGCCTCACTGCTGGGCACCCGCCTGGTCGCGCGCATCGGCGTGCGCCGGCAGTTGCTGCTCGGCCCGACGCTGGCCGTCATCGGGCTGGCCTGGATGAGCCAACTGTCGGCCGGCGACGGCTACTTCGCCCACGTGTTCGGCCCGCTGGTGCTGACCGGCCTGGGCATGGGCCTGTCGTTCGTGCCCATGACGATCGCCGCCACCGCCGACGTGCCGGTGCACCAGGCCGGGCTGGCGTCCGGACTGATCAACACGACCCGGCAGATGGGCGGCGCGATCGGGCTGGCCGTCATGGCCACCGTGGCCGCCGGGGCGTCGTCCGCCGCTGACGGCTACGACCGGGCCTTCGCGCTGAGCGCCGCCGCCATGGTGGTCGCCGTGGCGCTGGCCCTCGTCCTGCCGGGCAAGCCCAAGCCGGAGCGACACATCACGCGCGGCGAGGAAATCGCCGAGCCCATCGTGGTGCTCGAGTCGAGCAGCTAACCCGCCCATCCACGGTTTTGGCCGTCCAGGCACGTATGTGATGCCGGGCGGCCAAAACCGGATCAGTTGGCGCGCGCCTCGACGATCGCGTCGACGACCTGGTCGAGGACGTCGGTGATCTCGAAGTCCTTGGGGGTGAACACTCGGGCGACACCGGCCGCACGCAGTCGATCGGCGTCGCCGTCGGGGACGATGCCGCCCACCACCACGGGGACGTCGGAAAGCCCGGCGGCGCGCAGCCCCTCGACGACCTCCGGCACCACGGACAGGTGCGAGCCGGACAGCACCGACAGGCCCACGACGTCGACATCCTCCTCGACGGCCGCCGCAACGATCTGCGCCGGCGTCAGCCGGATGCCCGAGTAGACGACCTCGAAGCCGGCGTCGCGGGCCCGTACGGCGATCTGCTCGGCCCCGTTCGAATGGCCGTCCAGGCCGGGCTTGCCGACCAGGAACTTCAGCGGGCCCAGCTCGCGTACCCGCGCCTGGACGTCGGCGAGCCCGGCCACGGCGCCACCACTCGCGGCCGAAACCCCGGTGGGCGGGCGATATTCGCCGAACACCTCGCGCAGCACGCCGGCCCACTCCCCCGTCGTCACGCCGGCGCGGGCGCAGGTCAGCGACGGTTCCATCAGGTTGGCATCGGTCTTGGCGGCATCCCGCAGGGCGTTCAGGGCGGCCTCGACCGTGGCGGTGTCGCGCTCCTCGCGCCACGTCTGAACCGCGGCGATCGCCGCCGCCTCGACGGCCGGATCCACGCTCTGGATGGCCGCGTCCAGATCGGCCAGCAACGGGTTCGGCTCGGACTCGGTGAACTTGTTGACGCCCACCACGACGTCCTCGCCGGATTCGATGCGCCGCCGCCGGGCGGCCAGCGACGACACCAGCGCCGATTTGAGGTACCCGGACTCGACGGCCACCACGGCGCCGCCGAGCTCCAGCACCCGCTCGATCTCTTTACGGGCGCCGTCGCGGATGTCCGCCACCTTCGCATCGACGACCTTGGAGCCCTCGAACAGGTCGCCGTACTCGAGCAGGTCGGACTCGAACGCCAGCACCTGCTGCATGCGCAGCGACCACTGCTGATCCCACGGCCGGGGCAGGCCCAGCGCCTCGTTCCAGGCCGGCAGTTGCACGGCGCGGGCCCGGGCGTCGCGCGACATCGTCACGGCCAGCATCTCGAGCAGGATCCGGTAGACGTTGTTCTCCGGCTGGGCCTCGGTCAGCCCTAGGGAGTTCACCTGCACGCCGTAGCGGAATCGCCGCTGCTTGGGGTTCTGAACCCCATATCGGGAAAGGGTGATCTCGTCCCACAGCTCGCCGAAGGCGCGCAGCTTGCACATCTCCTCGACGAAGCGCACCCCGGCGTTGACGAAGAACGAGATGCGCGCGACGACGTCGCCGAACCGCTCGGGCGGGACCTGGCCGGAGTCGCGCACGTCGTCCAGCACCGCGATCGCCGTGCACAGCGCGAACGCCACCTCCTGGACGGGCGTCGCACCGGCCTCCTGCAGGTGGTAGCTGCAGACGTTGATCGGGTTCCACTTCGGGACGTGCGCCACGGTGTGGGCGATCATGTCGGTGATCAGCCGCAGCGACGGTCCGGGCGGGAACACGTAGGTGCCCCGGGACAGGTACTCCTTGATGATGTCGTTCTGGGTGGTGCCGGTCAGCTTGGCCGGGTCGGCGCCGTTCTCCTCGGCGACGGCCAGATAGAGCGCCAGCAGCCACATCGCCGGCGCGTTGATCGTCATCGACGTGTTCATCTGCTCGAGCGGTATGCCGTCGAACAGCGCCCGCACGTCGCCGATGTGCGCGACCGGCACGCCCACCTTGCCGACCTCACCGCGGGCCAGCTCGGCGTCCGGGTCGTAGCCGGTCTGGGTCGGCAGGTCGAACGCCACCGACAGGCCGGTCTGCCCCTTTGCCAGGTTGCGGCGATACAGCGCGTTCGACTCGACCGGTGACGAGTGGCCGGCGTAGGTGCGCATCAACCAGGGCTTGTCGCGCTGGTCGTCGTCCGGGTACGGCATGGCGACCTCCAGAAGGGCAGTCAGCCTGAGTATGACCGTACCGCTACCCGCCGGTAACAACTGTGGTCCACTTCGCACTAGCGTGATGGCATGACGCACCGGTACGTGTTCCATTCCGAGTGGCACCTGCCGGCCGCGCCGGACGAGGTCTATGCCGCCCTGCGGGACGTCGCGAGCTACCCGACCTGGTGGCCACAGGTGCGCAGCGTCCGGCAACTGGACCAGACCCGGGGCGAGCTGCGCTGCCGCAGCCTGCTGCCCTACGACCTGGTGTTCGAGATCGATCGCGACGTCGAGGATCCCGATGCCCGGGTGCTGGCGGCCCGGCAGACCGGCGACCTCGAGGGCACCAGCCGGTGGTCCATCGCCGCGGCCGACGACGGTTCGGTGGCCGCCTTCGACGAGGACGTCGTAGTTCGCAAGGCACTGGTGCGCCGCGCCGGGCTGGTCGCGCGTCCGGTGCTGCGGTTCAACCACGGCCTGATGATGCGCGACGGCGAGCGCGGCCTGCGCCGGTACCTGCAACGCGAGGACTAGGGCCGGCTCGCGTCGCGTCGCGGACGGTGCCAGGATGGGCCCGTGGGTGCCGATCTGCCTACTCTCATCATCTTGCTGGTGGTGCTCGCCGTCTTGGCGGTCGTCATGAAATGGACGTTCCGCCCCGGTCGGCCGCGCTCCGGGCGCCCGGTCGATGCCGCCGACTCGCCCGACCTCGGCATGCTCGACGTGATCGTCGCCAACATCTCCCGCGACGAGGCGATGCACCTGCGCGCCAAGCTGGGCGAGGCCGGCATCCGCACGTCGATGTCGCGGCGGCGCAACGGCGACATGGACGTGCTGGTGTTCCGCGACGACGCCGACGCCGCCCGCGCCCTGCTCAGCAGCTGACCCGGCCGCCAGCTGCGATTCAGTCGGCCGGCGACACTGCCCACAACCCGAGCGCGAGCACCGGCAGGACCGCGGCGAAGATCACCACGGCCGTCCACCCGGACGCGCCGTACAGCACGCCGGACACGGCCGAGCCGATGGCGCCCGCGGTGAATATCGACGCCATGTAGATGCCGTTCATGCGCGCCCGGGCGTCCGGGCGGGCCGCGTAGATCGCCCGCTGGCCCAGCACGTGCGTGGACTGCACGGCCAGGTCGAGCAGCACACCGGCCACTGCGAGCACGACCACCGACCTGGCGCCGAGCCCGGCCAGCGCCATCATGGCCGCGCCGAGGGTCAGCGTCGCACCGGTGGCCGCTCGGTTGTGGCCACGGTCGCCCAGCCAGCCCGCGACCGGAGCCGCCGCTGCTCCGCCCGCTCCGACCAGGGCGAACAGCCCGATGCCGGTCTGGCCGAGATGGTGCCGATCGTGCAGCTCGTACGCGATCGACGTCCAGAACGCGCTGAACACCGCGAACATCGCTGACTGGTAGGCGGCGCGACGTCGCAATACCGGCTCGGTGCGAAGCAGCCGGATCGTAGAACGCAGCAGGGCTGTATACCTGACGTCGTGCGCCGGGCGGCGCTGCGGCAGCATCCGACTCAGCGTGATCGCCAGCACCACCATGAGCACGGCGGACGCGCCGTACACGGTGCGCCAGCCGAACGCCGCCGCGACCAGACTGGACACCGTCCGGGCCAGCAGGATGCCCAGCAGCAGACCGCTCATGACCCGTCCGACGACGGCGCCGTGCCGGCCTTCGGGCGCGAAATGCGCCGCCAGCGGCACGAGCACCTGCACCACTACCGACGTCAGCCCGACCACGAGAGACGCGACCAGGAACACGGCCAGCGACGGTGCAGCCGCTGCTACGGCCAGCGCGGCGGCGGTGCCGATCAGGACTCGGGTGGCCAGCGCCCTGTTCTCGAGCAGATCACCCAGTGGCACCAGGAACAACAGCCCGGCTGCATATCCGACCTGGGTGAGCGTGACGACGAGCGCGGCACTGCCCTGGCCGACGCCGAACGATCGGGCCAGCGTGGCGAGCAGCGGTTGCGCGTAGTAGATGTTGGCGACGGCCAGCCCGCAGGCGACGGCCAGCACCACCGTGAGCCGGCGCAGCTGCCGGGCATCGAGTTCGGGCGCCGGGGCGGGGCGGGTCTGCGTCATGACTCGACCTCTCGATTACTGAACGCTGTGTTCACGAAGTTAATGTACGGCACGTTCACAATCGAATATCGGTCGACGGCTAGGCTTTCGGACGTGACGTCGGCCATCGACCGCAAGCCGGGGCGACCGCGCAGCGAGCGGGTCCGGCAGGCCGTGCTGAGCGCCGCCGCCGAGCTGCTCGTCGAGGGCGGGATGGCCGCCATGACGATGGAGGCGGTGGCCGCCCGGGCCGGCGTCAGCAAGGTGACGGTGTACAAGTGGTGGCCCAGCCGGGGCGCCGTCGCGATCGACGCCTACTTCGAGCACTACCGGCAGACGATCACGTTCCCCGACACCGGCGACATCGCCCAGGACCTGCAGCGACAGATGAGCGCGCTACTGCGGGCGTTCAGCGGCCGCGCCGGCGCGATCATGGCCGAGCTGATCGGGCAGGCGCAGACCGATCCGGCGCTCAGCACGACGCTGCTCGACCGTTGGATCGCCCCCCGCCGCGACGCCACCCGGGCCGTCCTGCGGCGGGCCATCGAGCGCGGCCAGCTGCGCGCCGATCTGGACCTGGAAGCGTTCATGGATCAGCTCTACGCGCCGTTGTACTTCCGGCTGCTCGTCCCGCACCGGCCCCTGGACCCGCGCCTGCCCCGCACCCTCATCCGCCAAGCCCTGGACGGTGCCCGCCCCTGACAACGACCGTCGTGGCAGGAAGATCGTTCCCCTAGCCGGATCTTCCTGCGCGGGCTGCCCGGGAAGGCGGTATGCGCAGAGGTCCTCAACTCCGAGAGTTGTCCGCGCTTGGCGATGCCAGAACGTCGCGAGGCGCGGACAACTCGCGATGAGCGCTCGCGCCAACATCGAGGAAGCGACCGGGGCAAACGCAGCCATCGGGCGAAAGCCGGGATTAGTCGAACGTGTCTGATTCGGTGCGCACGACGTCGGCGCCGAGTGCGCGCAGCTGCTCCTCGATGCGGACGTAGCCCCGGTCGATGTGCCGGATCTCGGCCACCTCGGTCACACCCTCGGCGACCAGCCCGGCGATGACCAGCCCCACGCCGGCGCGGATATCGGTGGCCCGCACCGGCGCTCCGGACAGGGCCTCCCGACCGCGCACGACCGCGTGGTGGCCGTCGGTGCGCACGTCGGCGCCCATCCGGGCGATCTCGTCGCAGAACATGAACCGGCCCTCGAAGAGGTTCTCGGTGACCATCGCCGTGCCCTCGGCCACCGCCAGGGTCGCGACCGCCTGGGGCTGCAGGTCGGTGGGCAGGCCCGGGTAGGGCAGCGTCACCACGTCGAAGCTCTTCGGCCGGTCGTGCATGCGTACCCGGAACCCGTCGGGCAGCGCCTCGATGTCGGCGCCGGCGCGGGTGAGCTTGTCCAGCGAGATCTCCAGGTGCGCCGGGTTGGCGCCGCGCACGGTGACGTCGCCGCGGGTGGCGACCGCGGCAAAGGCCCAGGTGCCGGCGACGATCCGGTCCGGCACCGCGAAGTGCGAGGTCGGTTTGAGTCCGTCGACGCCGGTGATCTCCAGGGTCGAGGTGCCGACGCCGCCGATCTGCGCGCCCATCGCCTGCAGCATGTGGCACAGGTCGACGATCTCCGGTTCGCGAGCCGCGTTGTCGATGACGGTGGTGCCCTTGGCCAGCACCGCCGCGGTCAGGATGTTCTCGGTCGCCCCGACACTCGGCAGATCGAGCCAGATCGTCGCGCCGTGCAGTTGCGGGGCCTCGGCGATGACGTAGCCGTGCTCGGTGTGGATCTCGGCGCCCATCCGGGACAGGCCGTCGAAGTGCATGTCCAGCGGCCGGGCGCCGATGGCGTCGCCACCGGGCAGGGCCACCTTGGCCCGGCCGGTGCGCGCGAGCAGCGGACCGAGCACCGCGATCGAGCCCCGGATCTTGCGCACAAGTTCGTACGGCGCCTCGTAATGGGGCTCGTCCGGCACCGTGATGCGCACGCTGTCGACCCGGCCGTCGGACACCTCGGTGACCTCGCAGCCCAGCCGGCCGAGCAGCTCGTGCATGGTCGTCACGTCACTGATGGCCGGCAGGTTGCCGATCGTGGTCTCACCGGGCGCCATCAGGGCCGCGGCCATCAGCTTGAGCACGCTGTTCTTGGCGCCGACGACGTGGACCTCTCCGGACAGCTGCACGCCGCCGGTCACTCTCAGGACCTGCACTCAATCTCCTGCATCTCGCGCAATGGCTGTGCCCGCGCTCCTCGGCCCCCGCCGGTGACCCGGACCGGTCACCGGGACAGGCTATCGTCCCCATGAGCGACGCCTGCGGAGCGAATCAGGTACGCGCGCCGAAGGCGCGCTCGGGCCGACGACCCGCCTGTTCTGTGGGCGGCAAGGAGGTCCGAGAACAGCATGGCGGTGCATCTGACGCGTATCTACACCAAGACCGGCGATGAC
Organism: Jatrophihabitantaceae bacterium; assembly: GCA_036502695.1. Lineage (GTDB taxonomy): Bacteria > Actinomycetota > Actinomycetes > Mycobacteriales > Jatrophihabitantaceae > DASXRA01. Next base: position 17,573 of record DASXYE010000164.1, read on the forward strand.
GGGACGACCGCGCTGGGTGACATGTCGCGGGTGGCCAAGACTGATCCTCGAGTCGAGGCTTATGCCGACTGCGACGAGACGAATGCCGTGCTGGGCGTCGCGCTGGCGCTGGCGACCCTGCCACCGCCGGTCGCCGACGTGCTGCGCCAGGTGCAGAACGACCTGTTCGACGTCGGCGCCGACCTGTGCACGCCGGTGCTGGCCGACCCGAAGCATCCGCCGCTGCGGATCACCGAGGCCTATGTCGAGCGGCTCGAGGGCTGGTGCGACACGTTCAACGAGTCGCTGCCCAAGCTGGCCAGCTTCATCCTGCCCGGTGGCACGCCGGCCGGCGCGTTGCTGCATCAGGCCCGGACGGTGGCTCGCCGGGCCGAGCGTCGCGCCTGGGCGCTGTACGAGGCGGATCAGCTGCACACCAACCGCACCGCGGCCCTGTACCTGAACCGGCTCTCGGACCTGCTGTTCATCCTGGCCCGGGCGGCCAACCCCGACGGCGACGTGCTGTGGCGGCCGGGCGGCTGACCTTGCCGGAGTCACAGCAGCAGCACTTCTTCACGGCCGATCCGAAGGTCGCCAGCGCCCGGCAGACGATCACCATGGCGTTGGCCGACGTCTCGGCCCGGTTGGACACCGACACCGGGGTGTTCGCCACCGGCCGGGTCGACCGCGGCACCCGCATCCTGCTCGAGCACGCCGGGCGGCCGCCCGATTCGGGAGAGATCCTGGATCTCGGCTGCGGCTACGGCCCGATCGCGATCGCGTGCGCGATGCGCAGCCCGGCGGCCCACATCTGGGCGGTGGACGTCAACAACCGCGCGCTCGGCCTGACCCGGGACAACGCGGCCCGCAACGGCCTGGACAACGTCACCGCCGTCCGGCCCGACGAGGTCCCGGACCCGATCCGGTTCGCCGCGGTCTACTCGAATCCGCCGATCCACGTCGGCAAGCCCGCCCTGCACGAGCTGCTGCTGCGCTGGCTGCCCCGGCTCACCACCGATGGCGCCGCCTACCTGGTCGTCCAGAAGAATCTGGGATCCGACTCGCTCGCGAAGTGGCTCGACGAACAGGGATTCCCGACCGAGCGGCAGACTTCGGTGGCCGGTTACCGGATCCTGCGCACCACGCTGCCGAGAGACTAGGACCCAAATGCCACAGCTGAACGGGACGGGGCTCAAGCGCCTGCACCGATCCTGGCGCCGCGAGAACGAGCTGCGGCTGGCGGTCCTGCTCGAGAACATCCAATCGCCGTTCAACGTCGGCGCGATGATCCGGACGGCGGCTGCCATGAGCGCCGACCACCTCTACCTCGCCGGGTCGACGCCCGATCTGCGGGCCTCCGGCGTGCAGAAGGCCGCCATGGGCACCGACCGGTACCTGCAGACCTCGGCGTTCCCGACGATCCGCGAAGCCGTCCAGCAGGCCCGCGCCGACGGGTACCGGATCGTGGCGCTCGAACTGGCCGACGAGGCCGTGCCGCTGTTCGCCGCCGACCTGGCCACCGACGTGTGCCTGCTGGTCGGCCACGAGGACCGCGGCGTGACGGCCGAGGCCCTGTCCCTGGTCGACGTGGTCGCGTTCGTACCGCAGCTCGGCCGGGTCGGCTCGCTGAACGTCGCCTCGGCCCTGGCGATCGGCGCCTACGAGGTCCGCCGGCAGGGCTACGCCGCCAAGGGCCTGGCCGGCGGGCTGCCCGAGAGCGCCGCCGACCTCGCCGACGAGTTCTGACCGCTACGCGGACGACCGCTACGCAGACGACCCCTATGCGGACGGCCAGAGCACCGCGGACGGCGCCGCGGCGGTCAGCGTGATGCCGCCCTGCCAGGTCAGGAACGACTGCTGCGGCAGGTAGTCGCTGCCCAGGAAGAACGCCCGCGTCACGCCGGTGACGTGCACGCTGTAGCCCGGATCGGGGGCACCGTTCACCACCCGGTATACGAGGACCTGCGCGATGTCGGCGCTCGTCGTGCCCGCCGGCAGCTCGACCGTCGTGGCCGCCGGGTCGTCACGCTGGATCGACCAGTCGGGCGTGCCGCCGGTGCCGGCGTGGTCGGACCGGTAGATCGTGGTGCCGTCCTTGAGCTTGACGCCGACGGCCAGCCCGACCCAGTTGGGTACCGAGTTGCCGGGCGGCACGGTGTCCTTCTTGACGACCAGGTAGAGGTAGTTGCGCTGGTCGCTCACCTGCGGCGTGGCCGGGTCGGACGGCGCCTCGATCTTGCCCTCGCGCTTCATCTCGGCCGCCATCACCTGATACGTCCAGGGATTCGTGTCCATGATGTGCTCGCGCGGCTGGCCCGCCGGCAGGCTCTCCTGCGCGGACAGGAAGAACCGCATCGGGTCGTTCACCGTGTCGCAGATGTTGTTGTTGTTGGTGCAGGTGTCGAGCACCGCGTGGTCGTGCTCGTACGTGCCGTGGAAGAACGTGGTCTCGTGGTTGGCCGCCTGGTAGGTGTCGCTGCCGACGACCCGGTTGCCGTGCTCGTCGATCTCGACGCGGTAGATCCACTCGATGTCGGTGCTGCGTCCCCACCGCGACATCAACTGCGGCGTGTTGGTGCCGCCGTCCTCGTTGCTCCAGATGATGGAGAACTGCAGGTTGGTGTGGCCGGGCGTCGCCGCCGGGGTGGCCTCGTGCCAGGCGACGAGCGGGGTGTCCGAGTAGGCGTTGTCGAGCGGACCGCCGTAGTCGGGCAGGTTGCGACCGTACAGCACGGGTGTATACCGGGCCGTGAGATAGCCGGCGTCGCCGGAACGGTACGTCGCGAAGTGGAAGCCATACAGCACGGCTGTATTCGCGTCAACGGCCGAGCGGTCGGACGCGAAGTGCAGGCGCAGCCGGTGATGCCCGGCCGGCAGCGAGCCCAGCACCAGGTGCCGGGTGATCGGCGTCGAGAACGGGATCACCAGGTCGGTGGCGTACGTCTTGTCGACGTAGATCGAGACGACTGCCGAGGTGGCCTTCGGGCTCGACCAGTCGACGCCGGGCGCCAGCGCCGTCACGTCCAGCTCGACCTCACCGCGCCGGGTCGTGAACGACACCGACGGGTCGTGCCCACCGCGGTGCACGACGACCGCGTCGTGATGGCCCGCCGCGGCGGACTCGGGCGCCGCCGACGCGGTGCCGCCGCCGAGGGCCAGCTGAACGACGAGCAGGGCGAACAGGCCGCCCAGTAGGGCGATGGCCAGGCGTCGCATGACTACCTCCACGATTGTCCGGCTCACAGCGTCAAGACCGAAAGTTAGCCCCTCGTCAACTTCGCCGGAAGGGGGCATTACGCGCCGATGAATCCGTTGGGTCCGCCCGCCGCCGTCGAGCGACGAGGGGCCCATCAATCGAGTGGCGCGTTATCGCTCGAGTGGTGCGGTATAACGCACCACACGACGGATAACGCGCCACACAACTGCTCGGACGGGACAGACCAGCTATCGGACCGATGTCCCAACGTCGACCGACGGAGCAGCCGAATCAAGCCCTGGGGGCGGAGGACTCCAGCCAGGAGACGAAGCCGGTGAAGGCGCCGTCGGCCAGGGCCAGGGTGATGTCACCGTGGTCGTCGCGGCACTCGACGATGATCGCGCTGGGCGGCAACGACCGCAGTTCGTTGGGCGTGGGCTCGCGCCGGCTCAGCACCGTCAGCCGGCCCCGATGCAGCACCCGGGTCGGCCGCGGACCGAGGTCGATCGCGCGGTACCAGCGGAACTCCTCACCGTCGTAGCGCGCGACGCCGTACAACCACCGGTTGCCGCGCCGAACCGCGAGCGGGATGGCGCCGGCGCTGCGCAACATGTGCCGCTGCCGGGCGATGATCAGCGCCAGCACGACGATGACCGCGACCAGCGCGATGATCGCGATTGCATCGACGATCCGCACGCTGGCCTCCTGCGTCCTCGGTCAGGCCGTGCGCACGTCGGACGGTAGGTCACGCCCGGATTCGGACGAGGCCCGCAGTCGGGCCAGTGCCCGGTCACGGGCGGCCGCTGCGTCCGGGTCGTCGGACTCGGACTCGGACCGGCTCAGCGCCTCGCGGGCCCGGGCGACGTCGATCTCGTCAGCCAGCTCGGCCATCTCGGCGAGCACCGACACCCCGTCGGCGCGCACCGACAGGAACCCGCCGTGCACGGCCACTCGGAGCTCCGGCTCGTCCACCCGGTCGATGCGAACCACCCAGCCCGGCGCCAGGGCACCGAGCAAGGGCGCGTGCCCGGGCAGGATGCCGATCTCGCCCTCGGTGGTGCGCGCGTAGACGGCGTTCGCCTCGCCCGACCACAACGAGCGCTCGACCGAGACGAGCTCGACGTGCATGCTCACTGGCTCAGCCCGCCTTTCGCGAACCTGCTTGTGGACCCCTCGCAAGCTCGGGGCCCAACGCAGCTCCGCACCGCGACTTCGTCGCGGGCCGCGTGGCGGCGGCGGGGCTCTTCGCGCGAGCGCTCATCGCGTTGTCACTCCATTTTCAGGCGGTGTTGCGCACTTTAACAGGCACATGCCGGATCACTGGCCGCGGAGCTCGGCGGCCTTGGCCTCGAGGTCTTCGAGACCGCCGCACATGTAGAACGCCTGCTCGGGGTACTCGTCGAACTCGCCGTCGCACAGTCGCCGGAACGCGTCGATGGTCTCGGTCACCGGTACGAACGAGCCGTCGATACCGGTGAACGTCTTGGCCACGTATGTGTTCTGCGACAGGAACCGCTCGATCCGCCGGGCCCGGCCGACCGTGACCTTGTCCTCTTCGGACAGCTCGTCGATACCGAGGATGGCGATGATGTCCTGCAGCTCCTTGTACCGCTGCAGGATCTGCTTGGTCCGGTTGGCCACGTCGTAGTGCTCCTGGCCGACGTACTCGGCGGCGAGGATGCGCGACGTGGAGTCGAGCGGGTCCACCGCCGGGTAGATGCCCTTCTCCGAGATCGGCCGGGACAGGTTCGTCGTCGCGTCCAGGTGGGCGAACGTGGTGTGCGGGGCCGGGTCGGTGATGTCGTCGGCCGGTACGTAGATCGCCTGGATCGAGGTGATCGAGTGCCCGCGGGTCGACGTGATCCGCTCCTGCAGCTGACCCATCTCGTCGGCCAGGGTCGGCTGGTAACCCACCGCGGAGGGCATCCGGCCGAGCAGCGTCGACACCTCGGAGCCGGCCTGGGTGAACCGGAAGATGTTGTCGATGAACAGCAGCACGTCCTGGCCCTGGACGTCGCGGAAGTACTCGGCCATGGTCAGCGCGGACAGCGCCACCCGCAGCCGGGTGCCCGGCGGCTCGTCCATCTGGCCGAACACCAGCGCGGTGTCCTCGAGGACGCCGGTCTCAGTCATCTCGACGATCAGGCCGGTGCCCTCACGGGTGCGCTCGCCGACGCCGGCGAACACCGAGACGCCACCGAAGTTGCGCGCAACGCGGTAGATCATCTCCTGGATGAGCACCGTCTTGCCCACGCCGGCGCCGCCGAACAGGCCGATCTTGCCGCCGCGCACGTATGGGGTGAGCAGGTCGATGACCTTGATGCCGGTCTCGAACACCTCGGTCCGGGGCTCGAGCTGGTCGAACGGCGGCGGATCGCGGTGGATCGGCCAGCGCTCCTTGATGTCCAGCGAGGACAGCGGGACGTCGAGCGGCTCGCCCAGGGCATTCCAGACGTGGCCCTTGGTCACGTCGCCCACCGGGACGCTGATCGGCCCGCCGCTGTCGAGCACCTCGGCGCCGCGCACCAGGCCGTCGGTCGGCTGCATGGAGATGGTGCGCACCATGTCCTCGCCGATGTGCTGCGCGACCTCGAGGGTCAGCGTCTTGGACAGCTCACCGAGCTCGATCTCGACGGTGAGCGCGTTGTAGAGCTCGGGGATGTTGTTACGCCCGAACTCGACGTCGACCACCGGGCCGATCACCCGCACGACGCGGCCGACCGACGTCTCCGTGCTATCCGTCTTATCCGCAACTGCGGTCATCAGTCTTCACTCCCTGCTGCGGCCAGGGCGTTGGCCCCGCCGACGATCTCGCTGATCTCCTGGGTGATCTCGGCCTGGCGCGCCTGGTTGGCCAGCCGCGTGTACGTCCGGATCAGTTCCTCGGCGTTGTCACTCGCCGACTTCATCGCCCGCTGCCGGGCCGCCGACTCCGACGCGGCCGCCTCGAGCAGCGCCGAGAACAGCCGGGCGCTGATGTAGCGAGGCAGCAACGACTCGAGCAGTTCCTCGGGTTCGGGCTCGAACTCGTACGCCGCCTGCGGGCCGGCGTCCTCGTTCTCGT
>DASXYE010000165.1:0-8253 GCA_036502695.1 Jatrophihabitantaceae bacterium
GCAGCTAGGGTTGGGTCCATGGCCCGGGAGCCGCGCGTACTCGGCATCGTCCTCGCAGGCGGTGAGGGCAAGCGGTTGTGGCCGTTGACAGCCGACCGGGCGAAGCCGGCGGTGCCCTTCGGCGGCAACTACCGGCTCATCGATTTCGTGCTGTCCAATCTGGTGAATGCGGGCTACCTGCGCATCTGCGTGCTGACCCAGTACAAGTCCCACTCGCTGGATCGTCACATCACCCAGACCTGGCGCATGTCCAACGTCCTGGGCAACTACATCACCCCGGTGCCGGCCCAGCAGCGGCTCGGCCCGCGCTGGTACACGGGCAGCGCCGATGCCATCCTGCAGTCGGCCAACCTGATCTACGACGACAAGCCCGACTACATCGTCGTGTTCGGTGCGGACCACGTATATCGGATGGATCCGCGGCAGATGGTGACCCAGCACATCGAGTCCGGCGCGGCGGCCACCGTCGCGGCCATCCGGGTGCCCCGGGCCGAGGCCAGCGCATTCGGCATCGTCGATGCCAGCGCCGACGGCAACGTCGTCGAGTTCATCGAGAAGCCCAAGGATCCGCCCGGCCTGCCCGACAGCCCGGACGAGAGTTATGCCTCGATGGGCAACTACGTCTTCACCACCGAGGCGCTGCTCGAGGTGTTGCGGGCCGACGCCGAGGACGACAACTCGGTGCACGACATGGGCGGCAGCATCATGCCGCTGATGGTCAAGCAGGGCAGCGCGTACGTGTACGACTTCTCGCGCAACGACATACCCGGCTCCGAGGAGCGCGACTGGGGCTACTGGCGTGATGTGGGGACGCTCGACGCGTACTACGACGCGCACATGGATCTGGTCGCCGTGCACCCGATCTTCAACCTCTACAACCAGCTCTGGCCGATCTATACGCATCCGCCGCAGCTGCCGCCGGCCAAGTTCGTCGAAGGCGGCATCGCCCAGGAATCCATCGTCAGTTCCGGCACCATCGTCGCGGGCGCGACCGTGCGCAACAGCGTCATCTCGCCGAACGTCCGCCTGCACGGCGGTGCGTACGTCGAGGCGTCGGTGATCATGGACAACGTGCAGATCGGGCGCGGCGCCGTCATCCGCCGGGCCATCCTGGACAAGAACGTCGTGGTGCCCGACGGCGCGCACATCGGCGTCGACCCGGAACTGGACAAGGCTCGTTACAAGGTCACCGACAGCGGCATCGTGGTGCTGGGCAAGAGCCAACTGGCTCTTCCGTGAGTGTCGGCTGGGACGAGGGCCTGGCCTGGCCCGGGTTGCCAGCGCTCGACGGCGACCGCACCGTCGACGCCTGCGTGGTGGGCTTAGGGGGCTCCGGGCTGGCCGCCGTCGAGGAGCTGGCCGACCGCGGGCTGTCCGTCGTCGGGGTGGACGCCGGACGGGTCGCGGCCGGTGCGGCCGGACGTAACGGCGGGTTCCTGCTCGGCGGCGGCGCCCCGTTCCTGCACGAGGCGATCGCCCGCTGGGGCGCGGACGCTGCCGTGGAGCTGTATCGGGCGACGCTGCGCGAGCTGGACCGGCTGGCCGACGCGCTAGGCCCCGACGTGATCCGCCGCGTCGGTTCCATCCGATTGGCGGACGACGCCGCCGAACTGGCCGACTGCGCCGCGCACGAGGCTGCCCTGCGCGAGTACGGCATCGCCGTCGAACGCTACGACGGCGAGCTCGGCCAGGGACTGTTCCTGCCGGACGACGCCGCGATGAACCCGGCCCGCCGAGCGGTTGGCCTGGCCGCCGCGGTGGTTGGCCGGGCCTCGCTGCACGAGCACACGCCGGTGTCCACGGTGGACAGCAAGCGGGTCGTCACCGAGCACGGCATGATCAGCGCCGGAATCGTGATCGTCGCCGTCGACGGCCGGCTCGACGTCCTGCTTCCGGAGCTGCGCGAGAGGGTGCGTACAGCTCGGCTGCAGATGCTGACCACGGCGCCGGTGCCGGCCCGGCTGCCTTGCCCGGTCTACGGCCGCTGGGGCTACGACTACGCCCAGCAGGGCCCGGACGGCCGGCTGTACGTCGGCGGCGGGCGTGATCAGCACGTCGACGCCGAGTGGACGACGGACACCACGCCGACGGCGCCGGTTCAGTCGTGGATCGAAGGCGTCGCGGCCCGGATGGCCGGCCAACCCGTTGCCGTCACGCACCGGTGGGCGGCCTCGGTCGGCTACACGCCCGACGGCCGGCCACTGTGCGTCGAGGTCGCGCCGGGCGTCATCGCCGTCGGCGGCTACAACGGCACCGGAAACCTGGTGGGTCCGGCACTGGCTCGGGCCGCCGTGGCGCGGGCGCTCGACGGCACGCGCCCGCCGGCCTGGGCGGCGTCCGAATAACCGACGTGGCGTTGTCGGCGGTGGCCGGCACACTCGCCCCGTGCTGGACGCGGAGCCGTCGGGACGCCTCGGGGCCCCGCAGGGAACGGCGCTCTATATCGGGGCGGTGCTCGGCACCGGGGTCATCGCGCTGCCGGCGCTCGCGGTTCGGGCGGCCGGGCCGGCGTCGCTGCTCGCCTGGCTGGGCCTGGTCGTGCTGTCCGTGCCGCTGGCCGCCACGTTCGCCGCGCTCGGGGCGCGCTATCCCGATTCCGGCGGCGTCTCGACCTACGCGCGCCGGGCGTTCGGCGACCTGCCGGCCGCGGTCGTCGGCTGGTGCTTCTACTTCGCGATCCCGGTGGGCGCACCGGCGGCCGCGCTGTTCGCCGGCGGGTACGTCGAAGCGGCCACGGGCGGTGGGCGGGCGGCGACGAACGGCGTCGCGATCGCGGTGACCGCGCTGGTCACCGCCGTGAACGCCGGCGGGCTGCGGGTCAGCGCTCGGGCCCAGCTGGCTTTCGCTGTCGTGCTGGTCGGGCTGCTGGTGGTGTCAGTCGCGCTGTCGCTGCCGCACGCACACTCGGCCAACCTGCACCCGTTCGCGCCGCACGGCTGGGGCGCGATCGGCTCGGCGGCCGCCCTCCTGGTGTGGAGCTTCGCCGGCTGGGAGGCCATCACCCACCTGGCCGGCGACTTCCGGCGTCCCGAGCGGGATCTGCCGCTGGCCACGGCGGCGGCCGTCGTCATTGTCGGGGTGCTGTACCTCGCGGTCGCGTTCGCCACCGTCGTGGTGCTCGGCCCGGCGGCGGCCACCGCGCAGGCCCCGCTCGGCGACCTGATGGCGCGCGGGCTCGGCGGCAGCGCCCGGGTGCTGGCCGCTGTCGTCGCGCCGCTGCTGACGTTCGGCACGATGAACGCCTACTTCGCCGGCGCGTCCAAGCTCGGGGCCGCGCTGGGTCGCGATCGGGCCCTGCCGGGCTGGCTGGCGCACGGCTCGGTCGCGGGCGAGGTGCCGCGCCGCAGCCTGGCCGTGGTGTCCGGGCTGGCGATGGCGTCGCTGGTCGTGGTCATCGTCGCCGACATCGACGTCCGGCAGCTGTTGTTGCTCACCACGGCGCTGTTCGTCACCGTGTATGCGATCGGCGTGCTGGCCGCGGTCCGGTTGCTGCCGCTGCGCAGCAAGGCCGGCGTCGCGGCGATCGTCGCGCTCGTCGCCGTGGCGGCACTGGTCGCGCTGTCCGGCCGCTACCTGGTGCTGCCGGCCGCCCTGATCGCCGTGGGGTTGGTGCGGGCCCGCATCCGCGCCCGCCGCGTCCCGACCTAGCCGGCCCAGCCGCGCGCCGCCGTCCGCAGCTCGCGCACGAAGGCCGTCGTCGCCGCGGTCGGCCGGCGCGCGGCGTTGGTGGCGGCGAAGATGCGCCGGACGGGCGCGTCGTCGGCGTGCAGGCGCAGCACTCGCACGTCGGACGGAGCGGCGCGGGCGGCCAGCGCCGGCACGAGCGCCACGCCCAGCCCGGCCGCGACGCAGCCGAGCTTGCCGAGCCAGTCGGCCACCACGACGTCCACGACGGGGGCGAAGCCGGCCGGCAGGCGGGCCCGCATCAGCGCCGGCTCGTCGGTGGCCGATCCGGTGACGAACGGGTCGTCGGCGAACTCGCGCAGCCGCACGGTCCGGCGGCGGGCCAGCCGATGCCGGGCCGGGACGGCGATCAGCAACCGCTCGTCGAGCAGATGGGTCAGCCGAGCGGCATCCGCCGGGATGGGCCGATCCGGCGGCGCGCTCACCACGGCGACGTCCGCATCGCCGGCGTCGATCTGCTCGAGCAGCCGCGGTGTGTACCCCTCGACCAGCGAGACTGAAACGCCCGGGCGGTCGTGCCGGAACGCGCTGACCGCCGCGGGCACGAGGCGGGCGATCGCCGTCGGGAACGCGGCCACCCGCAGCCGACCGATCGTCCCGTCGTCGAGGTGCGCCAGGTCCTGCTGAGCCTCGCCGACCCGGCGCAGGATCGCCGCGACGTGCGCCGCCAGGATCTCGCCGTGCTGCGTCGGCGTGACACCGCGCGGTTGCCGCTCGAGCAGCGTCGCGGCGTAGGCGTCTTCGAGGGCGGCGATGTGCCGGGACACCGCCGACTGCGTGTAGCCCAGGTCCCGCGCGGCGTTGGTGATCGAGCCCTGGCGGACGACCGCGGCGAACGTCTCGAGCCACTGAATCTGCATGATGCCAATTCTGCATGCCAGCCATGCCAGACATTCGTTAGACGCATCAATCCCTGCGCCCTACCGTCGAGATCGTGCTGCTCACCATTGACGAAGCCACCCGCCGCATCGACCGCGACCGCGGCCTGCTCGACACGGCCGTCCAGGACGCGCCGCCCGGGTCACTCACCGACGACTACCAGGTCGAGGGCGGACCGCTCGGCGACTTCTGCGAGTCGCTGCACGACCTGGTCGCCCACGTGCTGATGTGGGACGAGATCAACCTGGCTGTGCTGAGCGAGGCCCGGTCCGCCCGCGCGCACTGGAGCCTCGACGCCCGCTGGGAACGTCCGGAGGTCGGCCGGATGCTCAACCGGGCCGGGGTGGCCGCCGGCCGCGAGCTCCCGTCCGACCTGCTGCTGCACCGGTTCGCGAGCGTGCGGATCGCCCTGCTGGACGAGCTGAACGCGCTGACCGACGAGCAGTGGGCGGGCGCGCCCGAGCTCGCGCACGAGGCGGCCGGCAGCCTGGGCGGGTTGATGCAGTATGCGATGACGGTGCCGAACCAGCAGCCGTACTGGCACGCCGCGATCCACCTCGGGCAGTTGGTCGACGCCCGATGAACCGGGTGCGAAACGGCCCGCGCTACCGGGCGGAGACCGACGCCCTGCTCGCGACGCTGCCCGTCGACGACGGCCCGATGGAGCTGGACGACCTGGTGGCCAGCCGGATCGAGTCGCCGGACCCGCGGCTCACCGGACCGACGCGACCGGTCGAGGCCTGCGCCGACGTGTACCTGCCGCTGAGCGGGGGACCGCGGCGGGTACGCGTGTATCGCGATCGTCCGGCGCCGCGGCCGATCCTGCTGTGGCTGCACGGTGGTGGGTTCGTCGGCGGGTCCCTAGACGACATCGACGCGACGTGCCGAGCGCTGGCCGCGACGGCCGGCGTCGTCGTGGTGTCGTTGGACTACCGCCTCGCGCCGGAGGATCCGTTCCCGGCCGCCCTGGACGACACGTACGACGCGTTGAGCTGGCTGGCCGAGCACGGCTGCGTGCTCGGTGGCGACGGGCGGGTCGCGGCCGGCGGGCAGAGCGCCGGCGCCAACCTGGTCGTCGCGGCGGCGCTGCGGGCGCGCGAGGCCGGCGGGCCACAGGTCGAGTGCCACGTCCTGGCCTATCCGTCGCTCGGCGTGCGGCAGGACTCCGAGTCGTTCCGGCTGTTCGACGGAGTCCTGTTCACCAAGGCCGATCTGGCCTGGAACCACGAGCAATACCTGGCCGGGCAGCCGGTCACGCCGCTCGTGGCTCCGCTGACGGCGCCGTCGCTGGCCGGACTGCCGCCGGCGCTGATCCTGGCCGCGGGACGGGATCCGTTGCGCGACGACGCTCGCTGCTACCACCAGCGGTTGACCGACGCGGGCGTCGGCGCGCAGCTCGTCGAGTACGCCGACACGATGCACGCTTTCCTGAACTTCCCGGGTGTCTTGTCGGCGGCCGGCGATGCCGTCGACGACATCGCCGGCTACCTCGCGGGAGTCCTGGGTTAGGGCAGGTTCGGGTACAGCGCCGCCACGCCGCCGGCCAGGCCGGCCTGCACGTTGCGGCTCCGCTCGTCGAACACGATTTCGTACGCGTCGGCGGCGAGGCCGTCGATCGCGGCGCGGGCCACGTCGTCCGCGTCGTGCTTGGGCTCGGTCACGTGGCGAACCAGGTCGGTGTCGATGTAGCCGACGTGCAGGCCGGCTACCCGGATCTTGCGCTCGGCGAGTTGCTGGCGCAGGGCGTTGGTCAGCGACCACTCCGCCGACTTGGCCGCGCTGTAGCCGCCGAGCTGGGGCGAGGCGATCCACGACACGATCGACAGGATGTTCAGGATCGAGCCACCGCCGTTGGCCTCGATGACCGGGGCGAACGCCCGGGTGGTGGCCAGCGTGCCGAAGTAGTGAGTCTCCATCTCGAGGCGGATCTGGTCGAGATCGCCGTCGAGCAAGTCGGCCCCGGTACCCACGCCCGCGTTGTTGATCAGTAGGTCGACGTCCTGGGCCACCTCGGCGGTGGCCGCGATCGACGCCGGATCCGTGATATCCAGCCGTACTGCCTTTATGCCCGGCAGATCGACCGCGTCGGGGTTGCGCGCGCCGGCGTAGACGGTCGCGCCGCGGCGCAGCAGCTCAGTGGCCAGGGCCCGGCCCAGACCGCGGTTGGCGCCCGTGACGAGGGCGGTGCTCGAGGCGATATCCATGGTGGCTCCTTCGCGAAACAGTGAATTTGATTTTCAAACTTACTGGCGTAGCGCTACGCTAGCAGAGTGAGTCCGAAAGTCAAACCGATCCCGACGATGGTCGAGGGCGTACGGATCTGCCCGATCGCGGATTCGCTCGAGGTGGTCGGTGACAAGTGGTCGCTGCTCGTGCTGCGTGAGCTGAGCCTGGGCGTGCACCGCTTCAACGACATCCAGCGGCACACCGGCGCGCCGCGGGATCGGATCGCCGATCGGCTACGCAGCCTGGAGCAGTCCGACATCATCGAGCGACGGCGCTACAACGAGCACCCACCGCGGTACGAGTACTGGCTCACGCCGGCCGGGCAGGATCTGGCCCCGGTGCTCGACTCGCTGCGCGCCTGGGGCGATACCCACCGCCCCCGCGGTTAGCCTGTGGCGGCTAGCCGAGCCGTTCGAGCAGGGCCAGGATTCGCTGCGTGACGAGAGCGGCTGCGTCGGCGTCGTATACAGCCAGGCTGCGGTCGGTGAACAGGTGCCGATCGCCGGGGTAGGTGAACAGCTCGGCGCTGTCGACCTCCTTGACCAGTTCGCGCGCCACGTCGACGTCGCCCAGCTCGTCGTCGTCCATCGCGTGGATCTGCAGCGGGACGCCGGCCGGCCACGGCTGGCCGAACTCGGCGGCCGGTATGGCGCCGTGCAGCAGGACGGCCGCCCGCGCACCGGGGCGGCCCTGGGTCAGGGCCTGCGCCGGCACCACGCCCAGCGACATCCCCAGATAGACCAGCTCGTTCGGCAACTGCTCGGCGGCGGCCCGGCCTCGTTCGCCGATCGTGTCGAAGCCGACCTGCCGGGCGTGGTCCACGCCTTCGTCCAGGGTGGCGAATGTGCGGCCCTCGTACAGGTCGGGCACGTGCACGGTGTGCCCGGCTGCCCACAGGTCGTCGGCGAACGCCTGGCAACCCGACGTCAGACCTTGCGCGTGGTGGAGCAGCAGCACCTCAGCCATGGCGGGCAGCCTAACCGCGGCGTCCGACCTCGGTGCCCGGCCCGGCCGGCTGGCCCGCGCGCAGCGTCCGAGCCGCGAACCACAAGGCGGCGCCGGCCAGCGGGAGTTCCAGGAAGGCAGCCTGTAGCCCGGCGATCAGCTGCGCCGACCCGGCAGCCGAGGTGCACACGTCGAACCAGGCATCGGCGATCAGCAGCGTGGCGCACATCGTGGCGCTCAGTGCGGCGTAGACGCGACGGTGTCGGATGAGCACCGCGGTCAGCGCTGCCGTGACGGCCTCGCCGGCATCCAGGCCGACCCAGGTGATCGACCAGTGCGGCGCGACGGCTCGTCCCGGCAGGGTCAGGGCGAGGACTACGCACCAGACGGCGAGCACCGTGGCGACCATGGTGGCGAGCGCCAGGGGCAGCCGCTGACGCAGCCGGATCGAGAGCGGGGACGGTGCGGTCGTTGTCAGCACGGTGATCACTCTGGGCGGCGGCGCGCATCCGGTCGATC
>DASXYE010000166.1:0-2238 GCA_036502695.1 Jatrophihabitantaceae bacterium
CCAGGTTGGTGCCCGACTCGGCGACGAGATCGCGCGCGGTGATGTGTGCATAGCCGCGGGTCTCGAGCAATCGCCGGGCCGCGACGAGCAGCTGGTCGCGATGGCCCACGGCACAAGGCTAGCCGAGCCATCTAGACGAGCGTCATATACATCTGTATAAATCGGGGTATGGCTGTCACCGAACGGTTCATCACGCAGCGCCGACTGCCCGCCGATCTCCGGTTGCCGCCCGGCCCGACCCGGATGCCGCGCATCGTGCAGACCGTGCTGTTCATGGGCGCGCGGAGCACCTTCGGCCCACGCTGGCACCGCAAGTACGGCGACGTCTTCTCGGTGCACGTGATGCCCGCGGGCCACGCCGTGGTGCTCACCCGTCCCGAACACATCCGCGAGGTGTTCGCCGGGCCGTCCGATACCTTCCACGCCGGCGAGGGCAACGCCATCCTGGGTCCGATCATGGGCCGCCACAGCGTGTTGCTGCTGGACGAGAAGGAGCACCTGGTCGCGCGCAAGCGGGTGATGGCCGCCTTCCACGGCGAGGCGACCAGCGCATGGGGCGAGGTCGTCGAACAACTGGCCGCCGACTCGGTCAGGACCTGGCCGGTCGACACCGCCTTCGCCGTGCATCCGTACTTCAACGACATCAGCCTCGAGGTGATCCTGCGGATCGTCTTCGGCATGACTGATGAGCAGCGCCTGGCCGAGATCCGCCCGCTGCTGCGCCGGCTGGTGAAGATCGGCCCGCTGATCTTTCTGGGCTGGCTCTACCCGGGGCTCGAGAACGTCGGCCCGTGGCGACGGTTCCAGAAGCTGAAGGTGCGGACGGACAAGGTCATCCACGGCGAGATCGCCGACCGTCGCGCACAGCCGGATCTGGCCGGGCGGACCGACGTGTTGTCCAAGCTCCTCGTGGCCGCGCCCGAACAGAGCGACGAGGAGTTACGCGACCACCTGGTGACGTTGCTGCTCGCCGGACACGAGACGACGGCCTCGACGCTGGCCTGGATCTTCCACGACCTGTCCCGCCGGCCCGAGCTGCTCGCCCGGGTGCAGCGCGCCGCGGACGAGAACGACGACGACTACCTCGAGGCCGTGGTCAAGGAGTCGATGCGGCTGCGCCCGGTGATCGGCGAGGTGGCGCGGCGGCTCAACAAGCCGGCGACCGTCGCGGGTTATGACCTGCCGCCGGGCGTGGTGGTGTTCCCGTCCGTGCAGTTGGTCCAGCGGCGGTCCGCGGTATACCCGTCACCGCACGACTTCCGTCCGGAGCGGTTCCTCGGCAGCAACCCCCCGCCCGGCACGTGGATCCCGTTCGGCGGTGGCATCCGGCGCTGCCTGGGCGCAGCGCTCGCGATGGTCGAGGCCAAGGCGGTGCTCAAGGCGGTGCTGCAACGCGTCGACGTCGCGCCGGGCGGCCGTCCCGAGTGGGGTCGCGCACGGAATGTGACGACGATCCCCGCACGCGGCGCGCGGATCATCAGCCGGCCGCGCGTACCTGCGTCCGCCGCAGCAGCGGAATCCGGCGCTGCACCCGGTACTGCAGATACAGCCCTAGCGCGATGACCGCGAGGGCGATGCCGGTGGCGTATTCACTACCGCGCTCGCCCAGCCCGGCCGGGGTCAGGACGCACGCCGCGCAGCTCAGCGCGACCACCCAGTCGCGGCGTACTCCGGTCGCGGACGGCGCCAGACACAGCACACCGAGCAGCAGATAGGACGGATAGACGACCGGCGCAAGGATTCCGGCGGCGAGCACCGCGTAGCCGATCGTGCGCTCCAGTGGCCGGGTGCGTGCTGTCAGGTAGAGATAGAGCAGGACCGTCACCCCGGCCGCGCCGGCCGCGACGCGCCCACCGATCAACCGGTCGTCGTACGAAGCCGCGCTCACGACCAGCCCGACCAGATTGCCGACCGCCGACGCGGGTGCGAACGGCAGATGGGCGCGGGTCGCCGTCCCGAGGTTGGCGATCCAGCCGAGGCCGAACGGCACGCTGAACACCAGGACGGTCAGCATGACCCCCGCCACCAGCAGGTCGCGTGCAGCATTGCGCACCCGCTGCCCGGCCGGACGGCCCAGCACGTGCACCAGGACGAGAGCCGGCAACGCCACCAGAGCGAGCGGCTTGAGCCCGGCGGCAAGGCAGACGCACACCATGGCGCGGGTCCACCGTCGCTGCCCGGCGAACAGCGTGCTCGCGGTGAGCAAGGTGGCGACCACGCCGGTGAACAGGCCGGCCG
>DASXYE010000167.1:0-4977 GCA_036502695.1 Jatrophihabitantaceae bacterium
GCGCTCGAGGACGCCATCCACGACGCGGTGTTCGCCGAGCTGACCGAGGTCGGCTACGTGGGGTTCACGATCGAGTCGGTGGCTGCCCGGGCGCAGACCGGCAAGGCCAGCATCTACCGGCGGTGGGAGACCAAGGCCGACCTGGTAACCGACGCGTTCGTCACCCGGTTCGGCAAGCCGGACGAGATCGTCTGCGACCTGCTGACCGACCCGTCGGTGTCGACGCGCGATGCGCTCGTGCGCATGGGAGCGCACATCTGCGAGCTCTCCGACGAGGCGGCCGAGGCCATCCGGGCCATCGCCTGCGAGGCCACTCGCGATCCGGAACTGGCCGCAGCCGTCGACGAGAAGGTGCAGCGCCCGAAGCGGGCGGCGATCATCGACCTGCTGCAGCGCGGCATCGGGCGCGGTGAGGTGCGCCCGGACGCCGTGTGCGGCCTGTACGCCGACATCCTGCCGGCCATGCTCACCTACCGGATGGTGCTGAACAACCAGCCGATGTCCGAGCAGGAGATCGTCGAGATCGTCGACCAGGCGGTCATGCCGCTGATCTCGGTCACCTGATCCTCCGGGCTGACCCCGCTACTGCCAGGGTGACGGCGGTGGCGGTGTCACCACCGGCGGGCGGTCGTCGCAGGTGATCGTGTTGGGCAACTCCCAGGGCGCGAGCCAGGGCCCGGTGGTGCCGCCGCCGTCGTTGCCGCCCAGGTCGGTCAGCGAGAACTCCGAGCCAGCCGGGGTGAAGTGGAACGAGCCGCAGTTGTTCACCCCGACGGCCCCGACGTTGCGGGCGTCCACGTTCTGGAACGACGCCGATCCGGCCGACCGCGCGCTGACCACCGACGTACCGGTGCCGTCGACCTTGACGTCACGGACGTGCACGTTGGTGATCGAGTAGAGGTCCTTCACCGGGAAGTCGCTGACGAGCATGATCGCGTTGTAGGTGTTGTCGAGGAAGTTGTCGCCGACGACCTCGACGTCGGCGTCGATGTTGCGCTCGAGCGCGTAGATCCAGATCGCGCCGAGCCCGATGTTCCAGTTCAGCTCGTACGTACCGGCGCGCACGGTCGTGTTGTTCGTGATCCAGGAGTGGCCCGCGAACGGTTCCGCACCGAATCTGGAGCCCAGCTGTATACCGCTGCCTTCGCGGATCGGGTCGGCGATCAGGTTGTTCGACACGGTGTTGTCGGTGCCGCCGTAGAGCGCGATTCCGTTGGCCAGCACCGGCGTCTGCACGGTGTTGTGGTCGAACGTGTCGTTGGCGTCGGCGGTCTTCTCCGACCACATGGCCAGCGCGTCGTCGCCGGTGTTGCGGACGAAGTTGTTGCGTACGAGCGAGTTGGTGACGCCGGTGTGGAAGTTGAGGCCGTCCGCGATCTGGTCGGTGATGACGTTGTCGGTGATGCGCAGGTTGGTCATCGGGCCGTCGAACCACATGCCGACCTTGGTGTGGTGGATGTAGAGGCCGTCGATCGTCGAGTTGCTGAGCGCGCCACCGATGCCGTTCACCTGGTCGGTGTCGATCCGCTCGCGGACGTCGCCCTCGATCGCGAACCCGGACAGGTGCACGTCGTGGCTGCCGCCGACACTGGCGTCCTTGCCGTAGAAGCCGACGCCGGTGTGCACCGAGCCGTCCGGGGCGGGCGGGTCCAGCGCGACCTGGTGGCCCTTGACGATCGTGTACCAGTTGCCGGCGCCCTCGATCGTCACGTCGTCGACGATGATGTGACGGTTGACCTGGTAGGTGCCCGGCGGTAGGTAGACGCGCAGATGATGCTTGCGGGCAAAGGCGATTGCCCGGTCGATCGCGTCGGCCGAGTCGCGCCGCCCGGACGGGTCGGCGCCGAACAGCAGCACGTTCGCGGCGAGCAGATCGAGGTGCGGCGGTCCGACGAGTTGCGAGTCGAGCAGGTCGATCACGGTCGGGACGCCTTGCGCGGTAAGGCGGATCGTGTCGCCGGCCCGGTAGGTGTGCCCGAGCAGCAGGCGTTGCTCGTCGTAGAAGTGGTTGGGCCGGAACGGCTTGGTGATCGTCGGCGGTGGGGTGGTGGCGTTCGGTACGCAGGAGCACTCGGTGATCCACCAGTCCGGATGCAGCAGATCGCCGTTCGGGTCGTTGCTGAACGGGTACTGGTTGTACAGCCAGGCGTACTGCGAGGTCAGCGTCATGGTCCGGCGGTCGTGGCGGTTCGCGGTGACGGCCAGCGGAGCGGTCATGCCGCCGCCGGTCGGCGCATCCGGGATGCTGTATCGCACCGTGATCGCGTTGGCCGCGTGGGGCAGGGTGAACTCGACGTACTGGCCGGGCGCGAGCTGGACCGCGGACCGGCCCGACGCCTCGGCGGCCAGCGTGTACGCGGCGCGGCCCGTGATGACGGTGCCGTTGGTGGCGGCGTGCTCGGCTTCCTGCTCGACGAAGTCGACGGTGGCGCCGCGACCGGCGACGAGCCCCGGATCCAGGGCGGCCCGGGTCGCGACCGGGCCGCCGGGCGGAGTGTGCCCCGGCGTGCGGGCCGACGCGGCCGCGGCCGGGGTGAGACCGGCCGTCGCAACTGTCGCCGCGACTGCTGCGACCCACCGTGATGCGTGCATCCTGGCCACCCCGTTTCTCGCCGGAAGTGAGGCGACTGTAGGGCTGGCTGGCGCATCGGACAAGGTTCTGCCAGGAACTTTCGCTAATCTGCCTTGTTCTTGCCAGGGCCGCCGCAAGCGGGCTGCGGCTTGCGCAAGCGACTCCGGACGATTCGGCGACTTGGTCGACGTTCGGGCTCTACGCCGCACCGGTGGCCAAACCGCCGCTGAAGTGAGGGGGCGGGCACTTGTCCTTGATCAAGAGGGAATGCGGCTGCTCTGGCGACGACTTTCCCGTCTGCTCCGACCTTGCTCCGCGTGGGCACGCTGGCCGGCTGCTCCAGCGTGCCCATGAGGGGCAAAGTGCGAATGGGCAGGCCCCAGCGGGTGCTCATGGGAAGGAGCGCACCCGCCTGGGGTCAGGCGGGCTCGACCGTTGAGATCCGGTAGCGGTGGACGTCGGCCGCGCGGATCGGTGGGAGGTCCGCATCCCCGGGCAACGCTCGGAACGCGGCGAGGTCCTCGTCGGACTCCCAGCGCTCGAAGACGTTGATGCGGTCCGGCTCGAGCGGGTCGGCCGACTGGGCAAAGTCCAGACACCCGGCCGCGTCCCGGGCCATCGCCGTGGCGGCGGCGACCGTCTGCAGGTAGTCGTCGCGGGCGGCCGGATCGACGCGCAGCGTGCCGGCAATGATGATCATGGTGGGCGTCCTTCTAGAGGCGGGCGACGGGCGCGGGCAGGTCGGCGACGCTGGTGGCATCGGCTTCACGATCGGGGATTTAGGCCGAGATGTCGAGCCATGCCTCGAACGTCGGGCCGGCGAGGGTGGCGTGCGGTGAGGGCAGCAGTACGCCGGACTCGTTGGCCTCGGTGTCCGGGTCGTCGGGGTTGCTGGCGCCGATGATCTTGATCGGGTCACTGCGCCGGGCGACCAGCAGTTCGGCCAGCTCGTCCAGCTGCTCGACGCGCGGGCCGGCGATCTCCGGGATCGGTCCGGCCGGCGCCTCCGCCGCGGTGGCCAGCTCGACCAGTGCCTCGGCCACCGTCCGCGCGGCGACCGGCTGGGTGCGCATCTTCGCAACGTAGGCCAGGTCACCCTGCCGGCCCCACGTGATCATTTGGTCGACGAGCTCGTGGAACTGCGCCGCCCGTAGCAGCCGCACCGGGATCGGCCCGGCCAGCGCCGCCCGCTCGTGCGCAACCACAGCCTGGCTGTATCCGCCGGCCAGCTGGTCGACGTGGATGATCGACACGACCACCATGAGCCGCACCCCGGCCTTCGTCCCCGCCTCGTGCAGGTTGGCCGATGCCGTGGTGAAGAACTGCGTCGCGGTCTCCTGATCCGGGGACGGGCTGGTGGCGGTGTCGATGATCACGTTCGCCTCGGCCAGCGCCTCGGCCAGCCCGTCGCCGGTGATGACGTCGACGCCGGTGGCCCGCGCCATCGGCACGACCTCGTGCCCGCGTTCGGTGGCCACGTCGACCACGTGCCGGCCGACCCGTCCGGTGGCGCCGGCAACTGCGATTCTCATGTGGATGCTCCCTTGTCAGCTGAACTCGATTTACTTCGTCAGAGCTATGACGGACCGCGACGGAGGAATATGACCGTGGACGACGACGGGCTGGCTCAGCAGTTCGAGGCACAGCGCGGGCACCTGCGCGCCGTGGCGTACCGCATGCTCGGCTCGCTCAGCGAGGCCGACGACGCCGTGCAGGAGGCGTGGCTGCGCCTCTCTCGCACCGATGCGGCCGTCCAGAACCTCGCCGGCTGGTTGACGACCGTGGTCGGACGGATCTGCCTGGACATGCTGCGCTTGCGCACCGCCCGACGCGAGGACGCACTCGACACGCACGTGCCCGACCCGGTGGTCAGCGGTCCGGACGGCACCGATCCGGAGTACCAGGCGGTGCAGGCCGACTCGGTCGGGCTGGCGCTGCTGGTGGTGCTCGACACGCTGGCCCCGGCCGAGCGGCTGGCGTTCGTCCTGCACGACCTGTTCGGGGTGCCGTTCGACGACATCGCCCCGATCGTCGGGCGGACGTCGAACACGGCGGCCCAGCTGGCCAGCCGGGCCCGGCGGCGCGTGCGGGGGGCGGCCATGCCGGATCCGGACCTGGGCCGGCAACGTCAGGTGGTCGACGCCTTTCTCGCGGCGTCGCGGGCCGGGGACTTCGAGGCGCTGCTGGCCCTGCTCGATCCGGACGTGCTGCTGCGGCCCGATCGCGGCGCGGCGGCGGTGACCGAGTTGATCCGTGGTGCGCAGAACGTGGCTCGGACGGCGCTGATGTTCGCGCAGGCGGCGATGACCCCGAACCGGGTGCTGGTCAACGGCGGCCTGGGCGTGCTGTCGACGAGCGACGGTCGGCCGGTCTCGCTGCTGGCGTTCACGATCAGCGGCGGACGC
>DASXYE010000168.1:0-10397 GCA_036502695.1 Jatrophihabitantaceae bacterium
AGGCTCGCCCGGCCTGCAGTGAATATCGGCTGATCCGGGGCAGGTCGTCGTCCCCGCCGTCGGCGTGGCAGAATGTGGCGCTGAGTACCGGCTTACCGACGGACCCTCTCACCGTCGTCGAGCCAGTCCATCCGGTCGCACGCATCCTCGCGAACCCCACCTGAGGATGTCACGCGTCCCCTGCAACCTCTGGAGCACAAACACCCGTGGCCACCAAGATCAAGCTCATGCGTCTGGGCAAGATGCGCGAGCCGCACTACCGCATCGTCGTCGCCGATGCCCGCACCAAGCGCGACGGTCGCTCGATCGAGACGATCGGCGAGTACCACCCCAAGAGCGATCCGTCGGTCATCAAGGTCGACGGCGAGCGGGCCGCCTACTGGCTCGGCGTCGGCGCCCAGCCGACCGAGGCCGTCACCGCCATCTTCAAGGCGACCGGCGACTGGCAGAAGTTCAAGGGCCTGCCCGCCCCGGAGCCGCTGAAGGTGGCGCCGCCCAAGGAGAACAAGCTCGACCGGTTCAACGCGGCGCTGGCCGAGGTGTCCGGCGAGCCGACCACCGAGGCCACCACGCCGAGGAAGCGGGCGGCGAAGAAGGCCGCGCCGAAGGCCGAGGCAGCCGACGCCGAGGGCTCGGCCGCCGCCTCCGAGGCACCCGCCTCGGAAGCCGCGGAGAGCTGACGTGCTCGAGGAAGCCCTCGAGCACCTCGTGCGCGGCATCGTCGACCATCCGGACGACGTGCGCGTCGACATGGTCAACAACCGGCGGGGCTCCCGGCTGGAGATCCGGGTGCACCCCGACGATCTCGGGCGGGTCATCGGCCGGAGCGGGCGCACCGCCAAGGCGTTGCGTCAGGTGATCACCGGTGTCGGGGGCAAGGGCATCCGCGTGGACGTGATCGACGTCGACCAGCGCTGAGGCCGGCGTGTCCGACACGGACGGGCTCATCGTCGTGGGTCGGATCGGCCCGCCGAACGGTGTGCACGGCGCGGTCGTCGTGCAGCCGTTCACCGACGCGCCTGACGAACGGTTCGCCCCGGGCGCGGTGCTTCGGACCGGCGGCGAACCGCTGACCGTCGTGGCATCGCGCTGGCAGGGCAAGCGACTGGTCGTGCAGTTCGAGGGCGTCGTCGATCGGACCGGCGCCGTGCAGTTGCGCGGCACCGAGTTGCGGATCGACGCGTCGACCCGTCCGGCGCTCGACGATCCGGACGACTTCTACGACACCGACCTGGTGGGCCTAGCGGTCAGCACGGTCGACGGCCGCGCGCTCGGACCGGTGCGTGACGTGATCCACAGCCCGGCTGCGGATTATCTGGTCGTCAGGGTCGACGGCCGCGAGCACCTCGTGCCGTTCGTGGCCGCTGTCGTACCCACGGTCGACGTCCCCGCCGGGCGCGTCGTGATCGATCCGCCCGAGGGGTTGTTCGACCTATGAGGTGCGATGTCGTCACGATCTTCCCGGACTACCTCGCGCCGCTGCGCCAGTCGCTGATCGGCAAGGCGATCGAGCGCGGCCAGATCGACCTGCGGGTGCACGACCTGCGGGGCTGGACGGACGACGTGCATCGCACCGTCGACGACACCCCCTACGGGGGCGGTCCGGGCATGGTGATGCTGCCCGAGCCGTGGGGCCGCGCCCTGGACGACATCGCGCCCGACTCCGGCCCCCAGCCGCGGCTGCTGATCACGTCGCCGGCCGGGCGGCCGTTCACCCAGGCGATGGCCCACGAGCTGGCCGCCGAGCCGTGGCTGGTGTTCGCGTGCGGGCGCTACGAGGGCGTCGACGCGCGGGTGGCCGAGCACGCCGCGACGCGCATGCGGGTCGACGAGGTGAGCATCGGCGACTACGTCCTGGCCGGGGGAGAGGCTGCGGTGCTGGTGATCGTCGAGGCGGTCGGCCGGCTGCTGCCAGGGGTGCTGGGCAACGCCGACTCGGCGGCCGACGACTCGTTCGGCGACGGATTGCTCGAGGCGCCGGCCTACACGAAGCCGGCGTCCTGGCGGGGACTCGACGTGCCGGCGGTGCTGCTGTCCGGCCACCACGGCGCGATCGCCCGCTGGCGCGCCGAGCAGTCCCACCACCGCACCGAAGAGCGAAGGCCGGACCTGCTGCGAAACAACGAAACCTGACCGACCAAACGCAACCGAGAACGCGACGAGCGCTCGCGCGCCCAACCTCGCAGCCCAACCTGGCTAAGCCAGCCATGAACGCGATGAGCGCTCGCGCGAAGAGCCCGCCGCCGCGACGCGGCCCGCGACGAAGTCGCGGTGCGGATCTCCGACGGACCCCGAGCTTGCGAGTGGGTCCACGAGGAGATTCGGGTGAGGCGGATGGGTCGGTTTCACGTTGGGCGGGCCGGTATGGCACCATCGAGTGGTTGCCCAGCGCCCGTCAAGCGTGTGGCGACCCCCATGCAAGCAGTCGGCGCGCCAGCCTCGCGCGCTGGCCACGAGCACCAGACGTTGAAGGATGCGAAACCGATGAACACCCTCGACACCGTCGATGCCGAGTCGCTGCGCGCTGATGTGCCCGACTTCCGCCCCGGTGACACCCTGAAGGTTCACGTCCGGGTGGTCGAGGGTTCGCGGTCGCGAATCCAGGTCTTCCAGGGCGTGGTGATCCGCCGCCAGGGTGGTGGCCTGCGTGAGACGTTCACCGTCCGCAAGGTCAGCTTCGGCGTTGGCGTCGAGCGCACCTTCCCGGTGCACACCCCGGTGATCGACAAGATCGAGGTCGTCACGCGCGGCGACGTGCGGCGCGCGAAGCTGTACTACCTGCGCGACCTGCGCGGTAAGGCGGCCAAGATCAAGGAGAAGCGGGAGACGGTCGCCCGCTGATCCGGCGAGCGACGAGCGGATGGCGGACGAGCAGGCGCACCGCAGCGCCGACCTCGCCGACGCCGGGTCCGGGACGGCCAGCGCGCGCGCCGGCCAGCTCGAGTCCGACGCGTCGGCCCGCAACGACGAACTGGCCGACTCGCTGGCGATCCACGACCAGCCCACCTCCGACAGCCATCCCACAACTGACGGCCACCCGGCCTCTGACGTCCACCCCGCCCCCGAGGGCGATCCGGTCGAGCCGACGCCGGACGAGACCCCGGTAGCAGCGACTGCTACCGAGCCGACGCCCGAGACCGACGGAACCGGCGGCGGTGGCGGCGGTGGCGGCGGTGGGACGAAGCCGCCCCGGTGGCAGTTCTGGCGGCGCGCCGGGGAGCCGAAGAAGCGCAAGAAGGCGCCCTGGTGGGAACTGCCGGTTCTCATCGCTGTCGCGATCGCCGTCGCCGTACTCATCAAGACGTTCCTGATCCAGCCGTTCTACATCCCGTCCGAGTCGATGGAGAAGACGCTGCACGGCTGCCCGGGCTGCTCCGGCGACCGGGTGCTCGTCAACAAGCTGATCTTCGACATCCGCGACCCGCACCCCGGCGACATCGTCGTATTCCGGGCGCCGGCCAACTGGGACGAGGAGCCGAGCCCGAAGGCGCCGTCCAACCCGCTCGTCAAGGGCGTGCGCTGGTTCGGCCAGCTGGTCGGCTTCGTTCCGCCCGACGAGAAGGACCTGATCAAACGGGTCATCGCCAGTGGCGGGCAGACCGTGCAGTGCTGCGACCCGCAGGGCCGGGTGCAGGTGAGCAACAACGGCGTCAACGGACCCTGGCACTCCCTCGACGAGCCGTACATCTTCGAGAACCTCCCCTGGGATCCGCGTAACCGGCCGGGCCATCTGATTTCCGGCAGCAACGACACGCGCACGTTCGGCCCGATCACGATCCCCAGGGGCCGGCTGTGGGTCATGGGCGATCACCGCAACGACTCGGCCGACTCGCGATTCCACTGCCTCGAAGAGTCGCCGGCCGATCACATCTGCGAGACGACCAACACCACCGTCGCGGTGAGCAAGGTGATCGGCAAGGGGACGCTGATCGCCTGGCCGCCGTCGAGGTGGCGCACGCTCGGCACGCCGTCGACGTTCAAGCACGAAGCCGACGCCGCATTGCCGGCGATCGGCGGGATGCTGACGGTGCTGCCCATCTTCGGACTGCGTCGCCGCCGGCGTCGCTGATGGCGCCGGTGCCGCGGGTCGGGGGGCGGTTACTGCTGATCGACCCGGCCGATCGGGTGCTGCTCGTCGGCGAGCAGTTGCAGCTGGGTCAGACGGCCAGCCAGTGGCTCATCCCGGGTGGTGGCGTCGAACCGGGCGAGACGACGCGGCAGGCCGCGATACGCGAGGCCTACGAAGAGACCGGCATCGACGTGGCGCCGGACGACGCGAGCGAGCTGCACACGTACCGCCGCAGCTGGACCGATCACGAGCGCGGCATCGAGTACGACCAGGTCGACCACATCTACCTGGCCCGGCTGGCCGCGCCGCGAACCGCCGCTCCCGCTGCGCTCACCGACGACGAGGTCCGCATGATGCTCGGGACGCGCTGGTGGTCGCTCGACGAGCTTCGGGCCAGCCCGGAGCGGTTCGAGCCGCCGGAGATCGCCGACCTCGTTGCCCGGGCCCTCGCCAAGCCGCGGACGGCCGGTCGGGTCCTGCTGCTCGACGACGCCGACCGGGTGTTGCTGATCGAGAACACGGTGGACGTCGGGACGTCGGACACGCACTGGATCACCCCCGGCGGCGGCGCCGATCCGGGCGAGACCCCGGCCCAGGCCGCCGTCCGCGAGGTGTTCGAGGAGCTCGGCGTCCGGATCGAGCTGCCCGCCGATGCCGGGCCCGACTACACCGACCACGAGGTGTTCACGTTCAACGGGCGCTGGCACGACCAGACCAACCACTACTTCCTGGTGCGGCTGCCCGCGGGCACCCCGTTGGTCGCGCAGGGCGTGGACGAGATCGAGCGATCGGTGCTGATCGGCGAGCGGTGGTGGACTCTGGCCGAGCTGCGCGACTCGGACGCGGTGATCTATCCGGTCGGCCTCGTCGACGTGTTGCGCCGGCTTCTGTACGACGAGCGCGCCGCGTCCGCGTAACGTCTTCGCTGCTATGCCCCGTCGCCCGGTTCCGGTACCGCTGCCCCTGTCGCCGCCACGTCTGATCGTGCGCCGCGACACCGGGTTGTCCGCGTACGAGATGGCCCTCGACCGGGCCGGCTTCGAGCTGGTCGCCGGCGCCGACGAGGCCGGCCGGGGCGCCTGTGCCGGACCGCTGGTGGTCGGGGCGTGCATCCTGCCGCGCGGTCGCCGTGGCCAGATCGCCGGGCTGGCAGACTCGAAGCTGCTGACGCCGGCCGTGCGCGAGGAGCTGTACGGCGAGATCGTGACGCGCGCCCTGGCGTGGTCGGTGGTGGCCATTCCTGCGGCGGAGGTCGATGCCCGCGGCCTGCACGTGTGCAACCTGGCCGGGATGCGCCGCGCCCTGGCCACCCTGCGCCCCGTGCCGACCTACGCGCTCACCGACGGGTTCCCGGTGCCGGGGCTCGGCGTGCCGTCCACCGCGGTGTGGAAGGGCGATGCGGTGGTGGCCTGCATCGCCGCGGCGTCCATCCTGGCCAAGGTCACCCGGGACCGGATGATGGTCGAGCTGCACGAGCGCTGGCCGCAGTACGAGTTCGCTCAGCACAAGGGCTACGTGACCCCGGAACACGCCACCGCGCTGGAGCAGCACGGGCCGTGTCCGGAGCATCGGGCAAGCTACGTAAACGTGCGCAGGGCGGCCGCCCGGATTGCCGTACTGGACAATGGATGGGCTGACGCGGGGCCACCCGCGGACCGCTCCGAGGAGATCGCATGAGCGCTGAGGATCTCGAGAACTACGAGACCGAGATGGAGCTGCAGCTCTATCGCGAATACAAGGACATCGTCGCCCAGTTCAGCTACGTGGTGGAGACCGAGCGGCGCTTCTACCTGACCAACGACGTCGACTTGCAGCCGCGCAACGTCGACGGCGACGTGTACTTCGAACTCACCATGCGCGACGCCTGGGTCTGGGACATGTACCGGCCCGCGCGCTTCGTCAAGACCGTCCGGGTCGTGACGTTCAAGGACGTCAACATCGAAGAGCTCGACAAGCCCGATCTCGAACTGCCGAACAACTGACTGGCTCATCCGCCGGATTCGGTTCGGGCGGCGCTGCTGCACGGCGGCTCGATCCGTCACTGCGTTTGGCCGCGGATAGGACTGCCGCAGCCGGCGGGCTCTTCGCGCAAACGCTCATCGCGTTCTCGGCGGGGTTAGCTCGGCCGCTTTGCGCTGTCGTCGCGCGAGCGCTCATCGCGTTGCTGTCAAGTTGGTCGTCCACAGCTGATCTGTTATCCACAGATTGCGTTGGGGCGCTGATGTCAGGTAGCTCAGGCGGCAGCGTGGAGGCATGCGCGCAAAGGATGCCGTCGGGCAGTACGGACAGCGGGTCGCCGAGCAACATCTGGTCGACGCCGGGCTAAGCATCATCGCCCGCAACTGGCGCTGCTCGGACGGCGAGCTGGATCTGATCGCGACCGAGGGCCCGGTCCTCGTGTTCTGCGAGGTGAAGACCCGATCGTCCACCGCCTACGGGGATCCGGCCGAGGCTGTGCTGGGAGCCAAGGCGCTGCGGCTGCGCCGGCTGGCCCTGCGCTGGCTGGCCGAGCAGAAGAGCTACGGCGATCCGCGCTACTGGCCCGAACTGCGCTTCGACGTGGTGTCGGTACTGCGCCAGCCTCGCGGGGCGGCCAGCGTCCGTCACCTGCGTGGAGTGCTCGGATGGTGATGGCCCGCACCCTGGCACTCGCGCTGTCCGGGGTGGACGGTCAGATCGTCGAGGTGGAGGCCGACCTGTCCGCCGGGCTGCCCGGCCTGACGTTCACCGGGCTGGCTGACGTGTCCGTCGTCGAGGCGCGCGACCGTATCCGGGCGGCGGTGCTCAACTCGGGCGGGCAGTGGCCGAACCGGCGGATCACCGTCGCCCTGTTGCCGGCCGATGTGCGCAAAGTCGGCTCGCGGTTCGACCTGGCGCTCGCGGTCGCCGTGCTGGCGGCGGCCGAGGCGGTGCCGGCGTCGGCGATCACCGGCTGGGCCTGGCTCGCCGAGCTCGGCCTGGACGGTCAGCTGCGGGCGGTGCGCGGCGTCTTGCCGGCAGTGCTCGCGGCTCGTCGCGCCGGCATCGAGCGGGTCGTCGTGGCCGCGGCGAACGCCGGCGAGGCCGCGCTGGTGTCCGGTGTGCAGGTCCGGGCGGCGGGCACACTCAGGGAGGTCGTCGGCTGGCTGCGCGGCGAGTCCGGAGCACCGGCGCTGGCCGCGCCGGCCGAGGAAGCGGCGGCGGTTCGTGGCCCCGATCTGGCAGACGTCGCCGGACAGCCACTCGGCAAGCGGGTACTCGAGGTCGCCGCCGCCGGCGCCCACCACATCTACCTGCTCGGTCCGCCCGGGGCGGGCAAGACGATGCTGGCGCAGCGGCTGCCCGGCCTGCTGCCGGCGCTCGACGACGATGCCGCGCTGGACGTGACGGCCGTCCATTCGGTTGCCGGCCGGCTGCCCGACCGGGGCCGACTGCTGCGGCGCCCGCCGTTCGAGGCGCCGCATCACACTGCGTCGGTCGCCGCCCTGGTCGGCGGTGGCTCGGGCCTGGCCAAGCCCGGGGCGATCTCGCTGGCCCACCACGGGGTGCTGTTCCTGGACGAGGCGCCCGAGTTCCATCCGTCGGCGCTAGACGGCCTGCGCCAACCACTCGAGGACGGTCGCGTGGTGCTGCATCGCGGCCAGGGATCGGTCAGCTACCCGGCGCGGTTCCTGCTCGTCCTGGCCGCCAACCCGTGCCCGTGCGGTGAGCGCTCCCGCGAGTGCATCTGCCCGCCGAACCAGCGGCGGCGCTATCGCATGCGCCTGTCCGGCCCGTTACTGGATCGCATCGATATCCGGGTGACGCTGGATTCGCTGACGCGGGCCGAGCTGCTCGCCGAGGGGTCGGCCCGCGAGACCAGCGCAGCGGTGGCGGCCCGGGTCGAGCAGGCCCGGGCGGCGGCGCTCGAGCGATGGCGGCCTCAGGGATGGCGCACCAACGCCGAGGTGCCCGGCCCGGTGCTGCGGCGGCGGCCGTGGCGCCTGCCGCGGGACGCGATGCGCGCGGTCGAAGGCCATCTGGACAGCGGCGAACTCAGCGCGCGCGGCTTCGACCGCGTCCTGCGGGTGGCCTGGACGGTGGCCGACCTGTCTGGACGGACGGTGCCCGGCCCGGGCGATGTCGGCGAAGCGGTGTTCTTGCGCACCGGCCGGACGGAGGCGTGGGCGGCGTGACCGGCCTGGATGCCGCCGAGCCGAGCGCGGTGACCGACGAGGTCCGGCTGGCTCGGGCGTACTTGAGCCGGGTGGCGGAGCCCGGGTGCATCCCGGTGTGGGATCTCGTCCGTAAGGCCGGCCCGGTCGATGCGGCGGCGGCGATCCGGCGCAGGGCGGTCCCGGACGACGTTGCCGGGGCCACGTCCGCTCGGCGCGACTCGGCCGATCCCGAGGCCGACCTGGACGCCGCGGTTCGGCACGGCCTGCGACTGGTCGTGCCGGAATCCGACGAGTGGCCGCACTTCGCGGTCTCGGCGCTGGAGGCGGCCGCACTGCGGCGGTTGGTCGAGTACCGATCGGGGCGCGAGCGGCACCGCGAAGGCGGCGAGCCCGTCCCGCCCGTGGCGTTGTGGGTGAAGGGTCCGGGCGACTTGCCCCAGGCCGGGGTCCGGGGCGTGGCGATGGTCGGTTCCCGGGCGGCGACCGGGTACGGCCGGCACGTCACGACCGAGCTGTCCTACGCACTGGCCGGGCGCGACTTCGACGTGGTCTCCGGCGGCGCGTACGGCATCGACGCGGCGGCGCACCAGGGCGCGCTGAGCGCCGACGGGCAGACCATCCTGGTGTCCGCGGGCGGACTGGATCGCCCGTATCCACCGGGCAATGCCGCGTTGTTCGACGGGGTTGCCGAGTCGGGCCTGCTCGTATCGGAGAGCCCGCCCGGGGCGGCACCGCAGCGCCACCGCTTCTTGACTCGGAATCGCTTGATCGCCGCGTTGTCGACCGGGACCGTAGTCGTTGAGGCCGCAGCGCGGTCCGGCGCACTGAACACAGCCAAGCATTGCCTGCTGCTCGGCCGGACCCTCATGGCGGTGCCGGGGCCGATCACGTCAGCGATGTCGTCCGGCTGCCACGTGTTGCTGCGCCGCGAGGGCGACGAGCGGGCGCTGCTGGTTTCGTCGGTCGACGATGTGCTCGAGGCGATCGGCAGCGCCGGCGAGGGCCTGCACCGCCCGGCCCGCCCCGACGAGTACGTTGCCGTCGACGAGTTGCGCCAGCGCATCGATCGCCTGGATCCGCTGTCGCGGCGGGTGTTCGACGCCGTGCCGGTGCGGCGCCCGGCCCGCGAGGGCGAGCTCGTCCGGCGCAGCGGGCTGCCCGTCGTGGACGTCATCCGCTCGCTGCCGGCGCTGCGCCTGGCCGGGCTGGTCGAGTCGACCGAGGAGGGGTTTCGCCTGGCGACAGCATTCCGCCGCCGCTCGTCGAGGTGAGCCGGCGTGACCCGCGTGACCCGCGTGACCGGGGCTCACGCGAGCCTGGTCCGGTCGGTGTGGCGGCTTGACGCGCCCGGTCGGCTGCGCGCACCGTCATCGAGTGGTCGACGAGGCGGAGCTGGGCGCCGGCCGCCGCAGCGGGGCGGCGGTGCGCGCGAACCTGCCCCCGGCCCTGGGCGACGCCGTGACCGCGTTCGAACGGCACCTGCGCATGGAGCGCAATCGGTCCGAGCACACGGTGCGGGCCTACGTCGGCGACATCGTGAGCCTGCTCGAGCATCTGGGCCGGCTCGGCGGTCGCGAGGTTGCCGACCTCGACCTGCGGACGCTGCGGAGCTGGCTCGCGATGGTGCACGCGCGCGGGGCGGCGCGCAGCACGCTGGCCCGCCGGGCGGCGTCGGCGCGGACGTTCACGGCCTGGGCGTTGACGACCGGGCTGTCCTCGATCGATCCGGGACAGTCGCTGGCCAGTCCGCGCCCGCACCGGGTCTTGCCGCATGTGCTGGCCGCCGACGAGGCCAGCGAGCTGATGGACCTGCCCGCGGCCGACACACCGATTGGACGGCGGGACCGACTGATCGTCGAGTTGCTGTACGCGACGGGCATCCGGGTCGGCGAGCTCGTCAGCCTCGACATCGACGACGTCGACCGTTCGCGCCGGGTGCTGCGCGTACTGGGCAAGGGCCGCAAGGAACGCACCGTGCCGTACGGGCAAGCGGCCGACCGGGCGCTCGAGGACTGGCTGCGGCTCGGGCGCCCCGACCTGGCCGTCGAGGGGAGCGGTGCCGCCCTGCTGCTGGGCCAGCGGGGGCGACGACTGGATCAGCGCGCCGCCCGCCGTGTCGTGCACGACCACGCCCAGCAGCTGCCCGCCGCGCCACAGCTCGGACCGCACGCCCTGCGGCACAGCGCCGCGAC
>DASXYE010000169.1:0-11594 GCA_036502695.1 Jatrophihabitantaceae bacterium
GCGATCGTGCTCACCGTCCCGCCGCCGGTGATCGTCCGGGACATGTTGAAGATCGACCTGCCACCCCGCAAGGTCGCCGCCGCTCGGGCCCTGCCGCTCGGCGACGCCTGCTGCGCGCTGATCACGCTGGGCCAGGACGCCCCTGAGTCGGCCGCTGTGTTCGACGCCGACGGCCGGCTCGGCTTCGTGCGGTGCGAGGCCGGACGTCCGTACGTACTGGTCGTCGCGAAGGGTCCGGCCGCCGCCCGCGTCCGCGCCAACCCGACAGCCGGGCTGTACACCGCACTCCCCTGGGCCGGCGCCGTCCGTCACGTCGAACTCGCCGACTGGGGCACCGGCCCGTGGACCACCGGGGCGTTCACCTACCCGCGCCCCGGCAACGCGCCCGCCCGCACCGCCTGGGCCGAGCCCGTCGACAACACGGTGTTCTTCGCCGGCGAAGCCACCGCTACCACCCGCCCGTTCGTCCCGGCCGCGCTGCGCAGCGGCGAGCGGGCCGCCGAGGAGGTGCTGCAGTCATGAACGGTTGGTACCTGGCGGCCTTCCGGTCCGACCTGGCCGAGGAGATCACGCCGCTGACCATCGGCGAGCAGCGGCTGGTCATCGTCCGCGACGGCGAGGACGTGCGCGTGTTCGACGGCACCTGCCCGCACCGCGGTGCGCACCTGGGCTACGGCGGCGTCCGGGCCGGGGCGTGCATCGTCTGCCCGTTTCACGGCAAGCGCATCCGGCTCGGCGGCACGACCCGGTTGTCGGTGCGCGAGCACCGAGTCCTGCTGGCCGGCGAGGCGATCTTCGTTCGGCTGTCGGACGATCCGGCCGGCGACCGGGGCTTCGAGCAGGCCATCAAGGAGATCGCGGCCACCCGGTCAGTCGTGGCCGCCGTGCGCGAGGACGTCGCGGCGCCGGCGGCCTACATCGTCGAGAACGCCTTCGACACCGACCACTTCGCCGCCGTGCACCATGTGCCGCGCGTGCAGGCGATGGGCGTGCACCTCGACGACGGCGGTGCGCTGGCCATCGAGGCCGAGTTCCGCACCATGCTCTCGCCGTGGATCACGCCCGAGGAGCGCGATGCCGCCCGCGACGAGGCGGTGGCCGCCGGCCGGGTCGAGATGAACTTCGCCTCGCGGTTCTATGCCCGAGCATTCAGCCCGGCTGTAGTGGTGACCGAGTTCGGACCACCGGGCGAAACCCACTTCGTGATCACCGGCGCGGTGCCCGTGCCCGGGGGCTGCGTGGCCCGGGTGGCGGTGGCCGTGCGCCCGGACCGTAGTGCCCAGCTGCCCCACGTCGTGCGGGGCGCCCGCAAGGCGCTGGCCGAGGACCTCATCGTGTGGAACCACCTCGACGTCAACGCCCCGCAGCGGTTCGACGCCCGCGACGCCCCGGTGCTGGCGTACCGCGACTTCTGCGCGAGCTTCGAATGATCGCCACGCGGACGCACGGCGAAGGGCCGGCCGTGCTGTGGATCCACGGCTACACCATGGATTCCTCGACATGGCAGCCGTTGTGGGATCGACTACCCGGGTGGCGGCACGTCGGCGCCGACCTGCCCGGGCACGGGGCATCCGACCCGATGCCCCGCGACATCACGCTGCCGCGGCTGGCCGCCGAGCTGACCGCCGTGGCCAAGGCCGAGAGCGCCGAGCGGCTGATCGCGCTGTCGTTCGGCTCGTGCGTCGCGCTGCAGGTGGTGATCGACGAGCCCGAGCTGATGAGCCACGTCGTGCTGGGCGCGCCGACCATCGCCGGCGCCGCCGTGGATCCCTACGCCGAGCGGCGGTACAAGGAGCTGGCGATGCTCAAGCGGTTCGCCGGCCCGGGCGAGCTGATGGCCGATCGGTGGATGCAGTCGCCGCCGGACATCTTCCGGGGCACCGAGAAGCATCCGACCGTCCGAGCCGCCCTGCGCAAGGTGATCGTCAAGCACCCGTTCACCGAGCTGAACACCGGGGCGATGCGCTCGCTCACCAACCACGTCCACACCGACGCCGACCTGCGCCGGATCACCGCAGCGTTGCTCGCCATCGTCGGCGACGAGGACATGCCGGCGTTCATCGACAACGCCGCGCGCCTGCACGACGTCATCGACGCCGACGTGATCACCGTGCCCGGCGCGGGCCACCTGCCCCTGCTCGAACGTCCCGACGCGGTGGCGGCCGCCATCGACGACCACCTCAGGAGGCCGATATGACAGCGAAGGTTCTCGTCGTCGGGGGTGGCCCCGGCGGATCGATCGCCGCCACGTTCCTCGCCCAGGGCGGCGCCGACGTGACGTTGCTCGAACGCGAGCACTTTCCCCGCTACCACATCGGCGAGTCCGTGGCGCCGTCGTGCCGGGCGATCATCGAATTCGCCGGGGCCGCCGAGAAGGTCGACGCCCGCGACTACCCGGTCAAGCGCGGCGTGCTGCTGCGGTGGGGCGCCGAGAGCGACTGGGCGGTCAACTGGCGGGACATGTTCGGCGAGGACATCCGGTCCTGGCAGGTCGACCGCGACGACTTCGATCACGTCCTGCTGAAGCACGCGGCGTCGCAGGGGGCCAAGGTCGTGGAGGGCGCCACGGTCAAGCGGATCAACTTCGACGGCGATCGCGCGATGAGCGCCGACTGGACGCAGGACGGCACCGGCACCGTGCACACCACCGAGTTCGACCACGTCGTGGACGCCTCGGGCCGGGCCGGCATCCTGTCCCGCAAGCAGTTCCACAACCGCCGCCCGCACGAGGTCTTCCGCAACGTCGCGATCTGGGGCTACTACCCCGGCGGCCAGCTGCTGCCCGGCACGCCGCCCGGCGGCATCGACGTGATCTCGTCGCCGAACGGCTGGTACTGGGTGATCCCCTTGCGGGGTGGGCAGTTCAGCGTCGGCTACGTCACGCACCAGGACAACTTCCTCGCCCTGCCGCGGGCCGACCTGCGCGCGTTGTTCTCGTCGCTGGTGGACGCCTCGCCGACCGTGCGCGACCTCGTTGCCGGCCACGAGCTGGCCGGCGACATCCGCGTCGAGCAGGATTTCTCTTACGTGGCCGACTCGTTCTGCGGCCCGGGGTACTTCCTGGCCGGCGACGCGGCCTGCTTCCTCGACCCGCTGCTGTCGACGGGCGTGCATCTGGCCCTGTTCAGCGGCATGCTCTCGGCCGCCTCCATCCTGGCCATCGACGCCGGCGACGTCGCCGAGGCCGAAGCCGGCACGTTCTACGAGAACCTGTACCGCAACGCGTACGCCCGGATGCTGGCCCTGGTCGCCGGCATGTACGACAAGTACCGCGGCCGCATGGGCTACTTCTGGCTGGCCCAGAAGCTGATGCGTCCCGAGCAGGTCCGCGCCTACAAGCCCGACAACGCGTTCGGCGCGATCGTCGCCGGGCTGACCGACCTCGAGGACGCCTCGCGGCGCGGCGGCGTTGCCCCGATGCTGAGCGTGATCGAGGCGGCCGAACGAGCCCGGGTGCGCGCCGACGTCCAGGTACCCAACGCCGGCACCACCACCGCGCCGATGAAGATGGACGCCAACGACCTGTACGACGCCGAGTCCGGGCTGTACATGGTGACGACGCCGCGCCTGAGCATCGCGCGGGCCCACGACCGTGATCTGCTGACCCCGGCGCCCTGATGCTGTACGCCGACCTTGGCCTAGTGCTGGCCCTGGCCTGGCTGTTCGGCCAGGGGTTGGCCCGGGTCGGGCTGCCGGCCGTCATGGGTGAGCTGATCGCCGGCGTGCTGCTCGGGCCGTCGCTGCTCGGCCACACCGGCTGGCACTTCACCACGTCGCAGCTGGTCGACCTGAACACCGTCGGCCAGCTCGGCGTCATCGCGCTCGTCGGCGTCACCGGGATGTCGCTGAACCTGACGACGTTGCGCCGCCGCGGTCGCGTCGCCGCCTGGGTGAGCACCACGGGCGTGCTGGTGCCGCTCGCCCTGGGCATCGGCACCGGGCTGCTCCTGCCGCTCACCCTGCTGGCCGGCCCGTCCGGGCACCGTGCGCCGTTCGCGCTGTTCGTCGGCGTGGCCATGTGCGTGAGCGCGATCCCGGTGATCGGCCGGATCCTGCTCGACCTGCGGCTGACCGAGCGGCGGGTCGGGCAGCTCATCCTGATTGCCGGCGTCATCGACGGGGCGATCGGCTGGGTGCTGCTCTCGGTGGTGTCGGCGATGGCCAGCACCGGCGTGCGGCCCGGCGCGGTCGCCGTGCTGGTGGCCAAGGTGGTCGGTGCGCTGCTCGTGGCGGTCCTCGTCGGACGCCGGGTGGCGCGGCTCGTGCTCGGGTTGACCGGCGACGCCGCCGCGGTCGTGCTCATCCTGGGCGGGGCCGCCGCGACGAACGCGCTCGGGCTCGAACCCATCCTCGGCGCGTTCGTCGTCGGAGCGCTCGTCGGCGCGGAACGTCCCGAGGCGGTAAGCACGTTGCGGCCCGTCGTGGCGGTGCTCGCCCCGGTGTTCTTCGTGCTGGCCGGGTTGAAGGTCGACCTGGGCCGGCTCGCGCAGCCACCCGTGCTGCTCGCCGGCCTAGCCGTGCTGACGCTGGCGGTCGTCGGCAAGTTCGTCGGGGCCTACGCCGGCGCCCGGATGTCCCATCTGAGCCGATGGGACGCGATCGCCCTGGGCGCAGGCCTCAACGCCCGGGGCGCCGTCGAGGTCGTCGTCGCCAGCACCGGGCTGACTCTCGGCGTGCTCAACCCTGCGTCCTACACGATCATCGTGCTGGTCGCAATCGTGACGTCGCTGATGGCCGCGCCCGTGCTGCGCGTCGCCATGGCCCGGGTCGACGCGGACGCCCTGACCGGCGTCGAGCAGGAGGTAGCGGAGCCCCGGACGGCCGTCGATGCCCAGGGTCACTAGCCCGGAACCCACGGCGAGTTGTCCGCGCTTGGCAGCGTGACAGCACCGCGAAGCGCGGACAACCTCCGTCGTCCCCGGATCCGGTCCGCCCGGCCGGGAAGCCGGCCCGACTGCTTGCCCGATCAGATCGCCGCAGTCCAAGGCCCGTCGTGAACGGCACGAAGATCGCCGCTCCCTGGCGACATCCAGTAGACCACTGTGGTCTACCCGGGCTTCGATCTTCCCAATTTTGCAGCTTGATCGTAAAGTCAGCTGGTCTAAGTGGTCTAGCGCGTCTGGCCTCCGGCGCTGCCGGGCGCGCACCACGCTGCTAGGAAAGGCGCACGCCCCGAGCAGCGAACGGAGGCAGCCGCGATGCAGGCCAGTTACAGCAAGGTGTCCGCCACCCGTGCACGGTTGCTGCAGCTCATCGACAGCACCGACGCCGGTACGGCGTTGCCGTCCGAGCGCGAACTGGCCCGCGAGTGGGACGTCGCCCGGATGACGCTGCGCCGGGCGACCGACGAGCTGGTGGTGGCCGGCCTGGTGGTGCGCGAGCACGGCCGGGGCACGTTCGTCGCCCAGCGCAAGATGGCCCAGCCGATGGCCATGCAGTCGTTCTCGGACGGCATGCGGGAACGGGGATTGCGGCCCGGCAGCCGGGTGCTCGAGTTTCGCCGGTTGCGCCGCGGCGGCGTGCAGTCCCGGGTGCTGCGCATCCCGGCCAACGATCCGATCGTGCGGTTCACCCGGCTGCGCCTGGCCGACGGCGAACCGATCGGCCTGGAGACGACCTGGGTCGCAGCCGGCCGGGTGCCCGGCCTACAGCAGGGCGATCTCACCGAGTCGTGGTACGAACTGCTCGCCGCGCGGTACGACTCGCACATCCTCACCGGCACGTCGGTGATCGAGATCGCCCTGGCCACAGAACGGGAAGCTCGGCTGCTCGAGTGCGAGCCGGCCGCGGCCCTGTTCCGCATCGAGACGACGAGCTACGGGCAGACCGGTCGCGTCGTCGACTTCGGCGTCGACCTGTTCCGGGGCGACCGGTACTCACTGATGACCGAACGCCTGCCGGGCCTCGCCGTCCGAGCAGTCGCCCGACGACCGCGGCTGTCGTCCGCGGCGCCGGCCTGATCACCGCGCTTCCTGCAGGACTACTGAGAGGTGACCGTCATGAAGAAGCCTGTCGTGAAAAGGCTGAGCGCCACCCTGGCGGTGTGCGTGGTCGGTCTCGCGATGGCCGCGTGCAGTTCCGGAAGCAAGAGCGGCGGCGGCAAGGTACATCTGACGTTCTGGACACACACCCACCCGCCGATGATCGCCCTGAACAAGCAGCTGATCACCGAGTACGAGAAGGCCAATCCCAACGTCACCATCGACTACCAGCAGATCCCGAACACCGACTTCAACACGAAGATGCTCACCTCGCTGAGCAACGGCTCCGGCCCGGACGTCATCAACATGGACGACGTGGCGATCCGCGGCGACTACATCCCGAAGAACCTGCTCGCACCGATGGATTCGGCCGCCCAGGCCACCGCCGAGGGCCGGTACCTGCCGCACACGCTCGACGGCGCGACGAGCGCGGACGGCAAGCTGTACGGGCTGCCCACCGAGTTCAATGCCACCGCGTTCGCCATCAACAAGGCGGCGTTCACCAAGGCCGGTCTCGATCCGGCCAAGCCGCCGAAGGCGTGGGACGACGTGGCCGCCGACGGCCAGAAGCTGATCGCCGCCGGTCAGGGTGGGTTCAACTTCTTGTACCTCAGCGCCGGGCAATACACCCAGCAGCTGCAGATCCTGCTGAACGAGACGGGTGGGCGCATCGTCAGTGACGACGGCAAGAAGGCGACGATCGCCGAGCCGGCCGGCGTACAGGCGCTCGAGTTGTGGAACACCCTGATCAACAAGGACAAACTCGGAGACCCGCACTCGTCCACCCGAGATGCGACCGATCCCTTCGCCGACTTCGAGGCCGGCAAGACGTCGATGACGATCATGTACCCGTGGGGTGTGGGGCAGATCAAGCAGGACAACCCGGCGACCTTCAAGAACATGGAGGTCGTGCCGCTGCCGCAGGTGGATCCGAGTAAGCCGTCCGGCCGGTGGTACGGCTACTACATGGCGGTGAACAAGGCGTCCAAGCATCAGTCCGAGGCCTGGAAGTTCATCAACTACGTGACCTCGCAGAACCAGCGGTGGCTGACCGACGTCAACTTCATCCAGCCGGTCAAGGACTGGGCGTCCTCGCCCGCGGCGGCCAAGGTGCCGTTCCTGCCCGTGTGGCAACAGGCCTACCAGCAAGGGCGATTCGACGAGGTGGCCCCGCACTGGGCCGAGGTCCAGGACGCGATCAAGACCGCCATCGAGAGCACCGTGCTGGACGGCAAGTCGGCCGACTCGACGCTGAACCAGGCGTCCGACACGATCAACCAGTCGCTGGCGGAGTGAGCGTATGAGCACCCTGGCCATCCGGGCCACGACGCACCGCAAGCTGATCGGCGCCGCCTTCGCGGTTCCGGCGCTGGCGCTGTTCGGCCTGTTCGCGATCTACCCGATGGTCAGGGTGTTCTACATCAGCCTGTTCGACTACGACCTGACCAGCTCGCCGCGCTGGGTCGGGTTCAACAACTACGAGTTCCTCTGGCACAGCGAGCAGTTCCATCAATCACTGGAGGCCACCGGCTTCTACCTGCTGTTCACCTACGTCCCGGCCGTGCTGCTGGCGCTGCTGCTGGCGATCGGCCTGGACACGAAACTGCCGGGCAGCGGCTTCATCCGGCTGCTGTACTTCGCGCCGGTCGCCATGTCGTGGGTTGCCATCTCGGTGATCTGGCGACTGCTGTTCCAGCCGGACGGGCTGCTCAACCGGGTGCTCGGCACGCATACCACCTGGCTGACCAGCACGAAGTCGGCCGAGTGGGCGCTGGTCATCGCGAGCGTCTGGAAGGAAACCGGGCTCTTCCTCATCCTGTTCCTGGCCGGGCTGTCGAAGATCCCGCGCGACCTGCGTGAGGCCGCATCCCTCGACGGGGCCGGGCCGTTGCGCTCGTTCCGCTACGTCACGCTGCCGCTGCTCAAGCCGATGACGGCCGTGGTCTGCGTTATGGCGGTGATCCGCGGCTGCCAGTCGTTCAGCCCGCAGGTAGTGCTGACCGGCGGCAGCTTCAACACCGAGGTCGTCAACCTCTACGTGTACAAGACGGCGTTCGAGAACGCCCGGATGGGACGGGCCTCCGCCGTGGCCGTGCTGCTCTTCTTCGCGCTGCTGATGGTGACGATGCTGCAGTTGCGCCTGTTCCGATCGGATGACCGATGACGCGCGTGCTGTCCCGGCCGGCCGAGGTCGCGGCGCCGCCGGTGGAGCCGGCCCGCCGGCGCCGGCGGCGGGTGACCGTCCGGGCCGTCGTGCTGTACGGGCTGTTGCTGCCCGGCGGGTTGCTGTTCGCGTCGGTGTTCGTCTACGCGGTGCTCTCGGCGCTGAAGCCGGCCGACGAGGTGCTGTCGACGCACTGGTGGCCCAGCCGGTTCGTGTGGTCGAACTTCAAGCTGCCGTTCTCGACCGTGCCGTTCGCCCGCTACTACGTGAACAGCGTCGTGGTGGGAGTGGTCGTCACGCTGCTGAACGTCGTCACGTGCACGCTGGCCGGCTACAGCTTCTCGAAGTTCGCCTACCGCGGCCGGACGCTGCTGTACCTGATCGTGCTGGCCACGATGATGATCCCGCTCGAGGTCATCTACGTGCCGCTGTACGCCCTGGTGTTCAAGCTGCACTGGGTGAACACCTTCAGCGGACTGATCGTGCCGGCCGGCACGAGCGCGTTCGGCATCTTGCTGATGCGGCAGAGCATCGACGGCCTGCCCGACGAGATCCTCGATGCCGCTCGCCTCGACGGCGCCGGTGAGACGCGCATCCTGTGGCGGATCGTGGCGCCGATGATGACCGCGCCCATGGCGGCGCTGGCCCTCGTCGTGTTCATGACGACCTGGGACAGCCACCTGTGGCCGCTACTCGTCGGCAACGACGACAACCACAAGACGCTGCCGGTCGGCCTCGCCGCCATGCAGGCCGACAACGCCGGGGCCACCGGCATTCCGATGCTGATGGCGGCGGCGGTGATGGCGGTGCTGCCCACCCTGTTGCTGTTCTGCCTGCTGCAGA
The DNA here is from genome assembly GCA_036502695.1 of Jatrophihabitantaceae bacterium. Lineage (GTDB taxonomy): Bacteria > Actinomycetota > Actinomycetes > Mycobacteriales > Jatrophihabitantaceae > DASXRA01. The sequence goes on from DASXYE010000169.1 coordinate 8,989, forward strand.
AGCGATTCGTCGAGGGCATCACCATGTCGGCGGACATCCGATGACGCAGGATTTCGCCGTGGACGGCGGGCAGACCCGGTTGCGGCTGGGCGTGGTCGTCGACGGGGCGGTGCGCGACATCGTCGAGCACGACGGGTTCCGGTACCGCCCGGCCGAGGATCCCGTCGACAGCACCGTGCGGGCGATATGCGCCGCCGTGGCCGGCCGGCCGGTGGATCGGATCGCGCTCGGGCTGACCAGTGCACCGTCCACTGTGGACGGCGCGCGCCGGATGGCCCGTACCCTGCTCGACGCCGTCGCGGCGAACGAGGTGCTGGTGGCCGGGGACATGGTGACGGCCCACGCCGGCGCGCTGGACGGCGGACCCGGCGTGGTGATCACCGCCGGCACCGGCACGAACTGCCTGGGCGTCAACGGCGATCGGATCGAGCGGGCCGACGGGTTCGGCTACCTGCTCGGCGACGACGGCAGCGGCTTCGCGATCGGCCGGGCCGGCGTGGCCGCCGCGCTGCGGGCGCGCGAAGGCCGGGGTCCGGCCACGTCCCTGGTGGACGTCCTCGACGCGCACTTCGCCGACGTCGCCGACTTCCCGCACGGCATCTACAGCACCGACAACCCGGTGGCGTCGATCGCCTCGTTCACCCGGGCGGTGGCGGCGGCCGCCCGATCCGGCGACGCCGTCGCGTCCGGGCTCTGGCTGCGGGCCGTTGATCGGCTCATCGGTACCGCTGCGAGCGTGGTGCGCCGCTGCTTCCCCGGTGCTGTGGACGTGCCCGTCTCATATACAGGACGGCTGTTCGACGTGGCCGACCTGCTGCGCGAGCCGTTCCTGGCCGGGTTGGCCGCGCGCTGTCCCGAGGCTCGGACTCGCGAACCGCGGGGCACGTCGATCGACGGCGCGGCGCTGCTGCTCGGGGCCCACCCGTACGGCTCGCTGGTCGCCCGGGTGGCGCGATGACATTCATGCGCGGCGTGATCTTCGCGCCCGGCTCGGTAGTCGTGTCCTGCCAGGCGCTGCCGTCCAGCCCGTTCCACGGACCGGCCGGGATGACGCTGATGGCCCGGGCGGCAGCGCTCGGCGGGGCGGCCGGCATCCGGGCGAACGGCGCCGCCGACATCGCCGCGATCCGCGCCGCCGTCGGGTTGCCGATCATCGGCATTTCCAAGACGGGCGACCCGGACGGCATCTACATCACGCCGACGTTCGCGGCGGCGGCCCCGCTGGTCGAGGCGGGCGCAACGATGGTGGGCCTCGACGCGACGCTGCGGCCCCGCCCCGAGCCGCTGGCCGAGCTGATCAAGCGCATCCACGACGAGCTGGGCGTGCCGGTGCTGGCCGACGTCGACTCGCTGGCCGCCGGGGTCGAGGCCACCGCGGCCGGCGCCGACCACGTCGCGACGACGCTGTCCGGCTACACCGGCGGGGCCGTGCCGCCCCACCCGGACGTCGATCTGGTACACAGCCTCGCTGTAGAGCTGGACCGACCCATCGTTGCCGAAGGCCGCTATGTGACGCCCGACGACGTTGCCGCCGCCTTCGACGCCGGCGCGACCGCTGTCGTCGTCGGCACCGCGATCACCAATCCGACCGAGATCACCCGCCGGCTGGTGCAGCGATGAGGATCGGCGCCGCGTCCGCCCCGCTCACCGTGCCGGCCGGTTCAGCGCTCGGCGGCTACGTCGACCGCGCTGGTGGCGCCACCGGAACGTTGGACGAGCTGCGGGTGTGGTGCGTCCGCCTCGGCGAACTCACCCTGGTCGTCGCGGACGTGGTGTGCGTGCACGGTGATCTGGCCGCGGCCGTAGCCGAGACGATCGGCGGCCCGGTCTGGACGGTCGCCACGCACACCCACTCGGGTCCCGACCTGAACTGCGGCCCCGGCACCCGATCGACGCCGACGCAGTGGCTGGCCGCCATCCCGAAGGCCGCCGCCGTGGCCGCGGCGCGGGTCGCCCCCGTCGACGCGACGCTCAGCTGGCACACCGGCGAGGTCCGCGGCGTGGGGTCCGTACGGGCGCGTACGGACAGTGCACCGTCCGTACCGGTCGACGTGCTGGCGGCTCGCGACGGCGACGGCCTGCGGGGCGTCGTCGTGGTGCTGCCGGTGCATCCGACGGTGCTGCCGGCCGCCAACACCGAGGTCAGCGCCGACCTGGCCGGGGCGGTGCGCCGCGCCGTGCAACGGCAGCTCGGCCCGGCGGCCTGGGTCGTCGTCGCCACGGGCTGCGCCGGCGACATCAGCACCCGGGCCACCCGCCAGGCCCAGACGCCGGACGAGTGCACGCGGCTCGGCGAGCTCGCGGCCGCCCAGATCCTCGACGTCCTGGCCACCGACCCGATTCGCGTTGAGCCGGGTGACGCGCCCGTCCGGATCGCCACCCGCACGCTGGAGCTGCCCGTCCGGCCGGCCGAAACGACGGCCGCGCCGACCGGCGACGACCGCATCGCGCACACCTTCCGGCAGGGCCTCGCCGTCGCCCGCGAGCTGATGTCCCGCCACCCCGACGGCATCGCCACGATGCGGGTCGAGACCGCGCGGCTCGGTGCCATCCGGCTGGCGGCGATCAGCGCCGAACCGTACCTAGCGGTACGGAGCCGGGTCGAC
>DASXYE010000170.1:0-14487 GCA_036502695.1 Jatrophihabitantaceae bacterium
GTGACGAACCCGGGCTGACGGAGCCGCTATCGCTTAGGCAGCGAGAGCGAACTCAGCGCGATTGGAATCGGCGCTTAATTGGTTTGCATCGCTTTTTTAACGAGGTCAGCAATGCGGTCCTCGGCCCGCTTCCCCTGCCTCAACGTCCGGAGTCGAGACCTTTCACCCCCTGGGTTGGTTCCTGATCAGGGTACCGGTCGGCGAGGTCGTCCCGGTAGAACTGTGCGTGTGACCGACGATCAGCCGGTGGTGGCGCGTGAGGTCGAGAGCAAGTACGACATTGCTCCCGACTTCGCGATGCCGTCGCTGGCCGGACCGGATCGGCAGATAACCGTCGATACCGTCCAGCTGTCGAGCACGTACTACGACACCGGCGACCACGACCTGCAGCGGTACCGCCTGGCGCTGCGCCGGCGGCTCGGCGACGTCGACACGGGCTGGCAGCTCAAGGTGCCCGGCATCGGCGAGCGGACCGAGCTGCACTGGCCGCCCGAGGGTGAGACGCCGCCCGAGGCGCTGACCACGCTGCTGCGCCCGTTCGTCCGGGACAAGCCGGTGACGGCCGCCGTGCGCCTGGACGTGACCCGGACCCGGCACCGCATCCACGACCCGGCCGGCGAGTTGCTCGCCGAGGTGGCCCGCGACGACGTCCGGGCGACCGGGTTGGCCGCCGAGGCCCGGACCCCGCGCTGGCACGAGGTCGAGGTCGAACTCGGCCCGGCCGGATCACGACCGCTGCTGACCGAGCTCGGCACCGCCCTGGGTCGGGCCGGCGCGGTTGCGTCCACCAGTCGGGCCAAGATCGCGCGCGCCCTGCTGGGCATCGGCAACGAGGGCGTGGGCACGCCGCGGACCTCGGCCGGGGCGGTGCTGGTCGACTACATCGCGCAGCAGTGCGACGCCCTGGTGGCCGGCCACTTCGCCGTCCTGCGCGGCGCCGACGATTCGGTGCACCGCACCCGGGTGGCCTCGCGCCGGCTGCGTAGCACGCTGCGGACGTTCGAGTACTGCTTCGACCCCGACCAGGCCCGCACGTTCGAGGACGAGCTGCGGTGGTACGCCGGTGTGCTGGGCGCGGTGCGTGACACCGAGGTGCTGCGCGCCCGCCTGCTCGCGACGATCGCCGACCTGCAGGACGACCTGGTGGTGGGCCCGGTCGCCGAGCACATCGACCAGCAGCTGACCCGCGAGCTGGGCGAGCACCGCACGGCGCTGCTCGAGGCGATGGCCGGCGATCGGTACGCCGAGCTGCTCGCCGAGGCGACGCGGTGGCGCGACGATCCGCCGTTCACGGCTGCGGCGGGACGTCCGGCGGCCACCCTGAACGCCGCCATCGAACGGGTCGAGCGCACGCTCGGCAAGCGGCTGCGGCGGGCCGCCCAGCCCTCCGGCACGGACGAGCAGATGCACGGCGCCCGCAAGGCCGGCAAGCGGGTGCGCTACGCCGCCGAGGCGGCCGCGACCAGCGGCGACACCCGGGCCAGCAGCCTGGCCAAGGACACCGCCAAGCTGCAGGAGCTGCTGGGCGAATTCCAGGACAGCGTCGTCGCCGCCGAGTTGCTGCGGCGGCTGGCCACCGACGCGGCTGGGCAGGGCGGGGACGGGTTCACCTACGGCGTGCTCGTCGCCGAGGAGCGCCAGCGCGCCGAGCAGGCCCGCCGCCGCGCCCGCAAGCGCTAGCTCTGTATATAGATGGCGTTCGAGCGCTGCCGGACGAACCCGGCCGACTCGTACAGCCGACCGGCGCCGTCGGCGTTCTCGCTGTCGACGTCCAGCTTGGCGACGGCATAGGTCGGTGCGGCCACCGCCAGGATGCGCTGCAGCATGGCTCGGGCCAGGCCCTGTCCCCGCGCCGCCGGCAGCACGCCGAGCTGGCCGATCACCAGCTCGTCCGGCTGGTACTGGTAGCACAGCCCGTAGCCTTCGATGACGCCGTCCGGGCCGAGGCCTACCACCGAGTTCGCCGGACGGAAGGTGCGTGACCCGGTCAGCCAGGTGCGCCACATATCGGCGTCGGGGGGAGCGAATCCCCAGTGCGTGCTGAACGCTTCGCAGTGCGCCGCGTGTACCTCGGGGTCACGAGCCACGTCGTAGGGCTGCACACGCGCATCGTCGAACGGCGCCACGTCGCTCAGGCCGCGCGTCAGCGTGTGGAAGTAGCGCGCGACGCCGTACCCGTGAGCTTCGAGCAGTGCCCGCGCCGCAGCGACCGGGGCCCCGATCGCGGTGCGGATCTGCACCGGGGCGCCGGCGAATTCGACCTTTGCCCGCTCGGCGCAGCGCCGTTGCAGCCGGCCGAGCAGCTCGGTACCGAGACCGCGGCCGCGGTGGTCGGGGTGCACGGCGCCGGCGAAGTCGGCTCGCACCGTGCCGTCCGGGCGCAGCATCAGCGGTCCGGCCTGCCCGACCGCCACCAAGGTGTCGCCGTCCTCGACAGCCATGGTGTCGTGCTCGAGGTCGAGCCCCGGGTCTTCCAGCTCCTCGGCGAGGTCCTCAGCGGAGTAGACCTCGTCGGCGTCGTCCGCATCCGAAACGATCTTGGTGAATGCCGCCCAGCGCGGCGCATCGGCAACCGTGAGGGCACGCCAGGTATAGGTCATGTCGGCCAGCCAACCAACCGGGTCGAACGGTGACCAATCGAATTACGGCAACCCTGCCCGATCGGGCGGGCTACTCCCTGCCCTTGGCCCGACGGCCCAGCGCCTTGCGCACCTCGCGGTCGGCGTCGCGGCGAGCCAGGTCCTGCCGCTTGTCGTAGGACCGCTTGCCCCGGGCCAGGGCCAGCTCCACCTTGACCTTGCCGTCCACGAAGTACAGCGCCAGCGGCACCAGGGTCAGGCCGCTCTCCTTCGTCTTGCCGATCAGCCGCAGGATCTCGGCGCGATGCAGCAACAGCTTGCGCGTGCGCCGCGGTTCGTGATTCGTCCAGCTGCCCTGGGTGTATTCGGGGATGTGCACGTTACGCAGGAACACCTCGCCGTCGTCGATCGTGGCGAACCCGTCGACCAGCGAGGCCCGCCCGAGCCGCAGCGACTTCACCTCGGTACCCGTCAGCGCGATACCGGCCTCGTACGTGTCGAGGATGGCGTAGTCGTGGCGGGCCTTGCGGTTCTGCGCGATGAACTTGCGGCCCGCCGTGCGATTGCTCGATGCAGCCTGCACTTAGAGCCTGACGTAGGCGCGCAGCGTGACGTACGCGGTGATGATCGCGAGCACGATGCCGACCAGCGCCGACTCGCCGGACGCGACCAGCACGTCGTTGACCGACAGGTCGGGCAGCACGCCGTGGCTGACCGAGTGGCCGAAGATGCCGTTCAGCACGTAGGTCTTGCTGAACCACAACGCGGGGATGGTCAGTACGCCGCCGATCACCGCGGTGATCATGGCCTCGATGACGAACGGCAACTGCGTCATCCACCGGGACGCGCCCACCAGGCGCATGATGTTCGTTTCGTTGCGACGTTGGGCCGCCGCCACCTGAATGGTGATCGCCATCAGCAGGATCGCCGCGATCAGCACCACCAGCGCGAACGCCAGCGCGCCGATTCTCGACTTGTCGAAGATGTCGAGGATCGTCTTGAGACCCTCGTCCTCGCTCTGGATCGCCTCTACGCCGGGTTCCTTCGCGTACCGCGCGGCCACTGAGGTGTAGTCGCGTTTGAGGTCCTTGAGCTGGACGACGAACTCGTTGGGGAAATCGCTGGGCTGCAGCAGGTCGCTGTTCTTGCCGAGGTAGCCCCGGTTGTTGTTGTAGATGTCCTGGTTGCTGAGGAACTTCGCGCTCACGATCTGCGAATCGGCCTTCAGCTTCGCCTGCAGCTGCAGCTTCTGGTCCGGCGTGAACGGCTTGGGGCACTGGACACTCTTGGTCGCGCCGCACAGGTAGACGGACACGTTGAGCTTGTCCTCGTACTGGTGGCGGAACTTGCTGATCTCCTTGCCGGTCAGCAACGCGCCGGCCAGGAAGTACAGCGACACGAAGGTGATCATGATCAGGGCGATGGACATCAAGACGTTGCGGCGCAGGCCCTGACCCACGCCGGACATCACGAAGCTGGCGCGCATGACTTCCTAACCCCGCTCAGCGGCTGACGCCGTAGACACCGCGGGACTGGTCACGGATGATGTGGCCCCCGTCGAGCTCGATCACGCGACGGCGCATCGCGTCGACGATGTTGTTGTCGTGCGTGGCCATCAACACGGTTGTCCCCGTCCGGTTGATGCGTTCGAGCAGGCCCATGATGCCTTGGCTCGTGTCGGGGTCCAGGTTCCCGGTCGGCTCGTCGGCCAGCAGCACGAGCGGTCGGTTGACGAACGCCCGGGCGATGGCCACCCGCTGCTGCTCACCGCCGGACAGCTCGTTCGGCATGCGCAGCGCCTTGCCGTCGAGTCCGACCAGGTCGAGCACCTCGGGCACGGCCCGGCGGATCGTGCGCTGCGACTTGTTGATGACCTCGAGGGCGAACGCCACGTTGTCGTACACGTTCTTCTTGGGCAGCAGCCGGAAGTCCTGGAAGACGCAGCCCATCTTGCGGCGCAGTTCCGGCACCCGGCGGCTGCGCAGCCGGCCGACATTGCGGCCGTCCACGAACACCTTGCCGCGGGTGGCCAGCTCCTCACGAAGCAGCAACCGCAGCACGGTCGACTTGCCCGAGCCGGACTGGCCGATCAAAAAGACGAATTCGCCCTTGGCGATATCTATGGTCACGTCCTCGATCGCCGGACGGTTTCCGGCCGGATAGACCTTGCTGACGTGGTCGAGTCGGATCACGGCGCCGAAGTTTACCCATCACTCCTGGACGCGGCACTGCGGCGCCACCTGATGCCGGCCTCGATGAAGTCGTCGATCTCGCCGTCGAGCACCGCCTGGGGGTTGCCGACCTCGTGTTCGGTGCGCAGGTCCTTCACCATCTGGTACGGATGCAGCACGTAGCTGCGCATCTGGTTGCCCCAGCTGGTACCGCCGTCTTTGAGGGCATCCATCCGGGCCTGCTCCTCCTGCCGCCTTCGTTCCAGGAGCTTGGCCTGCAGGACGGCCATGGCGCTGGCCCGGTTCTGGATCTGGCTGCGCTCGTTCTGGCAGCTCACCACGATCCCGGTCGGCAGGTGGGTGATGCGCACGGCCGAGTCCGTCGTGTTCACGCCCTGTCCGCCCGGACCGCTGCTGCGGAAGACGTCCACCCGGATGTCGTCGTCGGGGATGTCGATGTGGTCGGACTGCTCGACGACCGGCAGCACCTCGACCCCGGCGAAGCTGGTCTGGCGCCGACCCTGGTTGTCGAACGGGCTGATCCGCACGAGGCGGTGCGTGCCCTGCTCGACCGACAGCGTCCCGTACGCGTAGGGCGCCTTGACCTGGAACGTCGCCGACTTGATGCCGGCCTCTTCGGCGTAGGACGTGTCAAGCACCTCGGTCGGGTACCCGTGCCGCTCGGCCCACCGCAGGTACATGCGCAGCAGCATCTCGGCCCAGTCGGCCGCGTCGACACCGCCCGCCTCGGATCGGATGGTGACAAGCGCCTCACGGGCGTCGTACTCACCGCTGAGCAGCGTGCGGACCTCGAGCTCGTCGATGCCCTTGCGCAGCGCGGCAACCTCGGCGGTGGCCTCGTCGCGTTCCTTGTCGTCGCCGGCGTCCTCGGCCATGTCCCACAGCACCTGGGCGTCGTCCAGGCGCTGCCGGAGGCCCTCGACCCGACGGATCTCGCCCTGCATCGACGACAGCCGGCTGGTCACCTTCTGCGCGCTGGCCGGGTCGTCCCACAGATCGGGGGCCGACGCCTTGGCCTCGAGGTCGGTCACCTCGGCGTGCATCGCATCCAGGTCGAGGACGGATTCGATGCTGGCCAGGGTGGTCGCGAGCTCCTTGAGCTCGGCGGGGACGTCGGTCACGTCCGATGACGGTACCCGCTGGTGCGCGCGTCCCGCTCACCGTAGGGACGATCTCGGGCTCGCGCCGAGTGACGGATTTCGCGTCGAGTGACAGCGAATATGGGCGTCACTCGACGCGAAATCCGTCACTCGGCGGAACGGGAGGGCTAGGAGGTCGGTACGGAGTCGAGCCACCGAATGAGAGCGCGCTCATAGGCGACGGCGAATTCGACCGCCGCCGCCCCGAACGCATCGCCGGCCTTCTTCAACTCGGCGGCATCTTTGCGGTGGGCGGCCAACGCGGCCTCGTGTTCCTGCTTGGCCGCATCGATGATCTCGCGCAACTGCTTCGTCGACAGGTGCGCACCGAAGCCGAGCCGGAGCACAGCCTGGCTGCGTACCGAGTCATTGCCGTTCGGCGTCGATGCCCATTGGGCAAACGCTTTTCGGCCCGCCGCGGTGATCGAATACGGATGGCTCGACCGGGCGCCTTCCTTGCCGGCCTTGATGAAACCGGCCCGGTCGAGCGTGGGCAGTTCCCGATAAACCTGGCTGCGGGTCACACCGCCTTGAGCAGTCAACCGACGTGATGCCGCAGCGACTATCTCGCCGCCGGTCGCCGCGCCGTCATGCAGCACCCCAAGGATGACGGCGGACGTAGAATTCAGCCCCATCCAGGCAGATTCGCAGACCCTGTCGGCGACTGTCCAGTCGAAGCTCTCAGGCCTCAACCACCTTATACAGCCAGCGTTCCGATGAATGCAGCCCGCAGTCAACGCCCTGTGAAGTCAGGTCGATGTCAATCCGGTACTCGGCCCGGGCGTTGGCTATTACGACATACCCCCGCATCACGTCGGGGTTCGGGTGACTGCGCGTTACCAGGCTGGTATTCCGAGTGGTAAGTCGCGCCGGATACCGATAACCGCTAGCCCCCGACCAGCACGGCCGAGCGCGCCGCCGAGGTCACCGTCGCCACGACCCCGCCGGGCTTTCCGAACAGCCACCCGAACGCGATCTTCGACCGCCGCCGACACGTCAGCAGAACCCGGGTCCGATCATCATTCAGCCGAGTGTCGACGTCGACGGATTCCCGCCACGGATCACGCGACAGGTAGGCCGACACCGCGCTCTGCACACCGGCCAACTGCAGCGCGCCATTCGCCTCGCCGGCAGTTGCGGTGCGCTCGCCGGCGAAGTCCGGCGAATTCGCCGCCGCGATCGCCGCGCCATCGCAGACCGACTGCAGATCGACCCGCTTACCGAACGCATTCGTGGCCGCCACGTAGCCCGCGACCATCAAGGCAACGACGAGCCAACAACCCAGGATCATCGGAATCACCGAGCCTTGATCACCGCGCAACCGCGTGATCATTGACGCACCGTGCGGAAATCGTCCACGTGCACGATGTAGCGCCCGATCGTTCGAATGCCGTGCCCGGCCAACAACGTCGGGACACCCGGCAGCATCGTGTGCCGGATGACGCAGATCGCGAACTCGGCCCCGGGCGCCAGCACCGGGTCGATGGGCCCGGCGTCGCAACTGCCGTCGACGGCGACGAACCGCACCGTCGCGTCGTCGGGCAGACCCTGATCGGCCATCGCCAACCGCACGGCCGCCGAGGCGCGGGACAAGCCGTCCTGGGTCGACTCGCCGGTCGCGAACGCCCGGCCGGCGTCGCGGGCCGCCTCGGAGACGCCGAGGTTGCTGCGCTGGATCGAGGCCACGGCGGTCACGAAGTACACCATCGGCACGAGGATCAGCACGGCGACGAAGATGAACTCGATGACGGCGTTACCAGCGTCGTTGCGCAACCTCACGGCGCTACCCGAGTCGTCGCGCCACCTCACGGCTGGCCTTCCTTGAGCACGCGGGCCGTCACGTCGATCTTGAGCACCCGGCCCAGCGGCAAGAAGATCGACTTGACGTGCCCACCGCAGTGCACGACCGCGAGCGGCAAGCCGCTGACGTCGGTGCCGGCGCTGCCCTGGCACGGCAGACCGTGCGCGACGGTCGGGCTCGATCCCTGACGCACCAGGGTCGTCGCGCGGCTACCGCCTTCGCCGTAGTCGATGCCCTGGCTCGCGGCGTACCGCGCACCGGCCGCGGCGCTGGCTTGGACGATGTTGCGGATGTAGAAGTAGACGGCCACCTGCAAGACGGCGAACAGCAAGAACATGAGCAGCACGGCGATCATCACGAACTCGACGACCGCCGAACCGGACTCACGGGCATCCTCGTCGCGAAGGCGACCCAGACGGTGCCGCAGCCGGCGGCGCCAGCGCGACAGCACCGCGCTACTTGGTGTTGCCCGTGACGGAATCGATCGCATTACTGATGGCGTCGGTGATCTTGCCCTTGAAGACGGCGAAGATGACCACGACCAACCCGGCCGTCATCACCGTCACCATGACCCAGCCCGGCACGTCGCCGCGCTCGGGATCCCGTCCCCGTACCCGGGCGTACGCACTGGCCAGCCAGACGGCCAGCATGTCCAAGGGCACCATCGGGCCCTCCCCTCTACCTGGTGAGCGACACCAACGTGGATAGTGCCGGGAACAGTGCGAACAGCACCGTCACCGGCAAAAGCATAAATACCACCGGAACCATCATCGAAATCTCTTTGCGGCCACCCGCCTCGAGCAGGGCCCGCTTGCCCACCTCGCGGACGTCGGTCGCCTGCGCGCGCAGCACGTCGGCGAGCGGGGTGCCCCGTTCGATCGCCACGACCAGGCCCTGGACGAACCGGGAGAACGACTCGAGCGTCGTCCGCTCGGCCAGGTCGGACAGCGCCGTGGTCAGCGGCACCCCGGACCGGGCGCGGGCCAGGGCGGCGTCCAGGTCGCGGGCCAGCTCGCCGCCGGTCAGCCGGCACACGCGCAGCAGCGCGTCGGGCGGCGCCTCTCCGGCCACCACCGACAGGGCCAGGAGGTCGGCCACGACGGGGAATTCCGACAGCATCGCCGCCTCGCGCCGTTGCACCTGCTTGGTCAGGTACCAGTCGCGGGCCAGCACGCCGGCCACCAACCCGACCAGTGCCGTACCGCCGGCGAGCACCGGGTCGACGTCGCCGCGGGCCAGGCCGATCAGCGCCACCAGCAGCCCACCGCCGACCAGGCCGATGACGCCCCATACGACCTGCTCGACGCGGAACTCCTCGACGGTGCCGCCGGTGCCGAGCCCGCCGAGCCGGCGCCGCACCGAGATCGAACCGCCGACCACCCGATCGACGAACCCCACGGCGTCGCCCATCGCCGGGCCGAACAGCCGCCGCACGACGGCGAACGGCACCGAGGTCGCGGTGGGGCGGGCGAGCAGCTTGGACGGCAACGGGGTGTCGCCGAGATAGGGCGCCATCCGGTCGGCCAGCCGGACGGGACGCATCGGCGGCGCGGCCCGCACGACCAGCAGCACCCCCGCGGCGAACAGCAACCCCAGGAACGCCCCGAGCACGACGGCCGTCATCGCAGGACCCGCTGTTCCTCGGGCAACTTCCCGATCTGCAGCATGATCCGATACGCCGCCAGGCACACCACGGCGCCGATCACGAGCAGCACGACGCCGCCCGTCGAGTTGTACGCGTGCAGCGTGGTGGACTGCGTGCCGAGCAGCAACAACACGACCCACGGCGCCGCCACCGCCAGCCGGGCCGCGTTGATCACCCAGCCTTGCCGGGTCTCCAGCTCGGCCCGGGTGCGGGCGTCGGAGCGCAGCAGTTCGGACAGCGTGCGCAGCACCGTGCCGAGATCGCTGCCGCCGACCTCGCGGGCCACCCGCATCGTCTCGCAGACCCGATCGCCCACCGGGTCGGCCAGATCGTCCTTCAACGCGTCGAGGCATTCGCCGAACCGGCCACTGGCCCGGTACGCCGCGCTGAAGCGGGCGAACGGCGGGCGCAACGTCTCGGGTCCGCGCAAGGCCAGCGCCGACAGCCCTTCCGGCAGCGACATACCCGCGCGTACGGCCGACGCCAGGTTGTCGACTGCCTCGGGCCACAGCTCGCGCAGCGCGACCTGCCGGCGACGACGCATCCGCTGCAAGACCATGGTCGGTCCGAAGAAGGCGAACACCGCGAAGCACACCGCGATCGCGATGGTCGAGGTCATCGCCAACACGATCACGCCGAGCATGAGCGCACACAGCACCTGCACGCCGAGCAGTTGCGTCGAGCCGACCCCGTCGACGCCGGCCTGCCGCAGCAGGTCGGTGCGCCGCTCGATCCAGTCCGACACGGCCGCGGCGCGCCGCTGTGGCGCCCGCGGGCCACTGCGCCAGATCAGCAGCAGCCCGCACCCGAGCAGCAATCCGAGGAACGCGCCCACGTCATCGCTCCCCGACCGCGTGCGGCCCGATCCGGTGCCCGCCGCCACCGCCGCGATGCCCGAGCACCGAGGCGAGGTCGATGCCGGCCGCCTCGAACCGCTCCGCGTGCGGCGGGTAGCCGTCGGCCCGCATCAGCCGACCGTCGCGTGAGGTGAAGATGTCCGACGTCTCGATGACATCGCCTTCGACGCGACCCGGCACGGCCACGATCTCGCGCAGCCGCCGGTGCCCCATGGCGTCCGTGCCGAGGTGGACGACGAGGTCCACGCTGGCCGCCACGGTCGGTACGACGAACGCCGCCGAGACGTTCTCGCCGGCCAGCAACGGCAGCGTGCACATCTTGACCAACGCCTCGCGCGCCGAGTTGGCGTGCAGCGTGCACATGCCCGGCAGCCCGGAGTTGAGCGCGATCAGCAGGTCGAGGCATTCCTCCTGGCGGACCTCGCCGACGATCAGCCGCGACGGCCGCATCCGCAGCGCCTCTTTCACCAGGCGCCGCAAGGGGATCTCGCCGGTGCCTTCGAGGTTGGCCTGCCGGGTCTGCATCGACACGACGTCGGGCAACGCCAGTTGCAGCTCGAACACTTCCTCGACGGTGACGACCCGTTCCCGCGCCGGGATGGCCGCGCACAGCGCGTTGAGCATCGTGGTCTTGCCGGCCTGCGTCCCGCCCGACACGAGGATGTTCAGGCCGGCCGCCACGCAGCCCTCGAGGAACCGCGCAGCATGCTCGGTGACCGACCCGACCCCGATCAGCTCGTCGAGGGAGTGCAGGCCCAGCACGAACTTCCGGATGTTGACGGCCATGTGTTCGCGGGTGATTTGCGGGATGACGACGTGCAGCCGGCTGCCGTCCTTCAACTGCGCATCCACGAACGGCGTGGACAGGTCGACGCGGCGGCCCGACGTGCGCAGCATCCGTTCCACCAGCTCGGCGACCTGCGTGGCGGTCAGGATGAGGGTGGTCAGCTCGGACCGTCCGCGCCGGGCGATGAACACCCGGCCGGGCTCGTTGATCCAGATCTCCTCGACGGAAGGGTCGTCGAGGAACGGCTGCAGCGGGCCGAATCCCGCGACGGCGTCCAGCACGGCGCGGGCCACGTGCGTGGTGTCACCGAGCGGCGGCAGGGACGACGTGACGGCCCGATCGAGGTATTCGCTGATGACCTCGTCGATCAGCCGGCCGACGACGACCGGTTCCGCGCCCGGATCGATGCCCCGGCGACGGACGAGTTCGCGGACCTCGCCCTCCACAATTGCCAGTCCGGTTGCCACGCTTCTCTCCCAGTTGTGCGCTTCGCGCGCCGCGTCCCGGAGAGCCTACTTGCACCGCGCACGCCCTGGTGCACCACGAACACGATCTGTGGATAGGCGCCTTGACAGGGCACCTACGGTGCGTTGTATGACAACGTTGCCAGAGGCGTCCGGGCCAACCCGGCGACGGTTTCTCCAGCTCGCCGCGGCGAGTGGCGCGCTCGCGGCCGCGGCCGGGTACGTCCGCCCGGTGCACAGCACCGCCGCCGCCGCCGCGGACCCGCTCGCCCACGACGCCGTAGCCCAGACGTACTACCGCGTACTGCTGCGGCACACCCGCTGGGCCGAGACGCAGTGGGACGCCACGGCCGGGCACTACCGGGCCACCGACTTCTCCTTCGCCGTCGTGCTCGGCAACGCGCTGCTGCTCACCCGCGGCACCTATGACGCGCAGGTCGCCGGCGTCGACGCGGCCACGCTCGAGGCGCACACCGTCGCCACGATCGAGCACTTCGCCGCGTCGAACCGGCTCACCGGCGGCACCGAGTGGGGCAAGACGCTGTTCTTCGACACGACGTTCCAGCTGTACTTCCAGCTGGCCGGCCGGCTGCTGTGGGACAAGCTGGACGCGACGACGCGAGCCAACCTCGACACGATCGCCCAGCAGCAGGCGGCGTACACCACGTCGCTCGGATCGGGCAATGACCCGGCATCGTCGGGCTGGACGCCCAACGGCTACACCGGTGGCTGGGTCGGCGACACCAAGCTCGAGGAGATGGGCGTGTACGCCCAGTCGATCGCGCCGGGGCTGGCCTGGGCGCCAGGTGCGGCCGGCGCCGACGACTGGCGCGCGGCATTCGGGCGATGGAGCCGCAACGAGACCGGCCTGCCCGCGGCCGACCTGGCCAACCCGACCGTCGTCGACGGCGTCGCCGTGTCGGCCAACACCGCGCACAACCTGTACGACACGTTCATCGTCGAGAACCACGGCTCGTACGGTCCGCACTACCAGTGCGAGTTGTGGCGGACGTCGGCCCGCAACGGCATCCACTTCCTCACCGCCGGCCAGCCGCTGCCCGAGGTGTTGCGCGAGCAGCCCAACAGCGACCAGTTGTGGCGCAGCATCATGGACCTGATGAGCGACGCCGGCGAGCCGCTCATGCCGATGGTCAACGACCGCGAACACCTCTACGGGCGCGACGTCATCCCGATCGCATTCCTGGCCCAGGTGCTCGGCGACCGCAGCGCCGCCTGGGCCGAGACAGCGCTCGCCGCGCGATTGGAGGCCTACCAGGCGTACCCGCCCGTGGACCGCATCACCAAGTTCTCCGGCGAACCGAAGTACGAGCCGGAGGCCCGCGCCGAGGTCGCCATCAGCTACCTGCTGCACGAGTGGCGGGCGCGCACCGGGCGTCCGGTGCAGCCGCTGCCGGCCGACGAGGTGTTCGCCGCCGCGGCCGGTGCGCGCGACTTCGGCACCGGACCGGGGCTCGTCTCGCACCAGTCGCCGAACGCGTGGGCCGGTGCCATCACCAAGCCGGGATTCGTGAAGTTCGCCTGGCAACCGCAGCACGACGACTGGCTGTTCGCGCTGAGCGGGGCCACACCTATGTTCCTGCCCAGCACCGGCCTGGCCGTACGCCAGCGTACGGCGCACGTCTACGAACGCCTGCGCGACGGCTTCGACGCCAGCGCGGTGCTGCTCGGCTTCGACGCCGGGCACGCCGGGTTCGCCACCCTGCCCGGCGGCAGCATCGTCTACGTGACGTCCGGGCTGGGCGCCGGCGAGGGGCGGCTGACCGTGTTCAACCTGACCATGCCGGGGGTAGCCGGCCTCGACGGATCGCGCACGTACACCACCGCCGAAGGTGCCGTCACCGTGCCGTCGTCGGACTCCGGCTCGGGCACCCCGCCGCCCCCGGGAATCACGCGCGTCGACACGCTGACCTTCGACGCCGTCACGACGCGGTGGGTCCGCCTGCTCGGCGTCACGCCCGACCCGACGTACGGCTACTCGATCTTCGAGTTCCAGCTCCGCTCGGGCAGCGGCGCGAACCTGGCCCAGGGCCGGCCGACCACCGCGTCGTCGGCCGACACCGGACGCGGCGCGGCCTTCGCCACCGACGGCGATCTGACCACCCGGTGGGCGGTGTCGCGGGCCGACCGTCCGCGCGCCGACAGCTGGCTGGCCGTCGACCTCGGCGCGCCGACGCCCGTCGACAACGTCAGCCTCTACTGGGAGGCGGCCGCCGGTCGGGCGTACCGCATCCAGGTGTCCGACGACGGCAGTGCCTGGACCGACGTGGCCCACTACCCGAACCCGCAGGTCAGCACCACGCAGGGCTGGATCGACGTGGACGGGCGGGCCGGGCTGGTCGTGCGCGGCGGCGCGAACCCGATCACCGTCTCGGGCGACACGGTCAGCCTGTCCGACGGGCCGGTCGGTCCCTGGCTGGCCGAGGGTCATCCGGGCCTGGACGCCGCCGGCACCCGTGCGGCCGCGAACCGCCCCGTCCCGACCGTCGACGATCCCTCCATACGCGCCAGTACGGTCGAGGATCACCTGACCCTGTTCAACCTCTCCGACGCCGCCGTGTCGACCACCGTGTCGGTGCCCCAGTCGCGAACGGCGCTGCGGCTGTACCCCGGCGTACAGACCGTGACCGGCGAAGGCACCGACGTGGAGGTCAGCCTGGGGGCTGCCGACGCCGCGGTGCTGCCGCCGAGGTCCGTCCTCACCGCGGTGAACGCCCGGCAGGTGCCGGCGGGGACGCGTGCGCAGGTGCTGGACGGTCAACGGGTGCGGCTGTCCGGGCCACCGTGCGTCGTGCGCGTCACGACCCCGGACGGCGGCAAGGCGACCACCCTCATCGGGCCGGTGGCCCGCGAGGTCCGCGTGGCGCAGGCTCAGCCCTACCCGCTCACCGACCTGGCCCTCGGCCGGATCACCTTTCCGTCCAACCCGTTGCCCCCGGGCATGTCCGACCCGGTCGCCGCCGTCGATGGCAACGACCACACCGCGTGGACGCCGGGCCCCGTGG